>NZ_CP044125.1:2285000-2585000 GCF_016864575.1 Rhizobium sp. BG4
CCTAACCAAACTCCGAATACCCGGGAGTACTACTCGGCAGACACACGGCGGGTGCTAACGTCCGTCGTGAAAAGGGCAACAACCCTAACCTCCAGCTAAGGTCCCCAAGTCATGGCTAAGTGGGAAAGGATGTGAGGATCCCAAAACAACCAGGATGTTGGCTTAGAAGCAGCCATCATTTAAAGAAAGCGTAACAGCTCACTGGTCTAAATAAGGGTCTTTGCGCCGAAAATGTAACGGGGCTGAAGCCATGCACCGAAGCTGAGGATTTGCAGCAATGCAAGTGGTAGCGGAGCGTTCCGTAAGCCTGTGAAGGGACAGTCGTGAGACATCCTGGAGGTATCGGAAGTGCGAATGTTGACATGAGTAACGATAAAGAGGGTGAGAGACCCTCTCGCCGAAAGACCAAGGGTTCCTGCTTAAAGTTAATCTGAGCAGGGTTAGCCGGCCCCTAAGACGAGGCGGACACGCGTAGTCGATGGGAACCACGTTAATATTCGTGGGCCTGGTGGTAGTGACGGATTGCGTAACTTGTTCATTCTTATTGGATTGAGTGGGCAGGGAAGCGGTTCCAGGAAATAGCTCCACCGTATAGACCGTACCCGAAACCGACACAGGTGGTCAGGTAGAGTATACCAAGGCGCTTGAGAGAACTATGTTGAAGGAACTCGGCAAATTGCACGCGTAACTTCGGAAGAAGCGTGACCCCATTTTACGCAAGTGAGATGGGGTGGCACAGACCAGGGGGTAGCGACTGTTTATCAAAAACACAGGGCTCTGCGAAGTCGCAAGACGACGTATAGGGTCTGACGCCTGCCCGGTGCTGGAAGGTTAAGAGGAGAGGTGCAAGCTTTGAATCGAAGCCCCAGTAAACGGCGGCCGTAACTATAACGGTCCTAAGGTAGCGAAATTCCTTGTCGGGTAAGTTCCGACCTGCACGAATGGCGTAACGACTTCCCCGCTGTCTCCAACATAGACTCAGTGAAATTGAATTCCCCGTGAAGATGCGGGGTTCCTGCGGTCAGACGGAAAGACCCCGTGCACCTTTACTATAGCTTTACACTGGCATTCGTGTCGGCATGTGTAGGATAGGTGGTAGGCTTTGAAGCGGGGACGCCAGTTTCCGTGGAGCCATCCTTGAAATACCACCCTTATCGTCATGGATGTCTAACCGCGGTCCGTTATCCGGATCCGGGACAGTGTATGGTGGGTAGTTTGACTGGGGCGGTCGCCTCCGAAAGAGTAACGGAGGCGCGCGATGGTGGGCTCAGACCGGTCGGAAATCGGTCGTCGAGTGCAATGGCATAAGCCCGCCTGACTGCGAGACTGACAAGTCGAGCAGAGACGAAAGTCGGTCATAGTGATCCGGTGGTCCCGCGTGGAAGGGCCATCGCTCAACGGATAAAAGGTACGCCGGGGATAACAGGCTGATGACCCCCAAGAGTCCATATCGACGGGGTTGTTTGGCACCTCGATGTCGGCTCATCGCATCCTGGGGCTGGAGCAGGTCCCAAGGGTTTGGCTGTTCGCCAATTAAAGCGGTACGTGAGCTGGGTTCAGAACGTCGTGAGACAGTTCGGTCCCTATCTGCCGTGGGTGTAGGAATATTGACAGGATCTGTCCCTAGTACGAGAGGACCGGGATGGACATATCTCTGGTGGACCTGTTGTCCTGCCAAGGGCATAGCAGGGTAGCTATATATGGACGGGATAACCGCTGAAGGCATCTAAGCGGGAAACCCACCTGAAAACGAGTGTTCCCTATCAGAGCCGTGGAAGACGACCACGTTGATAGGCCGGGTGTGGAAGTGCGGCAACGCATGAAGCTTACCGGTACTAATAGCTCGATTGGCTTGATCGTTCTCATTGATCAATGCTCATCAGGCGCCAAAGGCGCCTCATGATGCAAGACGTGTTCAAAACCAGCGAATAAAATGGCGAAGCGAAACTATTCGCTACTCACTAATCCCTATTCGCTCAAAATCCAGCTTCTCAATTGTTGCGCTTCGCTGACCTGGTGGTCATGGCGGGGTGGCTGCACCCGTTCCCATTCCGAACACGGCCGTGAAACGCCCCAGCGCCTATGGTACTTCGTCTTAAGACGCGGGAGAGTCGGTCGCTGCCAGGTCTGCTAAACGCAACATAAATCTTCTCATCACATTCTACGGCCCAAAGCCGATCAAAGGGCCGCTCGCAAAGCGGCCTTTTTGCTTTCGAGCCCTATATGTAGACTGAAATAGCGATGCACCGGATCTATAATGGTGCGTCCCTTACAGGAGACAACTCCTTCGGAGTTGCTCCGGCAGTAAGCGTAAATCGCCAAAGGCGTTTTACGCTATCGCGACAAAACCCAAAGGGTTTTGCGCTGGACGCGGGGTGGAGCAGCCCGGTAGCTCGTCAGGCTCATAACCTGAAGGCCGCAGGTTCAAATCCTGCCCCCGCAACCAAACTTCCCGGAATCCTATCGACCTATCGATGGCGCAAAAGCTTCGCTTTCCCCGGCGATCGTAGATCATCGTCCTACGGACCATAACCTCAACGCAGAAGGTTCAAAGCCTGACAGCCCGCCATCCGGCGGGTTTTACGCTTCTGGGGATGGCGGAGACAACTCCGTGCGTGCCGGCATGGGCTTATTCAAACACTATTCAGTCCCAAGCGTCTCCAGCGCCACCTTCACTGCCGCCGCATCCGCCGTCAGCGGTCGGTACTCCATGCCAACTGCGCCCCGGTAGCCGTGATCAAACAGCCAATCCAGCCGATAGCGCAGGTCTATGCTGCCGGTGCCCGGATCGTTGCGGCCGGGATGGTCGGCCACGTGGACGTGGATGATGCGGGAGATGCGGTTGGCGATGACGTCTTCGGTTTTCTCGTCCATCACGGCGGAATGGTAGATGTCGTAGGTGATGCCGATTTCTGGGCGGCTGACTTCGTCGATGATATCGAGGGCTTCGCGGGTTGAATCGAGGTAGTAGCCGATGTGGTCGATGCGGGTGTTGAGCGGCTCGACGCCGAGGCGGACGCCGGTGCCCTGAAGGATGTCGGCGGCGGCGCGCAGCGTGCCGATCAGGGCCTCGCGTTGTTCCGGGCGGGAGAGGCCGGGGAGATCGTCTCCGGCCTGGGCGATCAGGACGGGGGCGCCGAGGCGTTTGGCGACGGCGACGGATTGGGTGAGGCCCTCCAGCCAGGTCTCGCGATTGTTGACGTCGGTCAGCGGGATCATCGGTTCGGCGACAAGGCTAGAGACCTTGAGGCCGGTGCGGTTCAGCGCGGCCTCGATCGCGTCGAGATCCTTGTCGGTCCAGCGCCAGAATTCGATGAAGCCGAGGTCGGCCGCGGCGGCGCGGGCGATGCGGTCTTCGAAGCGGTCGTCCGGCGTGGCAAAGAGCCATTCGATGCAGGCTGAGTAGTTTCGCATATCGTGGTCCTCCCGATTTTCTCAAGGGATGGGCGAAATTTGCTGCCGGGGCAAGGCCGCTATTGCCGCAAGGCCTTGGACATCAGGAATTTTTTGCATCACGCGCCGGAACTTCGGCGAAGCCTCGCACGTTAAGGGACGCATCGAAAAAGCGTGGGGCAGCGGGCAAGGGATGACGGATTTTCAGGCGATCGGCGCAAGCCGCAAGACGGCGAATACCATGGAACTGATCGCCAGCGCCGCCCGGCGCACGGTGAAGGCTGCCATTCCCGCCGTGCCCGGCGGCATCATTCGCACCGGCCGCAACGCCTGGCGGTCCGGCAAAGCCTCGAAAGTTGCGTTTCTTGTCGATGGTGCTGCTTATTTCTCGGCGCTCGATCAGGCGCTGCGGCAGGCGCGCCAGACGATCTGGATCGTCGGCTGGGATTTCAATCCCGATATCCGGCTGCGGCCGAAGCAGAGCTCGGAAACGCTAGGCGAATTGCTGCTGTCGCTCGCCGATGAGAACCCGGCGCTGCAGATCCGCATTCTCGTCTGGGGAATGGGGCCGGTTTACTCGGGCAAGTCGCTGCGGCTCTTCCGCGAGAGCGGCTTTTCTTCTCATCCGCAGATCACCATGCGTTTTGACCTCCGCCATCCGCTGCGCGGCTGCCATCACCAGAAGCTGGTGTCGATCGACGACAGTCTCGGTCTTCTTGGCGGCATCGACCTGACAGCGCGGCGCTGGGACGAACCGGATCACCGGGTCAGCAACCCTGTGCGCCGCTCGCCTGACGGGACGCCTTACGAGCCGGTGCATGACATGCAGTCGATGGTTTCCGGGCAGGCGGCAAGCCTGATCGGCGATGTCGCCCGTCGCCGCTGGAAGAAGGCGACAGGTCAGAAGATCGAGCCGTCGCCGGTGCGGGATGCCGCGTGGCCGCTTGCTGTTGCCGCGGAGATGACCGATGCGACGGCGGCCATTGCGCTCACCGAGCCCGGCCTGATCGGCAAGCGCGGTCACTATGAAGCGTTTCGCCTGACGCGCGATGCGATCCGCGCGGCACGCAAGCACATCTATATCGAGACGCAGTATCTCGCTTCCTTCGGCGTCGCCCGCGAGCTTGCCAAGCGGCTGAAGGAGATCGAGGGGCCGGAGATCGCGGTGCTGGTCACCAAGAGTTCGCATGGTCTCATCGAGAAGCTGACGATGGGCAATAATCGCGACCGGCTGATCCGGCGGCTGAAGCGGATCGATCGCTATGACCGCCTTCGGGTGATGTATGCTGTGGTGCCCGATGAACGGGGTGGCGAGAAGGAAATCGTCATTCATTCCAAGCTGATGATCGTCGACGATGCCTTCATCCGTATCGGTTCCTCCAATCTCAACAATCGCTCCGAGGGGCTGGATACGGAATGCGATCTGGCGATCGAGGCGGAGACGGAGGGGCATCGTCAGGCGATCACCGCGCTGCGCCACCGGCTGATTGCCGAGCATCTCGATGCGGCGCCGGAGGATGTTCGGCAGATGGAAAGCGAAAAGCGGTCGCTGCTCGAGACGATCGAGGTGCTGAACTGCCGCGAGCGCGGTCTGCGCCATTTTGCCGTCGATATCGCCCATGGTGGCACGACGCCGTTGCCCGGTACCGCGATCGTCGATCCCCGCCGTCCTTATTGGCCGCTACATCGGCTGCGCCTGCGCGTTGGCCGTCTGGTCAGCGTGTTCTTCTGACGATGGTTTCCGGTTGCGGAGCACCAGCTCGCTGATCCCGAGGATCGGCAGGCCGATGAAGAGCGGCAGCAGGAAGTAGATCACCCGGAAAGCGACGAGAGCACCGATCGAGGCCGCACCCGGCAGCACGTGGCTGACGGTCGCCTCGAGCACGCCGAGGCCACCGGGAACGTGGGTCATGAGAATGGCGATGTTGGCGAGGACGAAGGCGGTTGCCGTCTGTACAAAGCTCGCCTCGCCCTGCGCCGCCAGCATCTGATGCAGGCAGGCAGATACGAAGATGAAATTCAGCGTTCCGATGACCACCTGCCCGATTGCGAGCTTCAGCGACGGCATCTCGAAGCTCCATTTCCAGAGCCGGAGTGGAGCGCGGACGGTCGCCGATAGCAGGATATAGACGGCGGGTATCGCCAGGCAGGCGACGCCGAGACCGAACAGGCCGGATGGGCTAAGCTTCAGCAGATTGGCGGCATCCTCGGGATTGACGAGCAGCGCGATGCCGGCGAGGGCAGCAAGGCCGATACCGACGGTGACGCCGCAGAACAGGATGACCTTGGCGACCTCCTCCGTGCTGAGGCCCCAGCGCGAGTAATAGCGGTAGCGGACGGCGCCGCTGCTCAGCGCCGCGACACCGAGATTGTGGCCGATGGAGAGGCCGGTGAAGGAAGCGATTGCTGCCTTGGGGTAGCTGAGCGGCTTGCCGGCATAGCGCAGGCCCATCCAGTCGAAACCAGTGAGACAGAGGTAGGAGAGGGCGGCAAAGCCGATCCCTGCGGCTAGCCGCGATATCGGGATGGCGGCGATCGACTGCATCACCTCGTCCAGCGAATAGCGGCTGAACACCTTGTAGAGCAGGTAGGCGGCCAGCAGTAGCCCGAGGACGAGGGTGGCGTTGATAATGAGGCGCTTGCCCGGCATGAGCTTTCCGTCTTGCTATGCAGTTTCCGTTGATGGAACGAAACAACGTGAAAACGGGTTCCCACGGCATGAGCACATTCTCCGACCCCGTGGCCGTTCAAGACGCCAAACTCATCAAGGTTCTCACATACAATGTTCATAGCTGCATCGGCACCGACCGGCGGCTGGATCCGCAGCGGGTTGCCGATGTCATTGCCGCATCGGGTGCGGATATCATTGCCTTGCAGGAGCTCGATGTCGGCCGTAGACGGACGGGCGGGATCGATCAGGCGCATCTGATCGCCACGCTCCTGAAGATGGAGGCGCATTTCCATCCGGCCCTGCATGTGGAGGAGGAGAGATATGGCGATGCGATCCTGACGGCGCTTCCGACCAAGCTAATGAGCGCGGGTCCATTGCCGTCAGTTGGTGAAGCCCGTGGTGCGATATGGCTGCAGGTCATTGCAAATGGGCTGCAGTTCAATGTGCTCAACACGCATCTCGGCCTGCGGGGCATCGACCGGTCGAGGCAGGTGGCGACGCTGCTTGGGCGCGACTGGATCAGTTCGCCGGAGTTTCAGGCGGCACCGGCAATCATCTGCGGCGATCTCAACGCCATCCCCCTGTCGCCTGCCTACCGGATGCTGGCGCGGCAGTTTCGCGATGTTCAGCTGCTTGCGGGCGGTAAGCCGCGGCCGACCTATCCGTCACGGCTGCCTGTGCTGCGGATCGATCATGTCTTCGTCTCCGAAGGCCTTGGCGTCAGGCGAGTGGCGGCGCTTGCCGATCCGCTCGCACGGCGGGCGTCGGACCACCTGCCGCTGCTGGCGGAGATCGAACCGTCGGCGGCGCTTACAAGGGCGGGAATGCGATCTGCGGCGTCTGCATGAGCTGCATGCCGGTGGTCGCCTCGGGATCGTTGATGCGCTGGATCAGCATGCGGCCGAGCTCTTCGCCGGCGGCGACCAGATCCTCGTAGATCGTCTCGACCTTGGGTTGCAGTTGCGTCAGCAGGCGTGAATGTTCCTTGGCGACGATGTCGTAGTCTTCTGCCAGCTGCTTTCCGGCGTCGCTCATGCCGGTGATGGTGGCGAGAGCAGAGACCTCGCCGGGACAGATGAAGCCGTCGGGCGCGTCAGGTCCGGCGGCGCGGCTGCGCACATAGTCTCGGATATCGCTGGCGGAGGAATCGAGCGTGATCGCCTCGGAGATTTCGTAGCTCGCGCCGGCTTCCCGCACGGCAGTCATGAAGCCATGCAGCAGGTGCTGGTAGAAGGTCAGCCGGCGCGGCGGCAGAAGGATGGTCACCTTCGTGCGGCCCTTGGCGATCAGCCGGGCGGTTGCCTCATAGGCGAAGGCGTAGTTGTCGTAATCGACATAGGGATGCTGCGTCGAGAATTCGGTGCGGCCGTGGCTGACGAAGGGAAAGCCCGTTTCGATCAGCATGCGCACGCGCGCATCGAAGGGTTCGGTGCGGGTGAAGATCACGCCATCGGCGAAATTGTTGCGGACGATGTATTCGGCGGCTTCGAGCTCGGTCGTCGACAGGAAGTTCGGCGCGACCACCAGATGGTAAGAGGTTTCTTTCAGAGCCTTGGCAATGCCGTACATGATCGAGGTGCCGAAGCCGACGACCTCCTGGTGGGAGTCGAGCAGGATGCTGATGACATTGGTGCGGCCGGTCTTCAGGCGCTGCGCTGCGCGATCCGGGAGATAACCGATTTCGCGGGCGATCTTGTGCACCCGCTCGCGGGTCTCCAGCGAGATTTGCGGTGCGTCGCTGAGCGCGCGCGACACAGTTGTCACTGCCAGACCGGTCAGGTTGGCGATCGTGCGCAATGTCGGCTTGCCACGTCTCAGCAGGCTGTCTTGGTTTTCGCCGCGGGGCGGCTTTATCGGATCGGTCAACTTGGCCTTCCTGGGGCTGCGGCAATCAACATAACGGGCAGATGCATTGCAAGCAATAAAGTTATGAAAACGTTTTAAATTTTTGGGATTTCTGACGAAATATAGGCATTACATAATAATTTCAGTATCTTGCGTCATTAATAATCTTTTTTCTCGGAAGTCGAGAAAGACTTGACGGCGGGTAATTTATATCGTTTTAAATTGTCAACCGCGGCCGGATCGGCTTCGGCATGTTTTCCCGCCCGGGGTGGCGGGAGGCATTCAGGGTGGCGGAGGGAGGCTTTCGCTGCCGACTTGCAAACGGGAGGAAGACTATGCGCAAGTTTTTGGGCTCGGTGGCTGCTGCTGCCGTGATGATGGCTGCGTTCGGCGCTCATGCTGCCGACGTCAAGGAAGTGCAGATGCTGCACTGGTGGACTTCGGGCGGTGAAGCCGCGGCTCTCAACGTGCTGAAGGGCGACCTTTCCAAGGAAGGTTACGCCTGGAAGGACGTGCCGGTTGCCGGCGGCGGCGGCGACGCTGCAATGACCGCACTCAAGGCAATGGTTGCTGCCGGTACGTATCCGACCGCTTCCCAGATGCTCGGCTACACTGTTCTCGACTACGCTCAGGCCGGCGTCATGGGCGACCTGACCGAGACCGCGAAGAAGGAAGGCTGGGACAAGTCCGTTCCGGCGGCTCTGCAGAAATTCTCCGTCTATGACGGCAAGTGGGTCGCAGCACCCGTCAACGTTCACTCCGTCAACTGGCTCTGGATCAACAAGGCCGTGATGGACAAGATCGGCGGCACCGAGCCGAAGACCTTCGACGACCTGATCGCCCTGCTCGACAAGGCAAAGGCAGCCGGCGTCATCCCGCTCGCTCTCGGCGGTCAGAACTGGCAGGAAGCCACGATGTTCGACTCGATCGTTCTGTCGACCGGCGGTCCTGAGTTCTACAAGAAGGCCTTCAACGATCTCGACGAAGACTCTCTGAAGTCGGACACGATGAAGAAGTCCTTCGATAACCTCGCCAAGATCATCAAGTATGTCGATCCGAACTTCTCGGGCCGCGACTGGAACCTGGCAACGGCGATGGTCATCAAGGGTGATGCGCTGGTTCAGGTCATGGGCGACTGGGCGAAGGGCGAATTCGTCGCCGCCAAGAAGACCCCGGACAAGGACTTCCTGTGCTACCGCTTCCCGGGTACCGATGGCAGCGTGATCTACAACTCCGACATGTTCGGCATGTTCAACGTTCCTGAAGACCGCAAGGCAGCCCAGGTCGCTCTCGCAACGGCAACGCTGTCGAAGAGCTTCCAGTCGGCCTTCAACGTCGTCAAGGGTTCGGTTCCGGCCCGTACGGACGTTCCGGATACGGCCTTCGACGCCTGCGGCAAGAAGGGTATCGCCGACCTGAAGAAGGCAAACGACGGCGGCACGCTGTTCGGTTCGCTCGCTCAGGGTTACGGCGCGCCTCCGGCAATCGCCAATGCCTATAAGGACGTCGTTTCGAAGTTCGTTCACGGCCAGATCAAGACCTCCGACGAAGCTGTGACCCAGCTCGTTCAGGCGATCGACGACGCTCGCTAATACCTGTTCGACATCTGGCCTCCCCGCACAGTGCGGGGAGGCCTTTGCGCCCTGCAGGAATGATGCGGGGAGGAGATTGATTTATGAGCACTGTTGCGACCACCGATCCGGTCCTGACGTCCAATCCTTCGACCCGCGCGTCCATTCGCGGCCGGTTGCAGGATGCCCTGCCGAAGATCGTGCTGGCGCCGAGCTTCCTGATCACCATCATTTTCGTCTACGGCTTCATCGTCTGGACGGCCTATCTGTCCTTCACCAATTCCAAGACCTTTCCGTCTTACGACCTGACAGGGCCGCGCGCCTATCAGCGCCTGTGGCGCTGGACGTTCGAGAGCGATCCGCCGTCGTCCTGGTACACGTCGATCACCAATATGGGTATTTTCGGATTCCTCTATATCGGCATCTGCCTGGGGCTCGGCCTGCTGCTGGCGATCCTGCTCGACCAGAAGATCCGCGGCGAGGGCGTGCTTCGGCCGATCTTTCTTTATCCGATGGCGCTGTCCTTCATCGTCACCGGCGTCGCCTGGAAGTGGTTCCTCGATCCGGGTCTCGGCCTTGAACAGACGCTGCATCAGTTCGGCTGGACGAGCTTCCACTTCGACTGGATCAAGAACAAGGATTTCGTCATCTACACCGTCGTCATCGCCGGTGTGTGGCAGGCGTCCGGCTTCGTCATGGCGATGTTCCTGGCTGGCCTGCGCGGCATCGACGGCGAGATCATGAAGGCGGCGCAGATCGACGGCGCCTCGACGCTGCAGCTCTATCGCCGGATCATCATTCCGCTGCTGCGGCCGGTGTTTCTGTCGGCCTTCATCGTTCTCGCGCATATGGCGATCAAGTCCTACGACCTTGTCGTGGCGCTGACCTCGGGCGGCCCGGGCGGTTCGGCCTGGCTGCCGTCCAACTTCATGTACGAATACACGTTCAAGCGAAACGAAATGGCCGTCGGCTCGGCCAGCGCGATCATCATGCTGATGACGATCTCGGCGATCATCGTTCCCTATCTCTATTCCGAACTGAAGGAGAAGGCGCGATGAGCAGCGTGACCTCCTCGACAATCGCCGTGTCGCAGGGTAACGGCAGCCGGTGGATCAGCCGCACGGCCATCTACGGCCTGCTGATCATCTTTGCGGTTCTCTACCTGATGCCGCTGTTCGTCATGCTGGTCACCTCGTTCAAGACCATGGACGAGATCCAGAACGGCAACATGCTGTCGCTGCCACAATCGCCGACACTCGATCCCTGGTTCAAGGCCTGGGGCGAGACCTGCGTCGGCCTGACCTGCGCTGGCATCAAGGGCTATTTCTGGAACTCGATCAAGATGGTCGTGCCGGCGGTGGCGATCTCCACGGTGCTCGGCGCTCTGAACGGCTACGTGCTGACCAAGTGGCGTTTCCCCGGCCATACGCTGGTCTTCGGGCTGATGCTGTTTGCCTGCTTCATTCCCTTCCAGTCGGTGCTGCTGCCGATGGCAACGATCCTCGGCGCTTTCGGCCGGTTCGGGATGACGCTGCAGAATGCGACGGGCATGAGTTTCGGTTTCGGCAATCCGACCGTGAACCTGGTCTTCGTGCACGTGGTCTACGGTCTCGGCTTCACAACGCTGTTCTTCCGGAACTTCTATGAGGCCTTCCCGACGGAACTGGTGCGCGCAGCGCAGGTCGATGGCGCAAGCTTCTTCCAGATCTTCCGCCGCATCATGCTGCCGAATTCGCTGCCAATCATCGTCGTCACCGTGATCTACCAGTTCACCAATATCTGGAACGACTTCCTGTTCGCCTCGGCTTACGCAGGCACCGGTGAATCCATGCCGATGACCGTGGCGCTGAACAACGTCGTCAACACCTCGACCGGGGTGGTCGAATACAATGTCAACATGGCTGCTGCGATGATCGCCGCCGTGCCGACGCTTATCGTTTACATTCTCGCCGGCCGCTATTTCGTGCGCGGTCTCATGGCGGGCGCCGTCAAAGGGTGATCCATGGCTTTCCTTGAAATTTCCGGCCTCAAGAAGCGCTTCGGCGCCGTCGACATCCTCAAGGGGATCGATCTCGAGCTCGAAGAGGGCGGCTTCCTTGTGCTCGTCGGCCCGTCCGGCTGCGGCAAGTCCACGCTGCTCAACACCATTGCCGGCCTGGAGTCGATCACCGAAGGTGAGATCCGCGTCAACGGCCGGGCGATCAACGACCTGCATCCGTCGAAGCGCGATATCGCCATGGTGTTCCAGAGCTACGCGCTCTATCCGAACATGACCGTTGCCGGAAACATCGCCTTCGGCATGGAAATCCGCGGCGTGCCGAAGGCCGAGCGCGACAAGGCGATCAAGCAGGTTTCGGAAATGCTGCAGATCGGTCATCTGCTCGATCGCAAGCCGAGCCAGCTCTCCGGCGGCCAGCGTCAGCGCGTTGCCATGGGCCGCGCGCTGGTGCGCAATCCGCAGGTCTTCCTGTTCGACGAGCCTCTCTCCAACCTCGACGCCAAGCTGCGCGTCGACATGCGCACGGAGATCAAGCGCCTGCACCAGCGCATGGGCACGACGATCGTCTACGTCACCCATGACCAGATCGAAGCGATGACGCTGGCGACCAAGATTGCCGTGCTGCGCGATGGCGTGCTGCAGCAGTTCGGCACGCCTGCCGAGATCTATAACAGCCCGGCCAATGTGTTCGTGGCCGATTTCATGGGTTCGCCGGCGATGAACCTGCTGAACGCCACCGTCGAGAACGGCTCGGGTGGACTGCAGGTCTCGCTCGACCGTCCGAATGGCGAGCCGCTGAAGCTGCCGGTTCCGGCGGGCAATAACAGCCTGACCAGCTACAATGGCAAGCCGGTGATCTTCGGCATCCGCCCGGAAGCGCTGACCGATCTCGACGGCGTAGATCGCAAGGCGAAATCGGTGTCGCATGGTGATTGCATGATCGAAGTTGTCGAGCCCGCGGGCGCGGATACGTTTGCCGTTACCAAGCTTGGCGGAAAGTCCGTCGTCGCGCGCCTCGGCGCCGATGCCGGGATCGAAGCCGGGCAGAACACCCGCCTTGCCTTTAATCTCGACAAGGCGGTGTTCTTCGATCCGCAGAGCCAGCTGCGGATCGCCTGATCTCTCAGCCGGCGGTAACGCTGAAGCTGATGGCGGGGAAGCGGCTTGAGGTCGCTTCCACCGTGATCGTGCCTGTAAGTCCGGTCGCCTCCAGCCAGAAGCCGGCCGTGCCGCCCTGCAGCGGCACACTCGTCGGGCCAACGATCTTTGCCGGTCCCTCGACGCGCAGGCCAATGCTGTCTTCCATGAAGGGCAGGCGCTGGCCGCGCTGATCGAGCGCGCGGATGATGACGCGCGTGCTGTCGCGTTCGCGGGCCTTCAGGACGGTGCTGTCAGGCGCAAGCTCCAGTCTTGCCGGAAGCGGATCGGCTGCAAGCGTCAGATGCGCGACCGGCTCGCCATCGATAAAGCCGGTGAATTCGCCATCGATCCATTCCAGACCCCAGGTGCCGAGCTCGTCCGCCGTGAAATGCCGGTGATCGAGAACGACGGGCGGATGCGGCAGGTGCGGGTAGTTCTCGCGGTCCGGGCCGATGCGCTTGGTCAGCGTTCCGTACTTCAGCTCGACCTCGTCGCAGTTGGTGAGGATGATCAGCGGCAGCACGCCGCCGATGCTGCGCTCGCCACGTGCCCAGAAGGTCACCGGCTTCATGATGATCTCGTCGGACGGATCGCACTGGCTGGCATAGACATAAGCCGCGAATTTCGGCTCGCGGAACATGTCCATGACGCCGTGGTAGCAGATGCGGTCGCCCGAGCCGAAATCCTTGTGGGTGTTGTAGTCGAACATGCACCAGCCGATGGCGCCTGAAATATCGGGATCGCCATAGGCGGCATTCAATACTTCGAGATGGCGGCGGACATGCTCGGCCTGGCGCTGTTCCGGATCGTGCATCTTCGTCGGATGCATGTGGCCGTTATATTCGGTGATCAGGTAGGGCACCTTGTGGCCGAGGCCGGTATTTTCCTGCTGTGGGCGAAGTGCCGTGCGCGGGCGGTTGGCGCCGGGAAGTTCCTCGTTGCCGAGGATGAAGTCGTTCATCGTATAGACGTCTTCCAGCAGCTCGCTTTCCGTCAGATAGCGGACGCCGCCGGTCTGGCGGGTGGTATCGAGCTCGCGGGCGAGGCGGTTTGTCTCGGCGTAGAAATCGTGGCTATCGAGCGACTCGTTGATGCGCACGCCCCAGATGATGATCGAGGGATGGTTCCAGTCGCGCTCGATCATGCGGCGGACGTTTTCGATCGATTCCTTCTGCCACTCGAGATCGCCGATATGCTGCCAGCCGGGGATCTCCTCGAAGA
This sequence comes from Rhizobium sp. BG4, assembly GCF_016864575.1. Taxonomy (NCBI): domain Bacteria; kingdom Pseudomonadati; phylum Pseudomonadota; class Alphaproteobacteria; order Hyphomicrobiales; family Rhizobiaceae; genus Rhizobium; species Rhizobium sp. BG4. Next base: position 2,298,841 of record NZ_CP044125.1, read on the forward strand.
CGAGCAGGCCGAGCCGGTCGCACTGATCGAGGAACCACTTGGATTGCGGATAATGCGAGGTGCGGACGATATTGCACTTCAGCACGGTCTTCATGATCGTCGCGTCGAGCTCCTGCGCGGAGCGGCCGGCGGCATAGCCGACATAGGGATAGGCCTGGTGACGGTTGAGGCCGCGCAGCTTCAGCGGCTGGCCGTTCAGCAGGAAGCCCTCGGGCGTGAACTCGGCGGTGCGGAAGCCGAAATTCGAGGCGAGGCGGTCCGAGCCGTGGCTGGTCTTCAGATCCACGGTGAGCTCGTAGAGCGCCGGATTGGCGATATCCCAGAGGGCGATGCCGGTCAGGCCACCGAAGGCGAGCGTCACGTCTTCGCCCGTGGTCTCGGCCGTCGCGGTGGCGATCACCACGCCCGAGGCGTCGCGGATCGTACCGTTGACCGTACCGAGGAAGGTCGCATGCTGCGGGTTCGACAGCTGGCAGCGCGCGGTTGCCGATTTTACATCGCCGAGCACGTCCTGCGTCTCTATCTTGATATTGCGCAGCGACACGGCGCCGGTGACCTTCAGCCAGACGTCACGGTAGATGCCGGCATAGGTGAGGTAATCGATGCGGCCGCCGAAGGGCGGGATGGCGGGGTTCTCGCTGCCGTCGATCTTGACGGTGATGAGGTTGTCGCCTTTGACGAGCTTGCCTGTCAGGCGCGCCTCGAAAGGCGTGTAGCCATCCTTGTGGGCAATGATCTCTTCGCCGTTCAGATAGACGACGCTGTCGGCCATGGCGCCATCGAAGACGATGGAGACTTCGCGGCCATCGAATTCCGGCATCCAGCGCAGGACCTTCTGATAGGTGAAGGCGCGCTGATAGGTCTTCTCGTCGAAATAGTTGAACGGCAGCTCGACGGCGGTATGCGGCAGGCTGATCGTGCTGTTGCCGTCGAAGGCGTCGAGCAGGCGCTGGCCGAAGCCCTCGTGAAAGCTCCAGGATTCGTTGAAGGAAACGACGGAACGCATATCAGACTTCCTTGCTGCAGCCGTGGGCAATGGTTCGGCGCGAGGCGCGCGCGCATGAAATGATGGTCACGGAAATTCCTCCTCGATGCAATGAAAAGCGCTGCCTTAGGCGGTGGAGCCCCAGCGGGGCGTGCAGGCAAGCGTGATGTTGTGCGGGCCTTCGATATCCTGCTCGTGGCGCTCGATCACCTCGACCACGGCGTCGATGAAGGCGACATGGTCCAGGCCGAGTGTCGTCAGGTCGTTGCAATCCCAGGCGGCCATGGCGATGCCGTCCTGGCCGACGATGGCGATATCGCCGGGCGTGTTCTTGCCGAGCACGCGGCGGGCGGCGTCGCGCGCACCGATCGCCATCACGTCGTTGCCGCAGATGATCGCATCGACCTTCGAGCGATGCAGCAGCATGACGGCTTCCTTGAAGCCTGAATCGTAGGAATAGTCGCCGAAGGCTTCGGCCTCGAAATCGAGACCGTGCTTGGCGAGCGCATCGGCAAACCACTTGCGGCGCAGCTTGTCGATCCAGCTCGACTTGGTGCCGGACAGATAGGCGAAGCGCTTCTTCCCGTCCTTGACGATCTTGTCGATGATCTCGGCAGCGCCGACGGCGCCATCGATGCGGATGCTTGAGACGTTCTCGTTTTCCAGCGGCTCGAAGGAGACGATGATCGGCTTGGTCGTGTGGAAGATGTCGACGGCATCCTGCATCGAGACCATGTCGGAGAAGACGACGACGTGATCGACTTGGTAGGTCGAGGCGAGCCGCATCAGCTGCAGACGGTCGGAGTGATCGGCGCAGCAGAGAATGATCGGCAGGAGCTGGCGGGCCTGCAGGCGGTGGACGAGCAGCTGCTGTTCTTCCGCCTCGCAAGGGTTGCCGATCGCGTTGACGACGAGGGCAACGAGCCGCGAGCGCTGGTTGTTCAGCGAGCGGGCAATGGCGTTAGGCTGGTATCCGTGTTCACGGGCGACCGCCAGGATGCGGTCGCGGGTGGCGCTGCCGATGCGGGAATCCGGCGAGAAGGCGCGCGAGATCGTTGCCGAGGATACGCCGGCGAGCTTTGCCAGCTCCTTGGAGGTGATGCGTTTCCTGCTCATGCCTGCTCCCGTCCAGACCCATTCCGCTCTTCTTCGAGTGGCGGAACGGTGTATCCCTTGTCACGCAATTCCAGAAGCAAAACCGCTGCGCAGTCTTGCTGGAATTTCCTTAGTCGGCGATCCGGACGGGCACTCCCTCCGCCGCTGCCGATTCCTTGATTGCGTCCCAGAGCTTAGCGAATCGCAAACCCATTTCAACGGAGCCGGAGTTTTCCATGCTTCCGGCGCGGATTGCGAGGAAGTTCTTCATGGGATTGCCGAGGATTTCGGCCTCTTCGCGGGCTTCGCTGGTGCGGCCGAAGCTTATTTCACGCCAGCCGCCCCAGGCGTCGATGCGAACGATCGCCTTGGAATAGAAGAAGGTGATGTAGGAGGCGCAGCCGGGAGGGCCTTCGCCGGCGGCCGTCAGCGTCGCCAGCGCGCCGTTCTTCAGCCGGGCGGAGACGGCGGTTGCGATATCCACCTTCCGGCCGTGATTGTGCATGTAGGCCGAGACGCTCTCGAAATCCGAGTTCGCCAACAGGCAGACGGTGTTCATCATGTGCGCACCGGTATCGAACATGAAGCCGCCGCCGGAGACTTCCGGCTGCTGCTTCCAGTGGCCGCCATAGTTCGATGCCCAGCTTTCCCAGATCATGCCGGAGATGGCGATGAGATCGCCGAATTCGCCGGCCACCGCGCGCTTGCGGGTGTCGAGGACCAGTGGCGAAAGGCCGCCCTGGAAGGCGGTAACGATGGTGACGCCGGATGTCTTCTGCGCCGCGATCAGCCGCTCGGCTTCGGCAACCGTCGTCACCATCGGCTTCTCGAGGAAAAGATCAAGGCCGGCTTCGGCCACAGCGACAGCCTGTTCGCCGTGGAATGCGTGCGGCGTGGAAATGTAGATGATATCGAGCGCATCACGGCGCGTCGCCAGCATCTGGCGATAGTCCTCGAACGTCTCCGGCGCCGGTGCGCCGGCTGCCGTGCAGACGTCGATCAGCCGCTGACGCGAGGCCGGGATCGTATCGGCGAGAGCGATGAATTCGATCTCGGGCATGCGTGCCCAGCTGGCGGCATATTCGGCTGCTTTCAGCCCGGCGCCGATGACGCCGAGGCGCAGTTTCTGAACCATGAAAAATCCTCCCGAAACTCATTGTGCAAACGATTACACAAAGCAATCATGACTGGCAAGCTATAAATAATCATTGAAAATCAATGTATTAAAATTTGGATAGAGATCGCTGTGAAAATCGACTTGTCAGAGATAGGAATGCGTGTACATTTTCCGCAGGTGCTGGAGGGCGCCATGTTTTAAAGAGGGAGGACTTCCGTTGAAGAAGACGGTTATCGGTGGCCTTTGCGCCATTTTGCTCAGCGCGGTCTCGACGCTGGCCCATGCTGAAACGATCCGCATCGCCAACCATGGTCAGTCGGGCATCGACGCCATGAAGTCGACGGTCGAGCGCATCGAAAAGAAATATGGCGTGACGGTCGAAGTCGTCGAATATCCGGCGCCGGATAAGGATTATCTCACCAAGCTCCTGACCGAACTCGGCGCCGGCAATGCCCCCGACCTGTTCTCGATCCCGACGGCATCGGCCGTTGCCGATATGGTCGAGGCGGGCTACCTCGCGCCAGTCACCAAGGAATTCAAGGCCTGGGAAGGCTATAACGGTCTTTATGACGTCGCCAAGCAGCTGGCCGTCAGCCCCGATGGCGAGACCTACGTGATGCCCTTCATGCTGGGCATTCAGGAAATCTACTATCGCAAGGACGTTCTTGAGAAGGCCGGTATCTCGACCGACCAGCCGAAGGACTGGAAGGACCTGCTCGACCGCGCTGCCGAGATCAAGAAGAAGACCGGCGCTTACGGTCTGCTCTTCCCGGCCGGTGTCGCCTGGGGCGGCGGTGCGTTCGACGAAGGCTTCCAGCATCTGATTGTTGGCTCCAAGACGCCGCAGATCGTCGATGCAGACGGCAAGCTCGATCTGAACGGCGAGGGCGTCAAGGATGTCTTCGACGTCTACAAGCAGCTGATCGATAACGACCTGATGCCGGTTCAGCCGCTGCTCGGACCGGAGCCGTGGGTCGTGCCGAAATATGAGATGTTCCCGCAGGGCAAGCTTGCTGCCACCACCTGCGGCTCCTGGTGCTACATCTTCGACTGGGGCCGCGAGAGCAAGAACCCGATCCCTGACGTGACCAAGGTCGTCGGCACCTGGACGGTTCCGGGCCAGAGCGGCGGTCAGTACGTTCTCGCCAACCTTGCCGCCCCGTGGGCCGTCAATGCCAAGTCGGCCAATGCCGAACTGGCGATCAAGGCGCTGATGGAAATCGGCTCGGTCGAAACGCAGGTCTCCTACGCTGCCCGCATCGGCAACATTCCGGCCAGCAAGGATGCGGCCAAGAATGCCGACTTCCAGAAGCTGACGGAACTCGTTCCGATCCATGCGGCTGCCGGAAACGGTGTATTCCTGAAGCAGGCTTCCGGCTTCGGTACCGTCTCGGAAGGTGTTGCCCGCGCAACCGAAGCGCTGCTGCGCAAGGAAACCGATGCGGCTGGCGCCCAGAAGATCCTGGTCGACTACGTCAAGGAAACGCTCGGCGACGACGCCGTGAAGTAAGCTTGGGTCATTTTCTCCCGCCCAAGATTGGGGAACGCGGCGCTCTTGCCGCGTTTCCCGGTTCATTCGATAAGGTTGTGAGCTTCGATGATCAGAAACTCTCATGAACGCCGCGCCGAGCGCCAGCTTCTCATCATCCTGCTGCCCTCGCTCGTGCTGCTGCTGGCGTTCGTCATCTATCCCGCGCTCTATTCGCTCTATTTGAGCTTCACCAACGAGGCCCTGACGGGTGCTGCGGCGCTCCGCCCGCGCTTCGTCGGCCTTCGCAATTACGCGCGGCTTTTCAACGACGCGAAGTTTTGGAACTCGCTGCTTGTCACCTTCTTCTTCGTCATGGGTTCGGCGATCATCGGGCAGTTCGTGCTCGGCCTCGTCTCCGCCATGGCGCTTCGCCGCGAAATCCGTTTCCGGCGCATCTTCTCGTCGATCATCCTTCTGCCGAATGCGGCGCCTGAAGTCGTTGCCGGCTTCATGTGGATTTCGATGCTGGCCGGCGGCGAACACGCGACGCTGTCGCGCATCGTCAGCTTCTTCGGCATCACGCCCGCCGACTGGCTGAACACGTTTCCGCTGGCGATGATCATCATCGTCAATACCTGGCGCGGTATCGCGACGGCGATGATCCTGCTCACCGCCGGTTTGAGCACCATTCCCAACGAAATCTACGAGGCTGCCCGCATGGATGGCGCGACCCCGTCGCAGATGTTCCGCCGCATCACGCTGCCACTGATGATGCCGACGATCCTGCTCTACATGCTGATCTCCGCCGTCTCGACGATTGCCGTCTTCGGTCTCGTCTATGCGCTGACCAGAGGTGGCCCGGGCGGAGCGACCGAGCTTGTCAGCATCTATATCTACAACCAGTCCTTCACGGCTTTCCAGCTCGGCTATGGCGCTGCGGTCGCAGTGGTTGCCTTGGTCATCTCGCTGATCCTCGGCATTGCCTATGTGCGGGCCATGAAGGTGGAGATCTGATATGGCCGTCATCTCTCCAAGCGAAAGCGCCAACAAGACGCGTTCCGACCTTCTCGCCTATGCGACGCTGTCGCTGATCTCGATCTTCTGTGCCGTGCCCTTCTTCTGGGTGCTGCTCGCCTCCTTCGATGGCAATGCGCAGCTTTTCCTGCGCTGGCCGGAGCAATGGACGCTTGCCAATTATGCCCGTGTCTTCGTCAAGGAGGACGGCGCGAAGTGGCTGTTCAACTCGCTCTTCGTCGTTGGCGGGGCAACGTTCATCGTCATGGTACTCGCCGGTCTCGGCGGCTATGCGCTGTCGCGCACCCGGGCATGGTGGAAGCTGCCTTTCCTCTACGCCATCCTGCTGATCCGCGTGCTGCCGCCGACGGCGCTTGTCGTGCCGCTCTATAAATTCCTGCTGACGCTCAATAATGCCGAGGGTGCGGTGCTGCGGCCGATCTTCGGCAGCTATGCCCGTGACATCATGCGCTGGACCGGCTTCATCGACGGCTATCTCGGCATCATGCTGGTGCTTGCCACCATGCAGCTGCCGCTGGCGCTGTGGATCATGAAGACTTTCTTCGATGGGCTGCCGCGTGACTACGAGGAGGCGGCCGTCATGGACGGCGCCACCATGATCCAGCGCATCCGCCGGGTGTTGATCCCGCTGGCGCTGCCGGGTCTGGCCGCTGCCGGTCTCTTCACCTTCATGTCGGCCTGGGGCGATTTCCTGCTGCCGCTGATCTTCCTGTCGTCGCCGGAGCTGCAGACGCTGCCGCTCGGTCTCTTCCGCGCCTTCCTGCGCATCAACGAGATCGATTACGGCCTGCTGGCGGCCCTTGCCTTCATCTACCTCCTGCCTGCCGTCATCGCCTTCGGCTTCGCGCGGCGCTTCCTCGTCCAGACATTCTCTGGCGGCGTGAAGGGCTGAGACAAGAAAGAGAAACCGAATGATCAATCTCAAGAACGTCCGCAAATTCTACGGTGCGCTGGAAGTTATCAAGGGCGTCGACATTACAGTCGAGGATGGCGAGTTCGCCGTCTTCGTCGGCCCGTCAGGCTGCGGCAAGTCCACGCTGCTGCGCATGATCGCCGGTCTGGAAGGCATCGACGAGGGCGACCTGATCCTCAATGGCCAGCGCATCAACGATGTGCCACCTGACAAGCGCGGGATCGCCATGGTGTTCCAGTCCTACGCGCTCTATCCGCATATGACGGTCGCTGAGAACATCGGCTTTTCGCTCAGTCTGAAGAAGGTGCCGGAGGCGGAGATCCGCAAGCAGGTCGAGGGCGTCGCCGAGATCCTGCAGCTCACCGATTACCTCGATCGCCGCCCGGCGGCTCTCTCGGGTGGTCAGCGCCAGCGCGTGGCGATCGGCCGGGCGATCATCAAGAAGCCGTCGCTGATCCTGTTCGACGAGCCGCTTTCCAACCTCGATTCCGCGCTCCGCGTGCAGATGCGCGCCGAGCTGCAGCGGCTGCACCGCGAGCTCAAGGCGACCGTCGTCTACGTCACCCACGACCAGGTCGAGGCGATGACGATGGCTGACCGTATCGTTGTCCTGAACAAGGGCACGGTTGCCCAGCAGGGCGCGCCTATGGGCCTCTATCATCAGCCGGAGAACGAATTCGTCGCCACCTTCATCGGCTCGCCGAAGATGAACGTGATCCCGGCGACGGCGACGCGGCAGGCGGGCCGGATCGCGCTCGATAGTCCGATCGGGCTCAGGATGGACATGCCCGATGCCGCATCGGTGCCGCAGGGCGAAGTGCGTCTCGGCGTGCGGCCCGAACATCTGAAGATCGTCGGCGAGGGACAGGGCAATTTCAATGCGGAGGTGGCGATCGTCGAGCGGCTCGGTGTCGAAACCTACATCACCGTCGGCACCACACAGGATCCGATCATCGTTCGAGCCGATGGCGATATTGCCGTCAGGCCCGGGGACCGGGTTTCGCTCGCGGCCGATCCGGCCGCCTGCCACCTCTTCGACGCATCGGGCCGGGTCATCCGCTCGGCCAATCTTTCATAACATCGAGGACTATCATGACGATCAAGGTAACGATCTGGAACGAGGGCCGGCACGAGCAGGTGCACAAGGAAGTGCAGGATATCTATCCCGATCGGATCGATGGCGCGATCGCGGCCGGCATCAAGCATCCCGACTTCGAGATCCGACGCGGCACGCTGGATGATCCGGATGAAGGTTTGCCGGATTCATTGCTCAACGATACCGATGTGCTGCTCTGGTGGGGCCACATGGCGCATGAGGAGGTCAGCGATGGGCTGATCGACCGCATCCAGCAGCGGGTGCTGAAGGGCATGGGCTTGGTCATCCTGCATTCCGGCCATCACTCCAAGCTGTTCCGCCGGCTGATGGGCACCAATGCCAATCTCTCGTGGCGCGAGTCGCCGGCGGGCGATCTGGAGCGCGTCTGGGTCATCAATCCCTCGCATCCGATCGCCGAGGGTCTGCCGCCGTTCTTCGAGGTCAATGCTTCGGAAATGTACGGCGAGCCCTTCGATATCCCGCAGCCGGACGAGCTGGTCTTCATCTCCTGGTACTCAGGCGGCGAAGTGTTCCGCAGCGGCTGCACCTGGCAGCGCGGCCGCGGGCGCATCTTCTTCTTCAGCCCGGGCCACGAGACCTATCCGATCTATCACGACAAGACGATCCACAAGGTCATCTCCAACGGCATCCGCTGGGCGGAGCAGAAGCACAGGGATGGCCGGATCCTGGAGAACTGGCACCGCGCCGAAGCGCTGCATCCGCGCCCTGACGGCAAGGTCTGAGCTTCCTCCCGTGGGGGCTGGGGCGATCTCGCTCCGGCCTCCGCGGGCGGCATTCATCGAGGAGGAATGCGATGCAGCTGATTTCGCTGAAGGCTGAAAGCGACGTCCACGAATTCCTGATCAGCAAGAATTTCTGGGCGGCGGTGCATCGCAACGTGCCGGAGCGGCTGGCAGCACTCGCCCGTCTCGCGGCCGAGCGGCCTGACGTTTTCGCCTTCGAAAGCAGCCAGAAGATCGCCGAGCGCTGCAAGGTCTCGCAGACCAGCGTCGTGCGGTTTGCCCAGCATCTCGGCTTCGATGGTTTCGCCGAGATGAAGCAGGGCTTTCAGCACGGGCTGCGCCAATCTTCCCGTCGCGCCTCCTGAGCCTTATGGATACTGCGCGCCGTTGGTGGTCGTGTAGATCGAATAGACCGACTGCGTTGCCGTGATGAACAGTCGGTTCTTCTTGAAACCGCCGAAGCAGATGTTCGAAACGGTCTGCGGGATGAGGATCTTGCCGAGCAGGGTACCATCGGGGGCAAAGCAGTGAACGCCATCCGCGGCGCTGCTCCAGAGATTGCCTGAGACATCGAAGCGGAAGCCATCGGGAACGCCCTTGTCGATCGTGCAGAAGAAGCGGCTGTTTGCCAGCGTCTTGCCGTCGATGACGTCGAACACGCGGATATGGCGCGGAACCTCGTGGTGGGACGAGCCTGAATCGGCGATATAGAGCTGCTTTTCATCCGGCGAGAAGGCAAGGCCGTTCGGCTGGATGAAATCGGTCGCCACGGCTTCGACTTTGCCGCTCTGCGGATCGATGCGGTAGACGTTGCGCGTCTCCTGCTCCTCGTCCGCCTTGTGCCCTTCATAATCGGACATGATGCCGTAGCTTGGATCGGTGAACCAGACCGAACCGTCCGACTTGACGACGACGTCGTTCGGCGAATTCAGCCGCTTGCCGTTATGGCTGTCTGCGAGAACGGTGATGCGGCCGTCGGCCTCGGTGCGGGTGACCCGCCGCCCGCCATGTTCGCAGGAAACCAGCCGGCCTTGGCGATCCCTGGTGTTGCCGTTCACATAGTTGGACGCCGAGCGGAAGACGGAGACGCCGCCGTCCGGAACCCAGCGCATCATCCGTTCGTTCGGGATGTCGCTCCAGATCAGGCAGTTCATGTCGGAGAACCAGACGGGACCCTCGGCCCAGCGGCAGCCGCTATAGAGTTCCTCGAGCCGGGCGCTGCCGGCGATCAGGCCGCGGAAACGTTCGTCACGGATGTCGTAGAGCGGGGTTTCGGACACTGAATTGCTCCTCCCAAAGCGATTGGCCGAGTCTTTCGTAAACGCAAACGGTGAGCGGTGCCAGAGCCCGGCGCTGAAAATTACCGGGCTCCGGCAGTCACTTAGAGGGCGGCAACTGGATGCGGCGAGCCGTCATAGGCGCCCCAGATCGACTGGTCGAAGCAGATGACGGAGCCGGTCATCAGGCCGGATTCGGCAGAGGAAAGATAGGCGCAGGCGCGGGCCACTTCTTCCGGGTCGACAAGGCGGCCGAAGGGCTGGCTTGCGGCGGCCTTTGCCAGCCAGTCTTCCGCCGCGCCGTGATATTCCCGCTGGATGCGGTCTTCGCCCTCTGACGACATCCAGCCGATGTTGAGACCATTGACGCGGATGCGGTTACGCAGCAGGGCATAGGCGGTGTTCTTCGTCAGCGTTTCCAGCGCGCCCTTGGATGCGCAGTAAGCGGCGATGAAGGGCTGGCCGGCCTTTGCCGACATCGAGCCGATATTGACGATCGTGCCCTCGATCTTCTCGCGCCGCATCACCTTGACGGCCTCCTGTATCAGGAAGAACGGGGCCTTCACGTTGACGGCGAACATCTGGTCGAAGAGTTCGGGGCTGGTGTCGAGGATCGTGCCGCGGTCGGTGATCGCTGCGGCATTCACCAGCGCATCGACGCGGCCGAAGGTCTCGTCGCAGGCGCGCACGACATTCTGCGCATCCTCGACCTTGCCGAGATCGGCCTTGACATAGACGACCCTGGCGCCGGTCTTCGATGAAAGCTCCTCGGCCTTCGCCTTGCCCTTCTGTTCATTGCGGCCGCAGATGACGATGCCCTTGGCGCCGCGCTCGGCAAACAGCCGGGCGATGGTGGCGCCGAGGCCCTGGGTGCCGCCGGTGACGATGGCGATCTTGCCGTCGAGGCGGCTGGTATCTGTGCTCATATGGTTCCTCCGATGTGTTGTGGTGATCTCACGGCAAAAGCCCCTCGTCGAAACGAGAGGCTTCAATGGTGTCGTTCTTATGAGCTGATCAGGTCAGCTTCTTCTCCGCCTGATCGGCGAGTGCCTTGGTGAAGGCATCGTCGCTCCAGCCTTCCTTCAGCGCCTCATGCATCAACTGCGCCTGCGTCTTCGGCGCCAGGCCGCCGACCGGCGGGTCGCGGTCGAGGTTGGTGGGGAAGGAATAGCCTTCGGCGCAGGAAGCGACGGCGTTGGCGACGCCCGTTTCCGGGAGTTTGCCTTTCAGCGTCTTCAGCGCCGGGAAGAGTTTGGCGCTCATCCGCTCGCGGTTGACCGTCTCCATGGCGCGGCCAAAGGCTGAGGATACCTGCAGCAGGTTGGCGACGCGCTTGATGTCCGCCGAACGGTTGGTGCCTGCGGCATGGAAGAGCGCCGGATTGAAGAACACGACGTCGCCCTTCTTCAGCGGCAGCTGGACGTGATGCTTGTCGAAGTAGTCGCGGAACTCCTGGCGCTTGAGCGCGAGGTAACCAGGCACATAGGTCTGGCTATGCGGCAGGAAAAGCGTCGGGCCGCTTTCGATCGGCATGTCGCAATGGGCGACGGCGCCCTGCAGCGTCAGCACCGGCGAGAGCTTGTGAACATGCGCGGGAAACTGCTCGATCACCTTGGAGGACTGGAAGCCCAGGTGATAATCGCGATGCGCCGATTGCGCGGCACCGCCTGGATTGACGCGGTTCACCTGCGCCGTCATCTGATAGCTCGGGCCGAGCCAGGCTTCGCTGGCGATCGCGACGATCGGGTTGGCGTAATAGAGCGCGAAATTCTCGGGATCGGCGAGGCAGTGCTTCTCGAGCGAGTTCCAGATGCGGTCGTTGGCGCCGGGCTTGGCGAAATGGTCGCCGCCGCCGGTCGAGGTGCGGTGCTGCTCGTCAATGATCTCGTCGAAGATCTGGCTGGCGCGGTCGATGATCGAGGTATCCTCGTAGGCGCGCTTGAAGACGACGACGCCGGGACCCTCGCCGAAAGCTTCGCAGATCTCGGCCAGCACGGCGCGGCGGCCTTCGGGATCGGCGATCGCCTCGGTGACCTTGCGGCTGTCGTAGATCAGAACGTTTTTCTCAACACTATCGGCCGTCGGGTAATCGGCCAGCGCCGTGGTCTTTTCGGCCAGGGCGCGGAAGTCGCCGAGATCGCAGGCATCTTCCGTCAGCCAGACGCGGTCGGCGCGCATTTTCTGCGGGTTGTCGGTTTTCATCAGGTGCTCCTCCAAATCTGATGAAGGAACTATACGCCGCAGGATTTGCTGATATAGATCAGAAATCCATCAAAAAACCATCAGAACGGTAGCCATGGCCCATCCCTTTCTCGTCAAGGACATCGCCTTTCAGGCCGGTCTCAGCACAGCAACCGTCGACCGGGTACTGAATGGACGGGTCGGCGTGCGCCGCCAGACGGAGCAGCGGGTGAAGGCGGCGATTGCCGAGCTCGAGAAGCAGCAGGCCGGTGCCGAGGTGGCAGGACGAAAGCTGGCAATCGATATCGTCATGGAAACGCCGGTGCGGTTCAGCGATGCCGTCCGCGCCGCCTTCGAGGCCGAGGTCGCAACGCTGCTGCCGACCGTTTTCCGCTGCCGTTTCCATTTCGCTGAGGTGATGAAGCCCGCTGAGCTTGTGCAGCTGCTCGATCGCATCCGGCTGCGCGGCACGCATGGCATCGTCCTAAAGGCGCCGGATGTGCCGGAAGTGGTTGCCGCCGTCCGCCGTGCCGATGACGCCGGTATCCCCGTGGTAACGCTGGTGACCGATCTGCCGAACTCGCCGCGGGTCGCCTATACGGGTGCGGATAACAGGGCTGCGGGCGAGACCGCGGCCTATCTGATCGGTTCGGTCTTCGGCGGGACGCCGGGCAATGTGCTGGTTACCTTGTCGAGTGGGCGGTTCCGCGGCGAGGAGGAGCGGGAGATCGGTTTTCGCCGCGTGATCCGCGAACGTTACCCGGCTATCGGTATCACCGAGATCAGCGAAGGGCATGGCACGGATGCGGCAACGGGTTCGCTGGCCACCAGGGCGCTGGCATCGGATGCGACCATCGATGCCGTCTATTCGATCGGTGGCGGGAACCGCGCGGTGCTGGCGGCCTTCGAGGTGGCCGGACGGAAGCTGCGCGTCTTCGTGGCGCATGATCTCGATGCCGATAACCGGTCGCTGCTTGCATCCGGCAAGATCAATTTTGTGCTGCACCACGATCTGCGTAGCGATGCTCGCTCGGCGTTTCGCGCCATTCTCGATCGGTCGTCGAAGCCGGTGCGCAGCGGACATGGGCCGCTCTCCGCGGTCGAGATCGTCACGCCGTTCAACATGCCGTCCGCCGGCTGATCCGCGGCAGGCTTGTTTTTCTTCCGCAAAAGACGAAATCCGGATACTGGTTGGCTGAGACGGAGGTGGGCGGCATGGAATACAGCGACATCGGAACCATTGCGACCTGGTTGACGGAGCAGGGGCTCAAGGGCGCGACCGAGTCCGAGCTGCTCGACGGCTTCTGCATCGCCTGCCGCGAGAAGGGCCTGCAGATCGACCGCGGCATGGCGCTGATGGATACGCTGCATCCCGTTCACGAGGGGCGCGCCTTCCGCTTCGACAGCGAGCAGGAGGTCGAGTCCGAATTCGAATATGGCCCGACCGGCGAAGGCGAGGCGCTGGAGAGCTGGAAGCGCTCGGCCTTCTATTATCTCTGGGCCGGTACGGAAAATGAGGTCCGCCGCCGTCTCGGTTTTGGTGATCCCGCCGATTTCCAGATGCTCGAGAAGATGGCCGAGCTGGGCCATACCGACTATGTCGCGATGATCCACCGCTTCGAGAAGCAGGGCACGATCGGCGAGATGGATTGCTTCTTCTCGCATTTTTCGACACGCCATCCCGAAGGCTTTTCGGACCACGATCTCGTCATTCTGCGCAAGTTGGTGCCGGTGCTCGGTCTTGCCATCAAATGCATCGGGCTCGGCCGCATCGCCCGGACGATTGCCGAGGTCTATCTCGGTGAAGACGCAGCGCGGCAGGTGATGGAAGGCAAGATCAGCCGCGGCAAATCAGAACGGATTTCGGCGGCGCTGTGGTTCTCAGACCTCTTGAATTACACGAAGATTTCGGACAACGCCTCGCCCGAGGAAATCCTGCCCTTCCTCAACGAATATAGCGAAGTCGTCATTTCGGCGATCCATGAGGCGGGTGGCAACGTCTTGAAGCTGATCGGCGACGGCGTGCTGGCGATCTTCAAGGCGGATGATCCATCGGACGCCTGCTGTGCGGCGCTGGAGGCGGAGCGGCTATTGCGCGGCAAGCTCGCGACGCTGAACGCGGCGCGCCAGATCGATGGCCGCCCGACGACCGATGTCTATCTCGGCCTGCATATCGGCGATGTCTTCTACGGCAATATAGGCAGCCAGGAGCGGCTGGATTTCACCGTCATCGGTCCGGCGGTCAACGAAGTCAGCCGCATCGCATCAATGTGCCGGTCGGTGGATTTCAACGTGCTGATCTCCTCGGAATTCGCCGAGACCATTCCGCAGGCGGATCGCGACGTGCTTGCCTGCATCGGCCGCTACGCGCTGCGCGGCGTCAAGCGGGCGCAGGCGCTCTATACGCTGGAGACGGCGCGGCTTGGCGCCGATCTCTGAGCGGTCGCCATTCTGCCTATGCCTGCCCGCTTTTCCTTGGCATCGAGAGGGAACAATACGGTGCGGCGAATGGTTCGGTGTTCGTGATCATCGCATAGCAAGGCCATGGAAAATTCATCTGCATTGGCACTGACGCTTCTGTCGCTGTTCGGGACCTCCGTCTTTCTCATTCTCGCGATTACGGGGCTCGGAGGTTTCGGAGCGTTCTTCAGTCACCCGCCGCTGGTGGCGCTGACGGTGGTGACCATCGCGCTGGCGGTTGCGGCCGGTTTCAGCAAGGGCAATCTCAGTGGTGGCGAGCGGGAGGACAGATCGAACCGCTGGGTGCTTGTGGCATTTGCTATCCTCGGTTTTCTACTCGGCTACCTGCCTGCCTACACGGACAGGCTGGATTTCTGGACATTCGGCGGAGACGGCATGCGTTGGGCCGGCGTCATCATTTATGCCGCCGGCGGCTCGTTGCGGCTCTGGCCGGTCTTTGTGCTTGGCCGCAGGTTCAGCGGCCTTGTGGCAATCCAGCCAGGGCATGAACTGGTGACGGCAGGGCCTTACCGGTTTATCCGGCATCCGAGCTATGTCGGGCTGCTGGTCACATCGCTCGGCTGGGCGCTGGCCTTCCGTTCGATGGTTGGGGTGATCCTGGTGCTTGTGACACTATGGCCGGTGATCGCGCGGATCCGTGCGGAAGAAGCCTTTCTGAAATCGCAGTTCGGTGCAGAGTATGAAGCCTATCGCAGCCACACTTGGCGGCTCATCCCCGGCATCTACTGAAAAGGGCCGCTTTCGCGGCCCTTCCTGTCTTACCATTCGGCGAAGCTGCCATCTTCGTGGCGCCAGATCGGGTTGCGCCAGCGGTGGCCTTCCTTGGCGCGCTCGATGACATAGGCTTCGTCCACCTCGACGCCGAGGCCGGGGCCCTGGGGGATCGAGACGAAACCGTCGGCATACTGGAACACCTCCTTGTTGGAGATGTAGTCGAGGATATCGTTGCCCTTGTTGTAGTGAATGCCGAGGCTCTGTTCCTGGATGAAGGCGTTGTAGCTGATCGCGTCGACCTGCAGGCAGGCGGCAAGCGCGATCGGGCCAAGCGGGCAATGCGGAGCCAACGCCACGTCATAGGCTTCCGCCATCGACGCGATCTTGCGGCATTCGGTGATGCCACCGGCATGGCTAAGATCCGGCTGGATGATGTCGACATAGCCGTCAGCCAGGACCGACTTGAAGTCCCAGCGCGAATAGAGCCGCTCGCCAAGCGCGATCGGCGTCGAGCAATGATTGGCGATTTCCTTCAGCGTCTCGCGGTTCTCGGAGAGGACAGGCTCCTCGATGAACATCAGCTTGTAGGGCTCGAGTTCCTTGGCGAGCACCTTGGCCATCGGCTTGTGGACGCGGCCATGGAAATCGACGCCGATGCCGATATGCGGGCCGATTGCCTCGCGGATCGTGGCGATGGTCTCGACCGCCTTGTCGATCTTCTCGTTGGTATCGACGATCTGCATTTCCTCGCAGCCGTTGAGCTTGATCGCCTTGAAGCCGCGGGCGACGACTTCCTTGGCGTTGCGGGCGACATCGGAAGGGCGGTCGCCGCCGATCCAGCTGTAAACCTTGATACGGTCACGCACCTGGCCGCCGAGCAGCGAGTGGATCGGCTGGCCGAGCGCCTTGCCCTTGATGTCCCAGAGCGCCTGGTCGATGCCCGACAGAGCCGACATGTGGATGGCGCCGCCGCGATAGAAGCCGCCGCGATACATCACCGTCCAGTGGTCCTCGATCAGGAAGGGATCCTTGCCGATCAGGTAGTCGGCGAGCTCATGGACGGCGGCCTCGACGGTCAGCGCACGGCCCTCGACGACAGGCTCGCCCCAGCCGACCACGCCCTCATCCGTTTCGATCTTCAGAAACAGCCAGCGCGGCGGAACGATGTAGGTCGTGAGCTTGGTGATCTTCATGGAATGGGGCTTTCGCTATTGTCGTGTTGCGTCTGCGGCGGTGCCGCCTGTCTGTCTATTTGGTCCGGCCGATCGCCTTTTCGGCAGCTGCGAGGTCGCGCACGGCAAGGTCCAGCATGCGGTTGGCGCATTCGCGGGCCTTGGCGCGGTTGCGCAGCCGCAGCGCCTCGACGAGCTCGCCGTGGACGGCGACGGCATCCTCGCGGCTCTCGACGGCGATGTTCGAGGCGTGGAGCGCATATTTGAGCGCAGCATGGATGGCGCTCAGCAGCCGGCGGAAGACCTGATTGTGGCTCGCCTTCAGCAGCACCGCATGGAACATCACGTCGGCATCGGTGAAGGCTTCGGGATCGCCGGCGGAATCGCGCATCTGGCGCCAGGCGCTGTCGAGATCGGCGATCTCCTGGGTGGAGGCGCGCTCGGCGGCATATTCGGCAGCAGCAGGTTCGATCGTGCGGCGCGCCTCGAGGATGCAGCCGAGCAGATCGAAGTCTTTGATATAGGGGCCCATCCATTCGAGCACTTCGGCATCGAGGATGTTCCAGTCGTCGCGGTCGCAGACCGAGGTACCGATCCGCGGCTTGCCGCGCACCAGGCCCTTCGATTCCAGGACCTTCAGGGACTCGCGGATAACGGTGCGGCTGACACCGTAAATCTCGCAGAGATCGTTCTCGCGCGGCAACGGTGAGCCGGCCGGATAGCGCTCCGAGAAGATGTCTTCGGCAATGGCCGCCGTTACGCTTTTGCGCACGCGCGGACGGCTTCCCGTGCGTGGATTTGCATCCCCACTCTGCCGCTCGATGGAATCCAAAATGAACCTCTCCGCTTTCTCTGCCCGCGAAGCAAACCGAACCCTCTTAGCTGAATTCGATTGCCTTTGCGACGCCTCCTCCTGGCAGGCTTGATATTATCTTATTATTCCAATCATCATACAAAGGCAATTGACTGGTATGATGATTTAACTTAATTCTAGCGCACTGCCTGGGAGGCAGATGCTCATTTTTGAGAGTTAGGGAGAGAGACATGCGCTTGTTCAAAGCAGCCATCCTGGCTGGCACGTTTGCCATTCTGGCCGCCGGCTCCGCCTTCGCCGAGGACGTCAAGATCGGCTTCATCGTCAAGCAGCCGGAAGAGCCGTGGTTCCAGGACGAATGGAAGTTCGCCGACCAGGCCGCCAAGGAAAAGGGTTTCACCCTTGTGAAGATCGGTGCTGAGGACGGCGAAAAGGTTCAGTCGGCGATCGACAATCTCGGCGCCCAGGGCGCGCAGGGCTTCATCGTCTGCACGCCGGACGTCAAGCTCGGCCCCGGCATTGTCGCCAAGGCTGCTGCCAACCAGCTGAAGCTGATGACCGTCGACGACCGTCTCGTCGATGCCGAAGGCAAGCCGCTGGAAGAGGTTCCGCATATGGGCATCTCCGCCACCAAGATCGGCGAAACGGTCGGCCAGGCGCTTGTCGACGAAATCAAGAAGCGTGGGTGGGACATGAAGAATGTCGGCGCCATCCGCATTTCCTATGATCAGCTTCCGACCGCCGTCGACCGCGTCGAAGGCGCGATCTCCGTGCTGAAGGCTGCCGGTTTCCCTGCCGAGAACATCTATGACGCGCCGCAGGCGAAGACCGATACGGAAGCGGCCCTCAACGCTGCGACCACAGTTCTCAACAAGCATGCCGACGTAAAATATTGGGTTGCCTTCGGTCTCAACGACGAAGCCGTTCTCGGCGCCGTCCGCGCCTCGGAATCGGTCGGCATCGCCGCCGACAACATGATTGGCGTTGGCATCGGTGGCGCAGACTCGGCGATCAACGAGTTCAAGAAGCCTTCGGCTACCGGCTTCTTCGGCACCGTCATCATCTCGCCGAAGCGTCACGGCTACGAAACCGCGCTCAACATGTACGACTGGATCGCCAACGACAAGGAGCCGGCAAAGCTGACGCTGACCTCCGGCTCGCTGGCGCTGCGCGGCGACTATGAAAAGGTTCGCAAGGACCTCGGCATCCAGTAATCATCCTCCCAAGGTGATTTCACCCCGGCGGCCTTGAAAGCCGCCGGGCTCTTTCTCCATGGAGCTGGCATGGCTTTCCTCGAATTCAACAACATCTCCAAAGGCTATCCCGGGGTCCGGGCGCTTTCCAATGTCTCCTTCGACGTTGAGAAGGGTGCCGTCCACGGGCTGATGGGCGAGAACGGCGCGGGCAAGTCGACGCTGATCCGCGTGCTCTCCGGCGACCAGTCCGCCGACGAGGGTAGCATCGTCATCGATGGCGAGGAGCAGAAATATGGTTCGGTGCGCGATGCCTTCCATGCCGGCGTCATCGTCATCCACCAGGAACTGCAGCTGGTTCCGGAACTGACCGTTGCCGAAAATCTCTGGCTCGGCCGCTTCCCCGCCAAGGGCGGCGTCATCAACAGCAAGACGCTGATCGAAACCGTTCGCGCCAAGCTCGAGGAAATCGGCATCGATGTCGATCCGTCGGCCAAGGTCGCGACGCTGTCGATCGGCGCGCGGCAGATGGTCGAGATCGCCAAGGCCGTCATGCTCGATGCGCGGGTCATCGCGCTCGATGAGCCGACGTCGTCGCTGTCGTCGCGGGAGAGCGAAATCCTCTTCTCGCTGATCGAGAAGCTGAAGGCGAACGGCACCGTCATCCTCTATGTCTCGCATCGCCTGGACGAAATCTTCCGGCTTTGCGACAGCCTCACCGTTCTTCGCGACGGCAAGCTTGCGGCGCATCATCCCAAGGTCGCCGATACCACGCGCGACCAGATCATCGCCGAAATGGTCGGGCGCGAGATCAGCAATATCTGGGGCTGGCGCGAGCGGCCGGTCGGCGGTGTCAGGCTGGAGGTGAAGACCCTCTCCGGCTCGAAGCTGCGCAATCCGATCAGCTTCTCTGTCCGTCAGGGCGAAATTCTGGGTTTCTTCGGCCTGATCGGTGCCGGGCGCAGCGAGATGGCCCGATTGCTCTATGGAGCGGATCATCGCCATCAGGGTACGGTCGAGATCGACGGCGTCGCCGTCTCTCCCGACAATCCGAAGGCGGCGATCAATGCCGGCATGGTGCTCTGCCCCGAAGACCGCAAGTTCGACGGCATCATTCAGGGGCGGTCGATCGAGGAGAATATCGCGATCTCGTCGCGCCGCCATTTCTCGCCCTTCGGCATTCTGAACCCGAAGAAGGAAGCCTCGGTCGCCGACCAGTTCATCGCCAAGCTTCGGGTTCGCACGCCCTCGCGCAAACAGGACATCATCAATCTCTCCGGCGGCAACCAGCAGAAGGTCATTCTCGGCCGCTGGCTTTCGGAGCAGGGCGTCAAGGTGCTCGTCATCGACGAGCCGACGCGTGGCATCGATGTCGGCGCCAAGTCGGAGATCTACGAGATCCTCTATGAGCTCGCGGCAGGGGGGATGGCGATCGTCGTCATTTCCAGCGAACTGCCCGAGGTGATGGGCATTTCCGATCGCATCATGGTCATGTGCCAGGGCCGCGTCGCCGCCAATGTGGCGCGCGCCGATTTCGACGAACGCAGCATTCTGACCGCGGCTCTGCCCGACAAGAATGCCGCCGGCACACTCTAATTCAGGAACGGTAGTGATGAACTCGTTGAAAAAAATCCTTCTCGGCGAACAGGGCCTCGTGGTGATCTTCGCGATCGCCTTCGTCATCGTCTCGCTGACCGTTCCGAGCTTCCTGACGGAACGCAACATGCTGGGCCTGCTGCAGTCGGTGGTGACGATCGGCATCGTCGCCTGCACGATGATGTTCTGCCTGGCATCGCGCGACTTCGACCTCTCGGTCGGCTCGACCGTCGCCTTCTCCGGCATGATCGCCGTCATGGTGTCGAACTCGACGGGTTCGATCCCGCTCGGCCTGCTGGCAGCGCTGATCTGCGGCAGCATCGTCGGCGTCGTCAATGGCGTGGTCATCGCCAAGTTCCGTATCAACGCGCTGATCACGACGCTGGCGACCATGCAGATCGTTCGCGGCCTGGCGCTGATCGCGTCCGACGGCCGCGCCGTCGGCATCAACGATCCGGCTTTCTATCAGCTGGCCCTGTCGCGCATCCTGACGGTGCCGACGCCGATCTGGATCATGATCGCACTGTTCATCGTCTTCGGCTTCGTGCTGAACCGCACGGTCTTCGGCAAGAACACGCTGGCGATCGGCGGCAATCCGGAGGCGTCGCGTCTGGCCGGCGTCAATGTCGTCAACATGCGGATCTGGATCTTTGCGCTGCAGGGGCTTGTCTGCGCCATCGCCGGTATCCTGCTTGCCTCGCGCATCACGTCGGGCCAGCCAAATGCGGCGACCGGCCTCGAACTCTCGGTCATTTCGGCCTGCGTTCTCGGCGGTGTGTCGCTGGCCGGCGGGCGCGCGGCGATGACCGGCGTCATCGTCGGCGTTCTGATCATGGGCATTGCCGAGAACGTCATGAACCTGCTGAACATCCAGGCCTTCTACCAATATGTCGTGCGCGGCCTGATCCTGCTGATCGCGGTGCTGCTCGACAATCTCCGCTCTTCGGCGGCGGGCCGGCGCGGGTGAGCGGGGTCGCGGCCATGGACGAGATCAGGATCGCCGATGGCGGTCTCGAAATCTCCGTGTCCCGGCAGGGCGGCGCGATACGCAGCGCCACATTCCACGGCCGCGCCGTCCTGCAACCGAGGGGCGGACCGGATGGCGGCATGGCGAGCTTTCCGCTGGTGCCTTTCGGCAATCGCGTCGAATACAACGTGATGACCGTTCAGGGACGCGACTATTCGTTCCAGCCGAATACGGATGATCCGCTTCACCTGCATGGCGATGGGTGGCTTGGGCTCTGGAATGTCCAAGCGCAGGACGAGCGATCGCTAACGCTGAGCTACGAGCACGAGGCGGGGCGCGTCTCGCCCTATCGCTACTCGGCATCGCAGGGCTTTTCGGTTTCTGACTGCCGTTTTGAGAATGTCCTGTCCGTCACCAATCGCGGTGACACGTCGATGCCCTTCGGGCTCGGCTTTCATCCGTTCTTTCCGCTGACGCCGAACGTGACGCTGCTTGCTCCGGCATCACGGCTCTGGACGGAGCGGCAGGGCTATCTGCCGGATGCGCCGGTTGCCATTCCCGAAGAGCTCGACTTCTCGACCCCGCGACCGGTTCCCGATCGATGGATCAACAATGCCTTCGAAGGTTGGAGTGGTGCGGCTTCCATCCGGTGGCCGGAGCTTGATCTCGTCGCTAAAATCGAGATGGACGGGATCTTTGGAAACTACATGATCTATACGCCCGGGAATGCGGACTTCTTCTGCTTCGAGCCGATGAGCCACTTGCCGAACGGCCATCATATGCGGGATTTTGGCGGGCTGGTCTTGCTGGCGCCGGGCGAGAGCCTTGCGGGGCGAATGACGATCAGCCTTTCGGCTGCAGGAATTTGAGGAGAGAGCTTTGGTAGGACGTCTGGCAGGCAAGCGCGTGTTCATCACCGGCGCGGCACAGGGCATCGGGCTGGCAATCGCCGAGGCTTTCGTTCGCGAAGCGGCTGCCGTCTTCCTTATCGATATGGATGGCGCCCTTCTTGCGGCTGAGGCTGAAAGGCTTCGGACACAAGGCGCGATTGTCGCCCATATGACAGCCGATATTACCAACGCGAAGGCGATTGGCGAAGCCGTGGCTCAAGCCGAACGCGAGATCGGGCGGATCAATGCGCTGGTCAACAATGCCGGTGTCAACGTCTTTGCCGAGCCGCTGGAAACCAGCGACGAAGAATGGAACCGCTGCTTCGATATCAATCTGAAGGGCGCCTGGAACTGCTCGAAGGCCGTTCTGCCGGGGCTGATCGGGGAGGGGGGCGGCGTCATCCTGAATATCGCTTCGACCCATGCCTTCACGATCATTCCACATACCTTTCCCTATCCGCTCGCCAAGCATGCGCTTCTCGGGATGACCAAGTCGCTCGGCCTCGAATATGCGCCGAAGAATGTTCGCGTGAATGCGCTGGCACCCGGCTATGTCGCGACACAGAAGGTCATCGACTACTGGAACGGTTTTGCCGATCCGGAAGCGGCGAGGGCCGAGACGATGAAGCTGCATCCCGGCGGGCGGATCGCAACACCGCAGGAAATCGCCATGGCGGCTGTGTTCATGATCTCCGACGAGTGCCCGTTCATGAACGCGACCTGCCTGACTGTCGACGGCGGCCTCAGCGTCCAGCAGCATCCCGCCTGAATGATTTTCGTATAGCTGTGTTCAACACGCGATAGAGCCTTATATTGCCGGGCAGGAAGGTTTCGCCTTCCCAGGGTGGCGGCGTTGACCGCCTTAAGCTTCAATCGCAACGGAGGACGGCATGCAGATCAATCGTACAGCTTCAGCCCAATGGTCCGGCGGGCTCAAGGACGGCAAGGGCAAGATTTCGACGCAGAGCGGCGCGCTCAAGGAGCAGCCCTATGGCTTCGCGACCCGCTTCGAAGGCGTTCCCGGCACCAACCCGGAAGAGCTGATCGGCGCGGCCCATGCGGGATGCTTCACCATGGCGCTGTCGCTGATCCTCGGCGAAGCCGGGCTGACGGCGGAAAGCATGGAAACCACGGCAAAGGTGACACTCGAAAGCGTCGAGGGTGGCTTTGCGATCACCGCGATCCATCTGGCTCTCACCGGCAAGGTGCCCGGTGCCGACCAGGCGAAATTCACCGAGCTTGCCAACAAGGCAAAGGCCGGTTGCCCGGTCTCCAAGGCGCTGTCGGCGGTTCCGATCACGCTCGACGTCACGCTCTCCTGACCGCTTCAAAACCGCCTGTTGAATGCCGCGCGCCTTTGGCCGCGGCATTTTTGTATTCGCCAATTCGGTTGACATCTGACGGATGATATCTTACGACTGACGAAATTCGAAAATCGTCAGTCGTAAGTGAGGCCGCCGAAAGCATGGTTGAAACCGCCGAAAACGTATTGGACAGCACCCGCCAGGAGAATGTCACCCGCATTCTCGACTCGGCCGAAAAGCTGTTCCGGCACTACGGATATGCCAAGACGACGGTTGCCGATGTGGCGCGCGATCTCGGTATGTCGCCGGCCAATATCTATCGCTTCTTTGCCTCCAAGGTGGAGATCCACCAGGCGATCTGCGGCCGCATGCTGGCTGCCAGTTACAAGCAGGCCTACGACGTCTGCCACATGCCGGTCAGCGCTTCCGAGCGGCTGCGGCTCTTCGTACATGGCCAGTATCAGATGACCGTGGACACCATGCTCGACCGTGAAAAGGTTCACGAGATGGTCATCGTTGCGATCGAGCGCGATTGGCATGTCATCGACAAGCATATCGACAGCATTCAAGCGTTGACCGCCGACGTGATCCGCGAGGGGATTGCCGCCGGTGAGTTTGCCGAACAGGACGCGGATGCGGCTTCGCGTTGTTTCGGTGCGGCGACGGTGACCCTGTGTCACCCGCAGATCGTGGCCCAGTGTCTTGCAAAGACCAATCGGGCGACGATCGACGAACTCGTCGAATTCTCTCTGAAAGCACTGAAATAACAGGCGGCTCGGCCGTCTGAGAACATCAAAAAAGATTGGGAGTGCGAACATGATTTCGCAAGAAAGCCGCCGCGTGCCGTCCATCCTCAGCATTGCGCTCGTTGGCGCGGTCGGCTTCGGGCTTGCCGCCTGCAGTGACGAGAAGAAAGCCGAGGCTCCGGAGATCATCCGTCCGGTCAAGGTCGTCGAGATCGCTAAGGCCGGTGACACGCGGGTCCTCGATTATTCCGGCGCCGTCAAGGCGCGCACCGAGATGAACCTCGGCTTCCGCGTTGCCGGCAAGATCACCGAGCGCCGCGTCAATATCGGCGACAGGGTGAAGCCCGGCGATATCCTCGCCACCATCGATTCCACCGATTACGAACTTGCCGTGAAGAGCGCCGAGGCCAATCTGGCCGCCGCCGAAAAGGGTGTGCAGACGGCCGATCTCGCCAACAAGCGTGCCGAGCAGCTGTTCGACAAGAGCGTCGCCTCCAAATCCCAGCTGGAACAGGCTTCGCTGAGCTACGATCAGTCGGTTTCGACGCGCGATGCCGCGCTCTCCTCTCTCGATCAGGCCAAGAACCAGGTCAGCTATTCGCAGCTGAAGGCCGACCAGAACGGTATCGTGACCACGATCAACGCCGATACCGGCCAGGTGGTCTCGGCCGGTACGCCTGTTGTCACCGTCGCGGTCGATGGCGAGAAGGAAGTGCAGATCGCGGTGCCGGAGAACGACATCGCCGAATTCAAGCCGGGCAAGAAGGTCAAGGCGAGCTTCTGGTCCGATGACAAGCTGGTTCTCCAGGGCAAGGTTCGCGAAGTCTCGGGCGCTGCCGATCCGCAGTCACGCACCTTCTCGGTCCGCGTCAGCCTGCCGAACGATCCCCGTGTGCTCCTGGGCATGACAGCGACTGTCGAAGCCAACGTCACCAATGCCAATCCATACGTCGCCGTGCCGCTCAGCGCGCTGGCCGAGAAGGAAGGCAAGAAAATCGTCTGGATTGTCGACCGCCAGGCGGCGACGGTTCATGCCCGCGAGATCAAGGTTGCCGATTTCACCGGTGACGGCGTCAACGTCACGGAAGGCCTTTCGACCGGCGACATCGTCGTTGCGGCCGGCACGCAGTTCATGAGCGAAAACCTCAAGGTCAAGCTGCCGGAATTGCAGGCCGCCTCGGCCGATGTGACGAGCTCCGTCGAGTAAAGCGCCGGGAGAGGGATCAAGGTCATGGACAACAACACCACCGAGAAGCGCCCGTTCAACCTGTCGCGCTGGGCAATAGGCCATCCGAGCATCGCCCGCTTCCTCTTCGGCCTCATCCTGATCACCGGCGTGCTCGGGCTGATGCGCATGGGCCAGAAGGAAGACCCGGATTTCACATTCCGCGTCATGGTCGTCCAAGCCGTCTGGCCGGGCGCCTCCATTCAGGAAATGGAAGACCAGGTCACCAACAAGATCGAGCGCAAGCTGCAGGAAACGCCACACCTCGACTGGGTGAAGTCCTATACCCGCGCCGGCAGCTCGATCATCACCGTGCAGGTGAAGGGCGATACCAACGCGGCTGACGTTGCCGACGCCTTCTACCAGGTGCGCAAGAAAGTCGGCGATATCTCCAGCGAGCTGCCGGAGGGTCTGCTCGGGCCTTATTTCAACGACGAATTCGGCGATACCTTTATCACGCTGCATTCGATCAGCGGCGACGGCTATTCCTATCCGGAGCTGAAGAAATTCGCGATCCAGGCGCGTGACATGCTGCTGACGACGCCGGGCGTCGAGAAGGCGGTTATTATCGGCGACCAGCCGGAGAAGATCTATATCGACGTGTCCTCCAAGGCGCTGGCCGAGCGCGGCCTGACGGTCGTCGACCTGCAGAACGCCATCAAGGGCCAGAACAGCGTCGATCCCGCCGGTTCCGTCGATACCGGTCTGCGGTCTGTGCGGATTTCCGTCGAGGGCGATGTGCGCAAGCTGGACGATATCCGCGAGCTGCGACTGCGCTCCGGCAATCAGGTGACCCGCCTTGGCGATATCGCCACCGTCTATTCCGGCCTCGAAGATCCCTACCAGCGCAAGTACCGTTTCAACGGTCACGAAAGCGTCCAGGTCGGCGTCGTCATGGCCAAGGGCTTCAAGGTCACCGATGTCGGCAAGGATGTCGAAGCGACCTATGAGCGCTTCGAGAAGTCGCTGCCTTACGGCGTGGCTGTCGACCAGATTTCCAACCAGCCAGATGTCGTGACCGATGCGATCAGCGAGTTCATGCATGCGCTCGGCGAGGCCCTGGTCATCGTTCTCATTGTCTCGTTCTTGTCGATCGGCTGGCGGTCGGGTCTGGTGATTGCGATCGCCATTCCCCTGGTGCTCGCCGCGACATTCGCGATCATGTACGAACTCGGCATCGATCTGCAGCGTATCTCGCTCGGCGCGCTGATCATTGCGCTCGGCCTTCTGGTCGATGACGCCATGATCGTGGTCGAGATGATGGAGCGAAAGCTCGAAGAGGGGCTCGTCAAGATCGAGGCGGCAAGCTTTGCCTATTCGTCGACCGCCTTCCCGATGCTGACCGGCACGCTGATCACCACGGCGGGGTTCATCCCCGTCGGCTTCGCGGCCTCGACGGCCGGTGAGTATGTGCGCTCGCTGTTCTATGTCGTCGGCATCGCTCTCATCGTTTCGTGGTTCGTCGCGGTCTATTTCACGCCGTGGCTCGGCTACATGATCCTGAAGCAGCGCCACCATGCGGGTGAGCATCACGATGTTTTCGATACCCGCTTCTATCGCGGCCTGCGCAACAGCGTCGGCTGGGCGGTGCGCCATCGCGCGATCGTGCTCTTGATCACTGTCGGTGCCTTCGTCACCAGCCTCTGGAGCTTCCAGTTCATTCCGCAGAACTTCTTCCCGCAGTCCTCGCGGCCGGAAATCCTGGTCGATCTCTGGCTGCCAGAGGGTACCAGCATCAAGGATGTCGAGACCAAGGCGAAAGCCCTCGAAGCCAAGATGATGGCGGACCCGGACAAGAAGTTCATCGCCACCTATATCGGCGAGGGCGCGCCGCGCTTCTTCCTGCCGCTCGACCAGCAGCTTGCCAATCCGAACTTTGCCCAGCTGCTGATCATGGCGAATGACGAGCCGGCCCGTGAGCGGCTGATCACCAAGCTGCGCACCATCCTGGCCGAAGACTTCCCGGATATCCGTGGCAAGGTCGATCGCCTGTTCCTGGGGCCGCCGACCGGCTGGCCCGTGCAGATGCGCGTCATGGGTCCGGATCGCCAGGAAGTGCGGCGGATTGCCGATCAGGTGAAGGCGAAGTTTGCCGAGAACCCTGAGCTTGGCGCCATCCACGACGACTGGCTCGAGCCGGTGCCGGCCATGAAGCTGGTCATCGACCAGGATCGTGCCCGCTCGCTCGGCGTCACCTCGCAGCGCGTGCGCCAGATGCTGCAGACGGCAATGTCCGGTGCGCCACTCGACGATTTCCGCGATGGCGAGGAGACGGTTTCGATCGTTGCCCGTGAGCCGGAAACAAGCCGCTCGCTGCTGTCGGCCGTGAACTCGGTCTATGTGCCGACGGATTTCGGTGGCTTCGTGCCGGTCTCGCAGATCGCCAAGGTCGTTCCGGTCATGGAGCAGGGGATCGAATGGCGCCGCAACCGTCTGCCGACGATCACCGTCCGCGCCACGTTGCCCGACGGCGTACAGCCGAACGACGTGGCGATGAAGATGTATGCCGACATGAAGGGCCTGCGCGACAGCCTTCCCGCCGGCTATCAGGTTCAGATCCAGGGCGGCGCGGAAGATGCGGCCGAGAGCCAGGATTCGATTGCCGCCAAGGCGCCGATCATGCTCGTCGTGATCATGATCCTGCTGATGGCGCAGCTGCAGCACTTCGGCAAGGCGATGCTGGTCTTTGCGACCGGTCCGCTCGGCATCATCGGCGCGGCAAGCGCGCTGCTGATCAGCGGTGCCCCCTTCGGCTTCGTGGCGATCCTCGGCGTCATCGCGCTGCTTGGCATCATCATCCGCAACTCGATCATCCTCGTCGACCAGATCGATCAGGATATCAAGGCGGGGATGCATCGTCAGGAGGCGATCGTCGGCGCAGCCGTGCGCCGTTTCCGGCCGATCATGCTGACGGCGCTGACGGCCGTGCTGGCGCTGATCCCGATTTCGCGCGGCGTGTTCTGGGGTCCGCTTGCCTATGCGATGATGGGAGGCATTCTGGTTGCTACCCTGCTGACGATCTTCGTTCTGCCCGCAGGCTACGCACTGTTCTTCGGCCGTGAGCCGCAGGACGCGACGAGCGGGCAAGCCAGCGCCGACCAGGAAGACGCGGATGAGCATCATCCGCCGGCGATGGCTGCTGAGTGAAGGTGGCGCGGCTTCGGCCGCGCCATTTTCGCTTTTTACTTTAGACGGCTTCGGCCTTCAGGCCGAGAATGGCTGCACCGATCAGGCCGGGTTCGACGCGGCATTCGCTGCGAACCACCAACGGGCGGTCGAACTTGCGCAGGATCCGTTGCCGGACTGCCTTGTCGAGCTCGGCAAGCAGCTGCTCGACATTCGACAGGCCACCGCCAACCGGCACTATGGTCGCGCCGGTGATGTTGACGGTCAGGGCGAGCGGCGAGGCCACGAGATCGATATAGACGTCGATCGTGCGCGTCGCTTTCTCATCGCCCTGCTGCCATTGCGCGATAATCTCCTCGCTGGAGAAATCGAGGTCATGCAGCGTCTTGTGCAGGCGCTCTAGGCCGCGGGCGCCGCCGACGGTGTCGACGCAGCCCTTCTGGCCGCAGCCGCAGGGATAGGCCGGGATTTTGGCAGGCGGGTTTCCGGCTTCCGAGGCGATGATCGGGCCGTGGCCCCATTCACCGGCAAAGCCGCCTGAGGCGTTGATCAACCGGCCATCGGAGACAAGGCCGCCACCGACGCCGGTGCCGAGGATGGCGCCGAGAACGATGCGGTGGCCGCGGCCAGCGCCGAGTTCGGCTTCGGCCATGGCAAAGCAATCCGCATCATTGGCGATCAGCACCGGCAGGCCGAGTTCGGCCTGAAGATCGGCAGCAAGATCGCGGCCGTGGATGCAGGGAATGTTGGCGCAGGTCAGGCGCTGGGTATCGGGATCGACAACGCCGGCGATCGACAGTGCGACGCGCGTGGGCTTTTCGCCGCTTTCGGTGATGAAACTGCGAATGGTTTCGACGAAGGCCGCAAAGTCATCCTTCGGGGTCGGCTTGCGGCCCATGGGAGTGATGTCCGCTTCCGAGCGGGCGATGCCGCCCTTGATGGCCGAGCCGCCGATATCGAAGGAAATGATCATGTCTTGCCGCCTCGCGATTACTGGCGTCTGCTCGCACCGTTTGCGGTGATTTGCAAGTCCTATGCGGGCAGCGTGATCCGCGCTTCGAAGCCGGATCGGCTGCCGCTCGCGGGCGAGATCAGCTCCAGCGTACCGCCCATCTGCGTAGTGATGCGGTCGGCGATCGCCAGACCAAGGCCGGAGCCCGGCGCGTTGGTCGCGCCGCGGCGGAAGCGGCGCTTCAGATTTGCAAGATCGGCTGCGGCGATGACGGAGCTGTCGTTGACGACCCGGATCGTCCCATTGCCATCGATCGAGACCTCCACCGGCTGTTCGGGATCGCCATGAGAGAGCGCGTTCTCGACGAGATTGCGGATGACGATGCCGAAGGCGTCGATATCGGCATTGCGCACCATGGCAGCACCGGGCTCTGCCTGATAGGCGACGCGGCCTTCGGTGCGGCTGTCGCGGGCGTAGTCGACCATCAGCATGTCGAGGATCGCCTTGAGATCGGATGGTGTGTCGCTTCGGCCGATGCCGGCCTCGGCACGGGAGAGCTGCAGCAGCTTCTCGGCAAGGCGGCCGAGATTGGCAAGCGATGCTTCTACCTGCTGCGCCCGCTGGCGGACGGGGCCTGCAGGCAGCTCCTGCGCAAGGCGCTGTGTCTGCGCCAGCGCACCGGCGATCGGGGTGCGCAGCTCGTGGGCGCTGTTGGCGGTGAATTCGCGCTCAGCTTCGAGGGCTGCGCGCAGCCGGGCAAGCAGCAGGTTGACGGAACGGGCGATCGGCTTGATCTCGCGCGGTAGGCGGCCGCTTTCGATCGGCGCCATGTTGCCGCCGTCCTTGGTGGCAATGTCCTGCCGCAGCGTCTCGATCGGTTTCAGCGCGCGGCCGACCACGAACCAGACGGCGAAGATGCTGGCGGGGATCAGGACGATCAGCGGCCAGAGAAGCGTCGCGGCACTTTCGCGCACGGCTTCGCGGCGATTGCCGAAGCGGTCGGCGACCTGCATGAACAGCGTGCCATCCGCCGTCGCCTCGGTGTAGATGCGGTGCGATTGCGTGTCGTGGAAGCCTTGGGTAAGCGGCGCGCTGAAGGGCTCGGACGGCGCGTCGTTGGAGCGCAGCACGACCTTTCCGGTCTTGTTGCGCAGCTGATAGGTCAGGTATTCGCGGCTGGCGGCCGTGTTCAGCATGGCGATGCTGCGCGGGTCGCTGACGGTCCGTTCGCCGAGATCGTCGACGATCAGCGCCAGCAGGCGCTGCGTCGTTTCTTCCTGCGCGCTATCGAAAATCTCCGAGAACTCGTGCTGCATGACGCGGATGCTGAGGCCGATGGCGATTAGCCAGAAGAGCACGAGGATGCTCGTCAGCGCCAGGATCAGCGGCCGGGTGATGCTCGGTTCACGTCTCATGCTTCGCCCAGTGTGTAACCGATGCCGCGGGCGGTACGGATGCGGTCCTTGCCGATCTTCTTGCGCAGGCGGCTGACATAGACCTCGACCGTATTGCTCTCGATCTCCGACCCGAAGGCATAGAGCGCCTCCTCGATCCGGTCCTTGGGAACGATGGCGCCCGGCCTTGCGATCAGAAGATCGAGAACTGCCCATTCACGGCTCGTCAGCACGATCGGCTCGCCGGCGACCGCAAGCTTGTGCTGCGGGCGGTCGATCTCGATGTCGGCGATCTTGATGATCGGGTGCGGGTTGGCGCCATAGCGGCGCGCAACCGCCATGATGCGGGCCTCCAGTTCGCCGAGATTGAAGGGTTTGACGAGATAGTCGTCGGCGCCGGCGTTCAGTCCTTCGATGCGGTCGGAAATCTGGTCCCGGGCGGTCAGGATGATGACGGGAACCGATGAGCCGCGGCCGCGGATCTCCTTGAGGAAGGCGATGCCGGTGCCGTCAGGCAGCTGCAGGTCGAGCAGAATCAGGCCGTAGTCGACGGATTTCGCCGCCACATGCGCGTCGGTGATGGTGCGCATCCAGTCGATCGCGTGACCGGCGGCGGCCACATGGTCGCGCACCGCTTCGCCGATCATTCCGTCGTCTTCAACCAGCAAAATCCGCACGCAAATTTCTCCTTGGCGAATGAGTAACGCCCGGTCGCGGCACGGGTCAAGCGGGGCGTGACGGCGAAAAATGGCCTTGCAATGGCCGTGATCGCGAACCCCTGCCGTCATGATGGCGGCACATTCAACAGAGAAGCTTCATATTTGGATGGTATCAGTAAGCCGAAATCGAGAAGCTGGGGTTTTATGACGATCGATAGCATGGACATGGCGCGGGGGCGCCTGCCGCGTAATCCACGTCCGCGGGCGCGCCGCCTGTCGGCAATTCTGAGGCAGATGGCGAACGACCGTTCGCGCGAACGCATCTCCATCCGGGATATTTTCGAGACCATGGGTGACCGGGCAATCGGCGCTCTGATGCTGGTCTTCGCATTGCCCAATCTCGTGCCGACACCGCCGGGAACCTCGGCAATCCTTGGCGCACCGCTGCTCTTTCTTGCCGGACAGCTGACATTTGGCCTAAAGCCCTGGCTGCCGAAGGTGATTGCCGACCGTTCGATGCGGCGGGAGGATTTCGAGGCGATCATTTCGCGAATCCATCGCTGGCTGGCCTTTGCCGAGCGGATGCTGAAACCGCGGCTTTCCGTGCTGGTCGAGCCTCCGGCGGAATATGTCGCGGGCTTCCTCTGTCTTGTCATGGCGATCATTCTGACGCTGCCGATCCCACTCGGGAACATGCTGCCGGCGCTGGCGATCTGCCTGTTCTCCTTCGGCATTCTCGGGCGTGACGGGCTGTTTGTGATCCTCGGCGTGATTGCCACGGCGCTGTCGGCGACGATTGTCGGCGGCATGGTCTACGGGATCGTCAAGGCGGCGGCTTTCGTTATCGCGAACTGGTTTGCATGACGGCCCAGACAACGAAATCTGTCACGCATTTCTTCAACGCACTCGACATTTGCCCATTTTTGTTTTGATCTGGCGCATTAGAGATTCATGGTCATTTCACCCGGTAAAGCACCGGCTTATTTTGCGCGGTAGAAGCTAGATGGCAAAGAGAACCGATACTCCTGGACGGCTGGACGACGCGGCGCGGGCGGGTTGGCTCTATTACGTTGCCGGCCGTACGCAGGACGAGATCGCCTCCACCATGGGGATTTCGCGCCAGTCGGCGCAGCGGCTGGTTTCGCTTGCCGTTGCCGAAAAGCTGATCAAGGTGCGGCTCGACCATCCGATTGCCGCCTGCCTCGAACTCGGCAACCAGCTGCGCAAGAAATTCGACCTGCGCTATGTCGAGGTCGTGCCCAGCGATCCGGGCTCTTCATCGACGACGATCGGCATTGCCGAGGCGGCGGCGGCGGAGATCGAGCGTTGGCTGAAGCGGCCGGAGCCGATCGTGCTTGCCGTCGGCACCGGACGTACGCTGAAGGCCGCGGTCGATCAGCTGCCGCTGCTCGAATGTCCCGATCACCGCATCGTCTCGCTGACCGGCAACATCACGCCCGACGGGTCGGCCGCCTATTACAACGTCATCTTCAGCATGGCCGATGCCGTCAAGGCGCGGCATTTCCCGATGCCGCTGCCGGTTCTCGTCACCTCTTCGGAAGAGCGAGAGATGCTGCACAGCCAGCAGCTGGTGCGCTCGACGCTAGAGATCAGCTCGCAGTCGGATGTCACCTTCGTCGGTATCGGCGAGCTCGGCATCGACGGCCCGCTCTGCGTTGACGGTTTCCTCGAGAAGGACGAGATGATGGAGCTGATGCGCAACGGCGCCGTCGGCGAGATCTGCGGCTGGATTTTCGACGGTGACGGCAAGCTTCTTGATAACCCGATCAACGAGCGGGTGGCGTCTGCGCCGATCCCGCCGCGCGAGTCTTCGACGGTGATTGGAATCGCCAAGGGCAAGCGTAAATTCAAGGCGATACGGGCGGCGATCGTTGGTCGGCAGATCAATGCTTTGATCACCGATGAGGCAACTGCCGAGTTTTTGCTCACAGGTTGAGCAAAAATTATTTTGTTTTAAATCATATAGTTAAGCGTGCCGTTCGCTGATGCAGCAACGAATGCGGATTGACATTTTGTAATGTTTTGTGAGTAATTGCCCATGAGCAAAGCGAATGCTCACACTCATCTTCTGGGAGGAAGATATGACATTGAGAACTCTCCTGCTGGGCGCCTGCTCGGCACTTGCGTTTGCGGGCATGGCTTCGGCTGAAACGCTCACGATCGCGACCGTGAACAACGGCGACATGATCCGGATGCAGAAGCTGACGGACGACTTCAAAAAATCCAACCCCGACATCGATCTGGAATGGGTCACGCTCGAAGAGAACGTGCTGCGCCAGAAGGTCACCACCGACATCGCGACCAAGGGCGGTCAGTATGACGTTCTGACCATCGGCACTTACGAAGTTCCGATCTGGGCAAAGCAGGGCTGGCTGATGCCGCTCGACAATCTCGGCGCCGACTACGATGCCGACGACCTGCTGCCGGCTATCCGCAGCGGCCTGACCGCAGACGGCAAGCTCTATGCAGCTCCGTTCTACGGCGAAAGCTCCATGGTCATGTACCGCAAGGATCTGTTCGACGCTGCCGGCCTGAAGATGCCCGACGCTCCGACCTGGGACTTCATCGCAGACGCTGCGAAGAAGATCACCAACAAGGACAAGGAAATCTACGGCATCTGCCTTCGCGGCAAGGCTGGCTGGGGCGAAAACATGGCCTTCCTGACGGCTATGTCGAACTCCTTCGGCGCTCGCTGGTTTGACGAAAAGTGGGCACCGCAGTTCGATCAGCCCGAGTGGAAGGACACGCTGAACTTCTACGTCAACCTGATGAAGGAAGCCGGCCCTCCCGGTGCTTCTTCGAACGGCTTCAACGAAAACCTGGCGCTCTTCCAGACCGGCAAGTGCGGCATGTGGATCGACGCGACCGTTGCTGCATCTTTCGTCAGCAACCCGAAGGAATCGCAGGTTGCTGACAAGGTCGGCTTCGCTCTGGCTCCGGATAAGGGCCTCGGCAAGCGCGGCAACTGGCTCTGGGCCTGGAACCTCGCCATCCCGGCAGGCTCGCAGAAGGTCGAAGCGGCTGAGAAGTTCGTCGCCTGGGCTACCAGCAAGCACTACACCGAGCTGGTCGCCGAGAAGGAAGGCTGGCTGAATGCACCTCCCGGTACGCGCTCTTCGCTCTATGCGAATGCCGATTACCAGAAGGCAGCTCCTTTCGCGAAGATGACGCTGGACTCGATCAACTCGGCTGACCCGACCAAGCCGACCGTAAAGCCGGTCCCCTATGTCGGCGTTCAGTTCGTGGCGATCCCGGAATTCCAAGGCATCGGTACGGCCGTTGGCCAGCAGTTCTCCGCAGCGCTTGCCGGCCAGATCTCGGTCGACCAGGCTCTCCAGAGCGCACAGCAGCTGACCACCCGCGAAATGACCAAGGCTGGTTACATCAAGTAATAACCTCCTGAGAACGGGTTGGAATGCTTGACATTCCACTCAACTGGGCCGCCGAATTGCCCGAACTGCATCGGCGGCCCCTTTTTTTCTTTGCTGCCCTGCAGCCGTTCGCCACTCCAAGACAAGATCGGTAATTGCCATGGCAACGTTACACACCCGCTCTGCGGCGCGCATGATGATGGCGCCTTCGGTCATCCTCCTGCTGCTCTGGTCGCTCATCCCGCTGGCGATGACGATCTACTTCTCGCTGCTGAACTACAATCTGCTCAGCCCGGGCATGGAAACCTTCGTCGGCTTCCTCAATTATAAATACTTCCTCACGGACCCGGCCTTCTTCTCGGCGCTTGGCAATACGTTGCTGCTCGTGCTTGGGGTGCTGTTGATCACCGTCATCGGCGGCATTGCCTTCGCCATCCTGCTGAACCAGGACATCTACGGGCAGGGCATCGTGCGCATCCTGGTGATCGCGCCGTTCTTCGTCATGCCGACGGTCGCAGCGCTCGTCTGGAAGAACATGTTCATGAACCCGGTCAACGGGCTCTTCGCGCATCTCGCCAAGGCGCTCGGATTGCAGCCCTATGACTGGCTGGCGAATGCGCCGCTGTTCTCGATCATCCTGATCGTTGCCTGGCAGTGGTTGCCCTTCGCGACGCTCATCATGCTGACGGCCCTGCAGTCGCTCGACGAAGAGCAGCAGGAAGCCGCCGAAATGGACGGCGCAGGGGTTGTCTCGAAATTCATCTATATCGTGCTGCCGCACATGGCCCGCGCCATCACCGTGGTCATCCTGATCCAGACGATCTTCCTGTTGTCCGTCTTCGCCGAAATCCTGGTCACGACCAATGGCGGTCCCGGCACGCAGAGCACGAACCTGACCTACCTGGTCTATGTGCAGGCGCTTCTGCAGTTCGATATCGGCGGTGCTTCGGCAGGCGGTATCGTCGCTGTCATCCTCGCCAATATCGTCGCGATCTTCCTTGTCCGCCTCGTCGGCAAGAACCTGGAGGCGTAAGATGGCTCGCAAAGTCACAACACAGCGCAAGGTCATCATGACCGCGATTGCCTGGACGCTCGGGATCCTGATCTTCTTCCCGATCCTCTGGACCTTCCTGACGAGCTTCAAGTCGGAAGCCGATGCAATCGCCTCGCCGCCGCAGTTCCTGTTCTTCCACTGGACGACCGAGAACTATTCGGAAGTGCAGAGCCGGTCGAACTATCTCGGCCACTTCATGAACTCGGTGATCATCTCCTTCGGCTCGACGCTGCTTGGCCTGATCATCGCCATCCCGGCCGCCTGGGCCATGGCGTTCTCGCCGACCAAGCGGACCAAGGATGTCCTGATGTGGATGCTGTCGACGAAGATGATGCCGCCGGTCGGCGCGCTCATCCCGATCTACCTGATGTTCCGCAACAGCGGCCTGCTCGACAGCCGCTTCGGACTGGTGATCGTGCTGACGCTGATCAACCTGCCGATCATCGTCTGGATGCTCTACACATACTTCAAGGAAATCCCCGGCGAGATCCTCGAAGCCGCCCGCATGGACGGCGCCTCGCTCGCCAAGGAAATCATCTACGTGCTGACGCCGATGGCCGTTCCCGGAATTGCCTCGACGCTGCTGCTCAACATCATCCTTGCCTGGAACGAAGCCTTCTGGACCCTCAACCTCTCTGCCTCAAAGGCGGCGCCGCTGACGGCCTTCATCGCTTCCTATTCCAGCCCCGAAGGCTTGTTCTACGCAAAGCTTTCGGCAGCATCGACAATGGCGATCGCCCCGATCCTTATCCTCGGCTGGTTCTCGCAGAAACAACTCGTCCGCGGCCTGACCTTCGGCGCGGTGAAATAAGACTACAGGGAGAGAAACATGGGCAGCATTACCCTTCAGAAAGTCTCGAAGGTCTTCGGCGAAGCCAAGGTCATCCCTTCGATCGATCTCGATATCAAGGACGGCGAGTTCGTCGTCTTCGTCGGCCCCTCCGGCTGCGGCAAGTCCACGCTGCTCCGGCTGATCGCCGGGCTTGAGGACGTCTCCAGCGGCAAGATCGTCATCGACGGCAAGGACGCGACCGAAAGGGCCCCGTCCGAACGCGGTCTGGCGATGGTCTTCCAGTCCTACGCGCTCTATCCGCATATGAGCGTGCGCAACAACATCGCCTTCCCGCTGAAGATGGCGGGGATGGACAAGGCCGAAATCGACAAGAAGGTCGCCGATGCGGCCCGGGTTCTGAACCTCACCGACTATCTGGAGCGCAAGCCGCGCCAGCTTTCGGGTGGTCAGCGCCAGCGCGTCGCCATCGGCCGCGCGATCGTCCGCCAGCCGTCGGCCTTCCTGTTCGACGAACCGCTGTCGAACCTCGATGCCGCGCTGCGCGTCAACATGCGCATCGAGATCAGCGAGCTGCACCAGCAGCTGAAGACCACGATGATCTACGTCACCCACGACCAGGTGGAAGCCATGACCATGGCCGACAAGATCGTGGTGCTGAACAAGGGCAATATCGAGCAGGTCGGCTCGCCGCTTGAGCTCTACAAGAACCCGCGCAATCTCTTCGTCGCCGGCTTCATCGGCTCGCCGAAGATGAATTTCGTCAAGGGTCAGACGGCAGCACAGCTCGGCGCACACACGATCGGCATTCGTCCGGAGCATGTGATGCTGTCGAACGAGAGCGGTGAGTGGAAGGGCAGGGTCACGGTCGCCGAGCATCTCGGCTCCGATACGTTCCTGCATATCGACGTCGATGGCATTGGCCCGGTGACGGCGCGTGGCGGTGGCGAATTCGCGGCCAAGGCGGGCGACACCGTCTACCTGACGCCGGACAAGACCCGCATCCACAAATTCAACGAGGGCGGCCTCGCCATCTGAGGCGACGACCGGGCCGGGGTGGCCATGTGAAGCGGGCAGGGTGTCCGCTTCACCGATACCCGGAGCGGCTGCCGTTCCGGAAGACCTCAAGAGGACTGAGATCATGACGTGCAAACTATCGCTGGCAACGCTTACCGAAGCGGCAAAGACCGCTGCAATTCCGGCCTATGACCGGGCGTCGCTCACGGCCGGCATCGTGCACTTCGGCGTCGGCAATTTTCATCGCGCCCATCAGGCGATCTATCTCGACGACCTGTTCAACCAGGGGCAGGATCACGACTGGGCGATCGTCGGCGCGGGCATGCTGCCGTCGGACGCGGCCATGCGCGAGAAGCTCGCGGCCCAAGATTTCCTGACGACCGTCGTCGAGCAGGACAACAACAAGACCGCGGCCCGGGTCACCGGACCGATGGCCGACATTCTGCCGATCGGCGACGCCAAGGCGATCATCGCCAAGCTCTCCGATCCCGCAATCCGCATCGTCTCGATGACAATCACCGAAGGCGGCTATTTCATCGACGCTTCCGGCAAGTTCAATCCGGAGCATCCGGCGATTGCCGCCGACGGCAAGAACCCGACGGAGCCGAAGACCGTCTTCGGCCTGATCGTCGCCGGTCTGAAGGCGCGCAAGGACAAGGGCATCGTGCCGTTCACGGTCATGTCCTGCGATAACATTCCGCATAACGGCGTCGTCACCACCAATGCTGTCGTCGGCACCGCGAAGCTTTCCGATCCGGCGCTTGCCGACTGGATCAAGGCCAATGTCGCCTTTCCGAATGCCATGGTCGACCGCATTACGCCGGCAACCGGTCAGCGCGAAATCGATCTTCTGAAGGATCAGTTCGGCATCGAGGACAACTGGCCGGTCTACTGCGAAGAGTTCAAGCAGTGGGTGCTGGAAGACAAGTTCACGGCGGGCCGCCCGGCGCTCGAAAAGGTCGGCGTCACCTTCGTTCCCGATGTCACGCCTTACGAACATATGAAGATCCGCATCCTGAACGGCGGCCATGCGGCGATCGCCTATCCGGCGGCTCTGATGGACATTCACTTCGTGCACGACTCGATGGAAGATCCGCTGATCCGCGCCTTCCTGGCGAAGCTCGAAAAGGATGAGATCATCCCGATCGTTCCGCCGGTGCCGAACACTTCGCTGCAGGATTATTTCCAGCTGATCGAGCGGCGCCTGCTCAACCCGAAGATCGCCGATACCATTCCGCGCCTAGCGCAGGATGGTTCGAACCGTCAGCCGAAGTTCATCCTGCCCTCGACGCTCGACAATCTCAGCCAGGGCCGTGATGTCGTCGGCCTGTCGTTGGTCTCGGCGCTCTGGTGCCGCTACTTCGCCGGCAAGACCGACAGCGGCAAGGACATCGTCTTCAACGATGCCAGCGCCGACCGTCTGCATGCCGCGGCGCTGAAGGCCAAGGACGATCCGATGGCATTCCTCGCCTTCGACGACATCTTCGGCGAAGTGGCGAAATCGGAAATCTTCCGCAAGCGCTTCGCACATGCCCTGAAAACGCTGTGGGAAAAGGGCACCCGCGAGACGCTGCAGCTCTATCTCGACGGCAAGCTTGCAGTGTAAGCAATTGCGATGGCGGCGGATGACGCCGCCATCGACCCGCCTTGCGGCAAGCGGGCCGGCAACGCGTCCGAGAACATGGTTGGTCTTTCATGACTGAGACACGGCTTGTCATTTTCGATTGCGACGGCGTGCTCGTCGACAGCGAGCCGATATCCGTCAACGTTCTCGTCAAGGCGATGAACGATCTCGGTGTTCCGATCACGGAAGAGGAGGTCTATGGCCGGTTTCTCGGCAAGAGCCTTGCGACCGTCATCGAAACCATGAGAAACGACTATCACGTCCATGCCGGGGAAGAATTTCTCGAGCGGATGCGGGTCGATCTCTACAGCCGCTTCCGCAACGAGCTGAAGCCGATCGAGGGTATCGGCGAGACGATCGACGCGCTGCATCTGCCCTGCTGCGTGGCCTCGTCCAGCCAGGTCGAGCGCATCAAGCTTTCGCTTTCCGTCACCGGGCTGATCGACAAGCTGCCGAACATCTTCAGCGCCAGCATGGTCAAGAACGGCAAGCCGGCACCTGATCTTTTTCTGCATGCAGCGCGGGAAATGCATGTCGCGCCGGAGAACTGCGTCGTCATCGAAGATAGTCCTGCAGGCATCGAGGCGGCAAAGGCGGCCGGCATGCGTGTCTTTGCCTTCACCGGCGGCTCGCACGCCAATTTCGAAGGCTATCGTGCTGAACTTGACCGGCTTTCGCCCGAAGCGGTGTTTGACGTGATGCCGGATTTGATACACCTTATCCAGAAACAAA
Source organism: Rhizobium sp. BG4 (assembly GCF_016864575.1). Classification (NCBI taxonomy): domain Bacteria; kingdom Pseudomonadati; phylum Pseudomonadota; class Alphaproteobacteria; order Hyphomicrobiales; family Rhizobiaceae; genus Rhizobium; species Rhizobium sp. BG4. The sequence continues at coordinate 2,338,596 of NZ_CP044125.1, forward strand.
AGCTGGATGGGATGCACCCCTGATGCATGATCACGTGGTTGCGGTGGATGTCGGCACCGGCAGTGCGCGCGCCGGTGTCTTCGATGCCACCGGCCGGTTGCTTGGCAAGGCCGAGCATCCCATCATCATGAACAGACCGCGTGAAAACCACGCCGAGCACGATTCCGAAAATATCTGGTCCGCCGTCTGCATCTCGGTCCGCAAGGCCGTGGAACAATCCGGCGTGGCGCCCGCCTCGATCGGCGCGATCGGCTTCGACGGGACCTGCTCGCTTGTCGTGCGCGATGTCGAGGGGCGGCAGATTTCCGTTTCGACCGGTGGCGAAAAGCGGTTCGACACGATCGTCTGGCTCGATCATCGGGCGCTGCAGGAGGCTGATTTCTGCACGGCGACGGAACATGCGGTGCTGGAGCATTCCGGGCATTTCATGTCGCCCGAAATGGAAATGCCGAAGCTGATGTGGCTGAAGAAGAAGCTGCCAGGCACCTGGATGAATGCCGGCTACTTCTTCGACCTGGCCGACTTCATGACCTGGAAAGCGACGGGATCGCTGAACCGCTCGCGCTGCACGCTGACGGCCAAGTGGAACTATCTCTCCCATGAGAAAGACGGCTGGCGGAAAGACTTCCTGGCGAAGATCGGCCTTGAGGACCTGCAAGAGCGCGGGCATCTGCCTGACGATACAATTCCGGTCGGCTCCAGCGTCGGCACGCTGACGCAGGAAGCGGCCTCGGCCCTCGGTCTGACGACGGCATGCCACGTCTCGGCGGGTATGATCGACGCCTATGCCGGGGCTCTCGGCACGCTCGGCGGCTTTGCCGATGATCCGCGCGCGCTCGAGCGGCAGCTGGCGCTGATCGCCGGTACATCGAGCTGCATCGTTTCCTTTTCGCGCGAACGGCGGCCGAGCCATGGCATGTGGGGCCCGTATTACGAAGCCGTATTTCCGCAGTCCTGGCTTGTCGAAGCCGGACAGTCGGCGACCGGCGCGCTTCTCGATCATATCGTGCGCATGCATGCTGCAGGCGGCGAGCCGACGGCGGCACTGCACCAGAAGATCGCCGCCCGCGTTGCGCAGCTTCGCGCCGAGGAGGGCGACGACGCCTTCGGCGCTCGCATTTTCGTGCTCCCCGATTTCCACGGCAACCGCTCGCCGCTTGCCGATCCGCATGCTGTCGGCGTCGTCAGCGGATTGACGCTCGACACGTCCTTCGACGGTCTCTGCGCGCTCTATTGGCGCACGGCCGTCGGGATCGCGCTCGGCATCCGCCACATCCTCGAGAAGATGAAGGAATATGGCTACGTGCCCGACACGCTGCATGTGGCAGGCGGCCATGTGAAGAACCCGGTGCTGATGGAGCTCTATTCCGATGCGACGGGATGCAAGGTGGTGGTGCCGAAGATGAACGAGGCCGTGCTGCTCGGCACGGCAATCGCCGCATCCGTCGCCTGCGGCCTGCACCGCGATCTCGCCGCCGCCGGAACCGCCATGTATCCTGGCGGCGACGAGCGCAGCCCGAATGCCGGGAAGCGGGCGATGTACGATCGGGAATACCGCCGGCTGCTGGCGATGTATCGCCATCGTGCCGAGCTGGAGGCGATGGATTAACCTCCGCCGCGGCCCTCGCCCAGGATGGCGCCGAATTCGGCCATGCGGCGTTCGCGCTGCTGTGCTTCATCGCCGGTGGCGGCGATCACCGTTTCCGAGAGACAATCGAGCAAGGCCATCAGCGGCGGCAGGTTGTCGTCATCAGGGACGCGCGACGGCGGCAGCGTCAGCATGATGTTGGATTGATCCGGCATCCAGTCATTGTTCTCGGCAGCGATCAGGACGACCTTGTAGCCGTAGCGCCGTGCCGTTCTGGCAAGCAGCCGGGCGCGGGCGAAGCGGCGGCTGTCGACGATGACGAGGAGGGCGCCTTCGCCGGTCTGGCGGGCAAACAATTCGGCGAAACGGCTGCCGGAGCCATCGAGGGCCCGCACACCATCGCGGGCGCGGGTCAGCCGCTGGGCGAAATGCGAGGCGAAGCCGGCCATGCGGGCATGCGTGGCGATGAAGACTTCGCGCGCGCCTGAGATCATCGCTACGGCTTCGGCCCATTGGGGCTGGGCGGTGAGATGATAGATGTGGTGCAGGGCCTGGATCTGTTCGGTGACGAGCAACGCCAGCGGCTTGCCGCTCGATGCGTCGGTCTGCAGTTCGGTGAGCGAGGTCTGCAATTGCACCGGCGAGGTGACGGCGGTTTCGCGGATGTGGATCTTGACGCTGTCGAGCCCCTGATAGCCGAGCGCCCGCAGAAAGCGGCCGACGGTCATCGGGCTGAGGTCCAGCCGGTCGGCGACGGAGGCCGCGGTTTCGAAGGGCAAATCGTTCAGATGCTCGGTGAAATATTTCGCGATCCGGCGCTCCGCTGGGGTGCCGGATTTCACGTAATGCCTGAGCTTCTGGACGAAGTCTTCCACGCGGGCATCCCCTCACTGGCAGAGGCGCGGAGGCTTCCGATGCGCTTAGGCGAGACTTGCCGTTTGCAACTATTTCCGGAAGCTGCGTCTCAGGCTCAAGTTTAGATCGAATAGTTTGCAGTATATATTAGTGTCTAGTTGCAGACAAGTTTTCCATTGTTGCATGTAATTTTATTTCCGCTTGCCGTTCTGCGCGGGGATTCCTACATCCGGGACAACACATGGAGACGCCAAAGCATGATCCTTGACGCCGCTCGTCTGTCCTTCCGCAATCTTCTCGCCGCCGAGACGCGCTCGGTCTTCTGGAAGGTTCTCGGCCTTACCCTGCTGGTGCTGGTGGGGCTGTGGTTCGTGCTGCGCAGCCTGTTTGCCACGCTGCTCTTTCCCTGGGTCGCGGGCTTCTTTCCGCAGATGCCGGAATGGGCCGGATGGCTGAGCTTCGTCTTCGCCATCCTTGCCGGTCTCGGGCTGGCGCTCGGTCTCGCGCTGCTGCTGTCGCCGGTGACGGCGCTGATCGCCGGACTGTTTCTCGACGATGTGGCCGAGGTTGTGGAAAAGCGGGACTACCCAAATGACCGGCCGGGCAACGCTATGCCGTTCGGCCCGGCTCTCGCGAGCTCGATCAAGTTTCTGGGTGTGGTGATCCTTGGCAATATGATCGCGCTGTTCCTGCTTTTCATTCCCGGCGTCAACCTGATCGCCTTCTTCATGGTCAACGGCTATCTGCTGGGGCGGGAATTCTTCGAATTTGCGGCGATGCGCTTCCGGCCGCCCGAGGAGGCCCGGGCGTTCCGGGCCAAGCACGGATCGACGGTCTTCCTGGGCGGCCTTGTCATCGCGGCCTTTCTTGCGGTGCCGTTCCTCAATCTCCTCACGCCGCTCTTTGCCGCCGGCATGATGGTGCACCTGCACAAGCTGGTGTCGCAGAAGGATCCGGCCTTCAGAGGCTAGGTCAGGCGGGCAGCGCCGAGGCGTCGTACATGGCGGCAAACTCGGCGCTCGGCGGGATCGGCTTGATGATGTCGATCAGCACGCCGTTCGGATCGGCGGTGATGAAATGCCGCTGGCCGAAATCCTCGTCGCGCAGATCGCGCATGATCGGCAGGCCGGCCGTCTTGCAGGCGGTGTAGATCGTATCGACATCCTCGACCTCGAAATTCAGAAGCAGGCCGGAGACCTTGCCGCGCGCCTGCTCGGGAATGGTCTCGTGGCTGCCGTCGAGGACTGCAAGGGTGACGTTCTCATTTTCCATGGACTGGAGATGGACGTACCAGTCGGCTTCAAATAGCGCCTGAAAGCGGAAATGCGTGATGTAGAAGGCCGCCGTGGCCGCCACGTCATCGGTCATGATCACCGGATAATAGCTCGTCGATTTCACTTCGTTGCTCCTCTTTTATTTGCGTACAGTTTGTATGTTTTTTCGTTTAACATACGTGCAGTGTGTATGTAAATAGAAGATATGAGCAGGACCAATCGCGAACGAACCGAACAGACACAGCAGGCGCTGATTGCGGCAGCGCGCCGACTCTTCGTAGACAAGGGCTATGCCGAGACCGCGACGCCGGACATCGTTTCGGCGGCGGGTGTGACGCGCGGGGCGCTCTATCACCATTTCGAAGACAAGCGGGCGCTGTTCCGTGCGGTCATCGAACAGGAGGCGGAGAGGGTCGCCGAAGAGATCGAGAGCCGTTCGGCGGATGCGCAGTCGCCGCGCGATGCGCTGCTCTCGGGCGCTTCGGCCTATTTCGATGCCATGGCGGCGGAGGGGCGCACGCGGCTTCTGTTGCTGGAGGCACCGGCGGTTCTCGGCGCAGAAGCATCGGCGATCGACCGCGAGAATGCCGAGGAAAGTCTGCGGCGGGGATTGGCAACGATGCTGCCGGCCGCCGGGGTGCAGCTTGGACCGCTGACATCATTGTTGTCAGCCGCCTTTGACCGTGCGGCGATCGAGATCGAGCAGGGCGGGGTGCGTAAGGACTACGAGAGGGCGATTGCCAGCCTACTCGACGGCCTCGCCGATCACCTGCGGCGGTAGTTCGACCAGCGGCGCCGGCATTTCCCAGGTCTTCTCCGCCGATTTACAGATGTCGGCGATGATACAGTGCTCGCATTCCGGACGTCTGGCCTTGCAGGTATAGCGCCCATGAAGGATCAGCCAGTGATGGGCGTGGTAGAGATACTGTTTCGGCACCACCTTCATCATCCGTTCTTCGACTTCATCCGGCGTCTTGCCGGGGGCGAGCCTGATGCGGTTGGCGATGCGGAAGATGTGGGTATCGACGGCCATGGTCGCTTGGCCGAAGGCCATGGAGAGCACGACATTGGCGGTCTTGCGGCCGACGCCCGGCAGACGGATGAGCTCTTCGAGCGTCTGCGGCACGACGCCGCCGAATTCATCCACCAGCATCTGCGAGAGAGCCATGACGTTCTTCGCCTTGTTGCGATAGAGGCCGATGGTCTTGATGTAGTCACGCACCTGCTCTTCGCCGAGATCGAGCATCTTCTCAGGTGTATCTGCCGCCCTGAAAAGGGCGCGGGTCGCCTTGTTGACGCCGGCGTCCGTCGCCTGCGCCGAAAGCGCCACGGCGACCACCAGCGTGAAGGGGTTGCTGTGCTCCAGCTCGCCCTTCGGCTCCGGCCGCTGGACCGAAAAACGGCGGAAGATCTCTTCGCGCTCGGCCTCGGAATAGGCGGTGCGCACCGCGGTCTTCTTGCGGCGGACGATCACTTTTGAGTTTGCGGAAGTCCGGGAAGCGGATTTGAGTTTCGGTTCGGCCATGGACAATCTATACTCGCCAGCCATGACGGAAAGCAACGCCGACAGCGCGCGCGAACAGCCTGTTTTCGCAGCCGAACTTTTCCCTTACCGCTCTCTCGGCCGCAAGGGCTTCCGCATCCTGCTGGCGATATCCGGCGGTATCTGCTTCCTCTACGGAATGTTCTTCATCGTCACCGGCGCCTGGCCGATCGGCTTCTTTTTCGGGCTCGATTTCGCGCTGCTCTACGGCGCCTTCTGGCTGAACTACCGGTCAGGGCGGGCACGCGAGGAAGTGACGGTGTCGCGTACCGATGTGGCGATCCGAAAATTCGCGCCGTCGGGCAAGATGGTCGAGCATCATTTCAATCCCTTCTGGACCCGCTTTCTCGTGCGCCGACACGACGAGATCGGCATTCTTTCTATGCATGTTTCCGGGCAGGGCCGGCGGACGGATATCGGCTCCTTCCTCAATCCCGATGACCGCGAAAGCTTCGCCAAAGCCTTTAAGGGGGCGCTGGCGACCGTCAAGCAGCGGTTATGAAAGTGGCGCAAGAAACGGGTGGCTTGCGAGATCGCCCTTGATTATCTCCTTGTTACAAGGAGAAATACGATGAACATGATCGCAAATCTGAACAGAGACATCACGCCTGACGGTCCCGACTACGAGACCGTGCGGCAGGTCATCGAATTGATCACCGAGGATTACCGCGACCAGCCTTCGCTGGACGATATCGCCGCGCGCCTCAACCAGTCGCCGACGCAGCTGCAGAAGACTTTTACGCGCTGGGCCGGGCTTTCGCCGAAAGCCTTCCTGCAGGCGGTGACGCTCGATCATGCCAAGCGGCTGCTGCGGCAGGAAGAGCTGCCGCTGCTGGAGACGTCGTTCGAAGTCGGCCTGTCCGGGCCGAGCCGATTGCACGATCTCTTCGTTACCCACGAGGCGATGTCGCCAGGGGAATGGAAGGGAAGGGGTGGCGGGCTGACTATCCGCTATGGTTTCCACCATTCGCCGTTTGGCGTTGCGTTGGTCATGGCCACCGATCGAGGGCTCGCCGGCCTAGCCTTCAGCGATCTCGGAGACGAGGCGGCCTGTTTCGACGATATGGCCTGCCGCTGGCCGAATGCCGAATATGTCGAGGACAATCAGGCGACGGCGCCCTATGCAGAGCGCATCTTCCAGCCGGGCAAGTGGTCGTCCGAGCAGCCGCTGCGGGTGGTGCTGATCGGCACGGATTTCCAGGTGCGCGTCTGGGAAAGCCTGCTCAAGATTCCCTTCGGCAAGGCGGTCACCTATAGCGATATCGCCAATGACATCGGCAATCCGAAGGCGATGCGGGCTGTCGGGGCTGCTGTTGGCGCCAACCCGATTTCCTTCGTCGTGCCCTGCCATCGTGCGCTCGGCAAGAGTGGCGCGCTGACGGGATATCATTGGGGTCTGACGCGCAAGCGTGCAATGCTTGGGTGGGAGTCGGCGCACGCCTGAAAAGTTTGCGCGAGCAGCCCTCTGTAACTTCGAGCGAGCAGCCCCCTCATCCGGCTGCCGCCACCTTCTCCCCGAGGGGAGAAGGGACTTGTGGCGGGCCTGCCTTTTTCCCTTCTCCCCTCGGGGAGAAGGTGCCCGAAGGGCGGATGAGGGGGCCAGATCAGCAGAGCTAGCCTTCAGCCAGTTCCAGCAGCGCCTTGGCGGCACTCTCATCGGTGATCAGCGTGTTGCAGCCGATACGCTTGATCGTTGCGCGGATGGCGGTGGCGCGGTGGGCGCCGCCTGAGGAGAGCACGATGTGCTTGGCCTTCTTCAGCGTATCGAGATCGACCGACATGACGCGGCTGTTGATCGAGTGATCGATGGTGTTGCCGTCCTTGTCGAGGAAGTTGAACATCGTATCGCAGACGCAGCCGGCGTCGATGAGCTCCTGCAGTTCGGCCTTGGATATCCAGCCCTCCGACAACGAAGTCGAGTGCGGGCCGATATCGCCGCAGGAGACGATGGCGAGATCGAGATTTTCGGCGAGGCGGTAGATGGTTTCCAGCCCGCATTTGTCGATCAGGTTCCGCTTCGTCTCGGTGGAATCGACGAGCAGCGGCGCCAGGAACATGTAGCATTCGGCGCCGAGCTGGTTTGCCAGGCGCCACGTGTAATCGATTGGGTTCGTCTGATGTACCGCGACGATGCCGCCGAGCAGGGACACCACCTTGCAATTGTCGCGCCTGGGCGGGCGGAAGCTTGAAAGCGATGCCGTCATCGTGCGGCCCCAGCCGACACCGATCGTATAGTCGTCGGGGATTGCCTCGGACAGAAACTGGCCGAGCGCCAGGCCGACGCTTTTTGCCAGAGCATTGACGTCGTTGTTGACGGGCGAGGGAACGACGATTGCCTCGTCGAGGCCATAGGCGCGTTCCAGCTTGACCGAAAGCTCGACGCAGTCGCCGATGGAATCGTTGATCCAGATCTGCACTTCGCTGCGCTTCATCGCCTCGTCGAGGAGGCGGATCACAGTCGTGCGGCTGATGCCGAGCTGCTCGGCAACATCCTTCTGGGTCAGGCCCTGATTGTAATAGAGCCATGCCGCCCGCAGACGCAGCGACGAGGCTTCGGAATAGGCGGTATGCGTGCCGCGCTTCAGCTTGACCACATCTTCTCTCGCGAAAATTTCACCCTAGTTTGCTTCAGCAAGCGAAAGGGGTGCAGGCATTCCTTTGTTCCCCGGCGATAATGACCGGTGTGACACTTATGTCAATTGAAATGCACAAATGTCCTTGACTTTCGATGAACTGAATTGCCATATTATCGATGACAAAAGTCGTTCTTGTCCGTCCGAGGAGGACAGTGTGCGGGCATGCGGGAAGTCAGGACCGGCCATGGTGCCGCGGGCATTGCCTGCGCGGAATTATCGCGCCATTCTTTCCCTCCGCACCGGGAACACTGCGGGTGTTCCTCACGTTAGCCCAATAGCCGTGATGGAGCCGCGCCTTTTCGCCTGCAACACGAACGTCAGCATTCCGTAGATCACCTCTTTCCGGGCGAAGATCGCGCCGGTCCGCAGCTCAGTCACAAAGGATTTTGACCATGACATCCAAGCTTGACCAACTCCGCGAGATAACCACGGTGGTTGCCGATACCGGCGACATCGAGGCCGTTGCCCGTCTGAAGCCGGTCGATTGCACCACGAACCCGAGCATCGTTCTGAAGGCATTGGGCACGCCGATGTTTGCCGATGCGATCAAGGAAGGCGTTGCCTGGGGCAAGAAGCAGGGCGGCAATGCCGAAGCCGTTTCGGCTGCCGTTGCCGATCGTCTGGCGATCTCCGTTGGTGCGGCTCTCGTGAAGCTCGTTCCGGGCCGCGTTTCGACGGAAGTCGATGCCGACCTTTCCTTCGACACCGAGGCATCGCTTGCCAAGGCCCGTTCGATCATCGCCGCCTACAAGGAGCGCGGCATCGAGCGTGACCGCATCCTGATCAAGCTCGCTTCGACCTGGGAAGGCATCCGCGCCGCCGAAGTGCTGCAGAAGGAAGGCATCGACTGCAACCTGACGCTTCTGTTCTCGAAGGCTCAGGCCGTTGCCTGCGCTGACGCCAAGGTATTCCTGATCTCGCCCTTCGTCGGCCGTATCCTCGACTGGTACAAGAAGTCGACCGGCAAGGAGTTCACCCCTGAGGAAGATCCGGGCGTCATCTCGGTGCGCGACATCTACAACTACTACAAGGCCAACGACATCAAGACGATCGTCATGGGCGCCTCGTTCCGCAGCGCCGGCGAAATCGAAGCGCTGGCCGGTTGCGACCGCCTGACGATCGCTCCGAACCTGCTGGACGAACTGTCCAACGACCAGGGCAAGCTGGAGCGCAAGCTCTCGCCGGAGACCGTCAAGCCGGCTGCGAAGATCAGCGTCGACGAAAAGACCTTCCGCTGGATGATGAACGAAGACGCGATGGCGACCGAAAAGCTCGCCGAAGGCATCCGCGCCTTCGCCAAGGACCTCGGCACGCTGCGCGGCATGGTTCAGAAGGAACTGCAGCTCGCCGCTGCCTGATCCTGCCGGATAAGTGTTTGAAAAGGCCCGGACGCCGATGGTGTCTGGGCCTTTTTCATGATGATATCGTCAGCCGAGGCAGGAGAAGCGGAATGGCAGGCAGCAAGCGCTCCGGTTTTATGACCTACGCAATCAGACACGGCAGTTTCATCATCGCCTTCGCCGCCGGGTTCGCCGTTTTCCTGCTGCTGACATCGCGTGACGTGAATGCCAAGAACGTCCTGGTCGGCTGGAATGTCACGGCCATCGTCTTCATCGGCATCAGCTGGCGCAAGATGCTGCGGGCAACCGTCTCGGATATCCGGCGGCGCTCGGAAGATCTGGATTTTTCCGATACGTTCGTGCTGTTCCTGTCGATCGCTGCAGCTATCGCCAGCATTGCCGGCATCGGTCTCGAGCTGCATTCCGTCAAGGATGCGCCCCCTGACGTCGCCTTCGCACGGGCGATCGCGGCTGTCGTCACGATTCTGATTTCCTGGGTGTTCCTGCACACGCTCTTCACTATCCACTATGCCCACCGCTTCTATGGCGGGCCGGACAAGGGCGAGGGCTGATGTTTCCCGACAAGATAGAGGAGCCCACCTATTGGGACTTCCTCTATTTCTCTTTCACCATCGGAGTGGCGGCGCAGACGGCCGATGTGGCGGTATCATCGCGGACCATGCGCAAGATCGCCCTGCTGCATGCGATCCTGTCGTTTCTCTTCAACACGACGATCCTGGCATTGGCGATCAATGTCGGGGCGAGCCTGCTTTAGGCCCGCCCGTAAGAGGCGGTGGGCGCTAGAGAATGGCTTGTCCCGCCATCAGCGCGAGGATGAGGAAGATCAGGAAGATCACCAGCGCGATGCCGAAGAGGACGCGCGCGATCGTCGCGGTGGCGGCCGAGATGCCGGAGAAGCCGAAGAAGCCGGCGATCAGCGAAATGACGAAAAATATGAGAGCCCACTTAAGCATGGAAGTTTCCTCTGTGTTGGACGCAGAAGATGACGCGGCAGACGGCGATTTGTTCCCGTGCCAGAATAAAATCGATTGAAATAACAGGCGATTTTCTAATGTTCCGGCATCGCCGGGTTGCGGGGCTTTTCAACCGGGCTTCGATCTGTTTCAAACTTTGCCCAGGAAGAGCCCCCAATTCCTAAGGATGACGATCTGCCGCATATTTGTGCGCGGCAGGCGGGCTGAAGGCGTGGGGATTTTTCATCGATTTGCCCCATCGACGAAAGTGCCTTGATGTCCTCCCTCTTTGATCCCGCCGTCATTTCCATCTATCTCGAAGTCATCATGATCAATATCATCCTCTCCGGGGATAATGTGATCGTCATCGGCATGGCCGCCGCCGGTCTTGCGCCTGAACTGCGCGGGAAGGCGATCGTTTCAGGGATTGCGGCTGCCGCCGTCATCCGCATCGTCTTCGCCGTCATTGCCGCGGAACTGCTCGTCATCAAGGGCATCAACCTGATCGGCGGGCTGCTGCTCCTCTGGATCTGCTGGACGATGTTCAAGGAGCTGCGGGAAGCCGGCGACGAGGAAGAGGGTGGTGACGAGGCCGGGCATCATGCCCACAAGCCGAAGCTGCTGCGCCAGGCGATCGGCCAGATCATCTTCGCCGATCTTTCCATGTCGCTGGACAACGTGCTGGCCGTCGCAGGGGCGGCGAAGTCGAACATGACGGCGCTGATCTTCGGCCTCATTCTCTCCGTCGTGCTGATGGGCGTTGCCTCGAATTTCGTGGCGAAGCTGCTCAGCCGCTTCCGCTGGATCGGCTGGATCGGGCTGGCGATCATCGTCTATGTCGCGCTCGACATGATCTGGGAAGGCGGCTGGGAAGTCTGGGCGCTCTATGGGACGCAGGTCGCCGGCTAAGGCTTCAGGCCGGAGAGCAGCGCGATCAGCTGTGCCTGGCGCTGCGTTCCGGTTTTCGAGAGCACGCGTTTCACATAGCCGCGCGCCGTCTCATATTGCAGGCCGCAGATGGTGGCGATCTCGCGCGGCGAGGATCCGTCGAGCAGCAGCCGTGCCACCGTCGCCTCCTGGGGCGTCAGCGAAAAGGTGCTGCGCAAGAGCTCGATGCTCGGGCCGTCGCGCTCGCCGAGATCAGTGATCAGCACCACGACGCTGGAATGGGCGAAGAGATCGGCGGCAAAGCCCTGCAGCTTCTGAACGCGGGCCACGAGCGGCGGCTTTCCTGTCCGGGTGATGCGAATGGCAGGCAGTTCAATGAACAGCGCGCCGTCGGCGGCCGAGAGCACTTGGCGCTGCAGCTGTGCCGCCTCGCTCTGCTTCAGGGTGAAAAGCTCTCCCCCGGCGATACGGATTTCCTCGTCGAGCAGGCCTTCGGCCCGGGCGTTAAGATGGGTGATGCGGCCCTTGCGGTCGAAGAAGATTGCGGCCGCAGCCGTCATGTCGAAGGCTTCGCCCATGCCGCCGACCTTCGCCGCATCCAGCGTGCGTACCAGTTCGGCGGCGGATGACAGGCTCGATTGCATGCCGAGAAGCGCCGCCTCGTCATTGCGGTCGAAGGGGGCGTCATGGATGCCGCGCTGCAGGTTGATGCTGAGTGTCGTGCCGCGGGCCTGAAACAGCACCATCGCGGAATAGCGCATGCCGAAGCGCGCCAGGAAGTCGGCATAGAAGGCGTGCTGCGAGAAGTCGCTGCTGGTGGCAATGTCATGCTCGATGACGACGCCCTTGGTCAGGCCGATCTGCAGGCCACGCTCGCGAAAGTCCCGCTTGTACCAGCCTTCCGAGAAATAGATGTCGAAGGCCTCTAGAAAATTAGGGGTGGTGAGGACGCCGGCCTCGAATTTTCCACGCACCGGCATGATGTGGGTGCCGACCGAGCCGGTGGCCCGGCTGATCGCCTCCAGCGTGCCGTCCCATTGTTCCGGCATCAGCGCCGAATCCATCAAGCCGCCAAGGGCACGCTGGAGTTCCGGAATATCAATCTGCGATGCCATTGAAAGTAATCAGCCTTTTTAGCCCCCGCGGCTATTGCCAAGGCTTTGCTCAAATATGGAGCATATATTCGTTCAACGCAATATTGAAATATATCCACAAAAAGACCGCCGTAGTTGCTTACGGCGGTCGGGAGTCACAAATATGTTATCTCAATAACCCGTTTGGGTTATTCAGCCGTGGTTGATCATTACATGGCGCACGGCGGTATAATCTTCGAGCGCGTAGACCGACATGTCCTTGCCATAGCCGGATTGCTTCAGGCCGCCATGCGGCATTTCGTTGGTGAGCATGAAGTGCGTGTTGATCCAGGTGCAGCCGTATTGCAGGCGGGCGGCCGTCTTCATGCCGCGGCCGATATCCTTGGTCCAGACCGAGGAGGCAAGGCCGTAGTCGCTGTCGTTCGCCCAGGTGACGGCGTCCTCGATATCGCTGAAGCGGGTGACGGAAACGACCGGGCCGAAGACTTCGCGGCGGACGATCTCGTCGTCCTGCGTGGCGCCGGCAATCACAGTCGGCGTGTAGAAGAAGCCCTTGTCGCCCGAGGTCTTGCCACCCGTGGTGATCTCCATGTGCTTGTGCTCGGAGGCACGGGCGACGAAGCTCTCGACGCGGTCGCGCTGGCGCTTGGAGATCAGCGGACCGATCTCGTTTTCGGTGTCGTCGGACTGGTTGAACCTGATCGACGAAACAGCTGAAGACAGGTCGGCGACGAAGCGGTCATAGACCTTGGCATCGGCATAGATCCGGCAGGCGGCGGTGCAGTCCTGGCCGGCATTATAGTAGCCGAAGGTGCGGATGCCGGCGACGACGGCGTCGATATCGGCGTCGTCGAAGACGATGACGGGAGCCTTGCCGCCGAGTTCCAGATGGGTGCGCTTCACCGTCTTGGCGGCGGCCTGCAGCACCTTCTTGCCGGTCGCGACATCGCCGGTGATCGAGACCATGCCGATCTTCGGATGGTTGATCAGTGCGTTGCCGACACTCTCGCCGCGGCCGAGGATGACGTTGACGACGCCCTCGGGCAGGATCTCGGAGAGCAGCTTTGCCATCTTCAGCGCCGTCAGCGGCGTCTGTTCCGAGGGCTTGAAGACGACGGTATTGCCGCCGGCGATTGCCGGTGCCAGCTTCCAGGCCATCATCATCAGCGGGTAGTTCCAGGGCGCGATCGAGCCGACGATGCCGATCGGGTCGCGGCGGATCATCGAGGTGTGTCCCGGCAGGTATTCACCGGCGGCTGGGGCGTGCAGGTTGCGGACGGCGCCTGCGAAGAAGCGGTAGCAATCGACGATCGCCGGGATTTCGTCATTGAGGACGGCGTTGATCGGCTTGCCGCAGTTCAGCGCCTCGAGCGCGGCGAAACCCGCGGCATCCTTCTCGATCGCGTCGGCAATCTTCAGGAGATAAGAGGAGCGTTCGCCGGGCGTCGTCTGCGACCAGCTCTTGAAAGCCTTCTCCGCGGCATCGACGGCGTTGTCGATCTGGCCGAGCGAGGCTTCCGGCAAGTCGACGACTTTCTCGCCGGTCTTGGGGTTGAGGACGTGTTCTTCCGTTTCCGTACCCGCTTCGAAGCGCGAGCCGATCAGCATTTGGGTGTCCATGATGTTCTCCCTTTCGTTCGTCGAGCGGATGGGGGCATCCCACTCTGGTTTATTTTCCGGCCCCGGCGATCTGGTCGCCATCGCGGGTGAGGTAATAGGCTGCCAGGATCGGCAGGAAGGTGACGAGCACGACGACCATGGCGACCACGTTGGTCACCGGGCGCTGGCGCGGACGGATCAGCTCTTCCAGCATCCAGATCGGCAGCGTCGATTGCTGGCCGCCGGTGAAGGTGGTGACGATGACTTCGTCGAAAGACAGCGCGAAGGCAAGCATGCCGCCTGCCAAGAGCGCCGTGCCGATATTCGGCAGCACGACATGGCGGAAGGTCTGGAAGCCGTCGGCACCGAGATCCATCGAGGCCTCGATCAGCGATCCCTGCGTGCGGCGGAAGCGGGCGACGGCGTTGTTGTAGACGACGACGACGCAGAAGGTCGCGTGGCCGAGGACGATCGTCCAGACCGAGAAGGGAATGTCGAACAGGCTGAAGGCGGAGCGCAGCGCGATGCCGGTGATGATGCCGGGAAGGGCAATCGGCAGGATGACGAGCAGCGAGATCGCCTCCCGGCCGAAGAACTTCGTCTGGCTGACGGCGGCCGCACAGAGCGTGCCGAGCACGAGCGCAATCGCGGTGGCAATGCAGGCGACCTGCACGGAGAGGCCGAGGGCGTTCCAGACATCCGGGCGGTTCCAGGCGATGCCGAACCACTGGAGCGTCAGGCCCGGTGGCGGCCATTGATAGCTCTTTTCCTCCGTCGTGAAGGCATAGACGAAGATCAAGAGGATCGGCAGGTGCAGGAAGAGCAGTCCGGCACCGGCGGCAATCTTCAGGAGAAGCGGGGATTTCTGTCCGCGATCAGAGCGCATCGAAAGCCCCCATGCGTTTGGCAAGCCAGAGATAGATGGCCATGATGACGATCGGCACGACCGAGAAGGCGGCGGCGAGCGGCACGTTGCCGGCCGTGCCCTGCTGGGTGTAGACGGCCTGGCCGATGAAGAGGCGCGACGAGCCGATGATCTGCGGGATGATGTAGTCCCCGAGCGTCAGCGAGAAGGTGAAGATCGAGCCTGCGACGATGCCGGGCAGCGCCAGCGGGAAGAGCACCGTGCGAAAGGTCTGGTGCGGGGTGGCGCCGAGGTCGGACGATGCCTCGATCAGGTTGCCGGGGACGCGCTCGAGCGCTGCCTGCGTCGGCAGGATCATATAGGGCAGCCAGATATAGACGAAGACGATGAAGGTGCCGAGGTAGCTGACGGAGAGCGAATTGCCGCCGACCACGGGCAGGTTCAGGATGCTGTCGAGCAGCCAGGAAAGGTAGAGCTTGTCGAAGAACCAGGTGAGGATGCCTTCCTTGGCGAGGATCAGCTTCCAGGCATAGATCTTGACGAGATAGCTCGACCAGAGCGGCAGCATGATGCCGAGATAGAAGAGTACCTTCCACTTTCCCTTGGCATAGCGCGCCGCATAATAGGCGATCGGGAAGGCGATGACGGCGGAGGCCAGCGTGACGAGCGCCGCCATCAGGATGGTGCGGACGATGATGTCGAAATTGGTCGGGTTCAGCAGCTGCGCATAGGTGGACAGCGTGAACTCGTAGCTGATCATCCCCGAGAAATCGTCGATCGAGAAGAAGCTCTGCAGCAGCAGCGCAATCAACGAGCCGATATAGATGATGCCGAGCCAGAGCAGCGGCGGGGTCAGCATCAGGAAGAGCAACAGTTTCGGATGGCGCCAGAAGGCGTCCGAGAGGCGGCCGAAGAAACCACCGCGCCCCGGCAGGATCGATGTGTCCTTGCCTGTCATCGCAATGGCGCTCATGCTGCGTCATCCATGTAGTGGACGTCGCCCGGCTGCCAGCCGAGACGAACGCTGGAGCCGACATCAGGCACGTCCGCACCGGCGGGCAGCATGACATGCAGGCGCGTGCCGCGGATATCGACGGTCAGGCGTGTCGCCGCACCGAGGAAGCTCGCATTCTCGACGCGGGCTTCGGTGCCGTCGCCGAGACGAATCGCCTCGGGACGCAGGCTCGCCCAGCGCTTCTCGCCGCCGAGCGAGGCCATGAAATCCGGGGCGATGACGTTCGATGAGCCGACGAAATCGGCGACGAAGCGGGTCTTCGGGCGGCGGTAGATATCGTGCGGTGTGCCTTCCTGGACGATGCCGCCATTGTTGAAGACGGCGACGCGGTCGGCCATCGACAGGGCCTCGCCCTGATCGTGGGTGACGAAGATGAAGGTGATGCCGAGGGCGCGCTGCAGGCTCTTCAGCTCTTCCTGCATCTGCTCGCGTAGTTTCAGATCGAGCGCGCCGAGCGGCTCATCTAGGAGCAGCACCTTCGGCTTGTTGACGAGAGCGCGGGCGAGCGCCACGCGCTGCCGCTGGCCGCCCGAAAGCTGGCCCGGACGGCGGCTGCCATAGCCCGGCAGCTTGACGAGTTCGAGCGCCTTTTCCGCTTCGCGCAGGCGTTCGGCCTTGCCAACGCCCTTGACCATCAGGCCGTAGGCGACGTTGTCGAGAATGTTGAGATGCGGGAAGAGCGCGTAGTCCTGGAAGACGGTATTGACGTTGCGCCGGTACGGCGGCACGCCTTCGGCCTTCTCGCCGAAAATCTGGATATGGCCGCCGGTCGGCTGCTCGAAGCCGGCGATCAGGCGAAGGCATGTCGTCTTGCC
This sequence comes from Rhizobium sp. BG4, assembly GCF_016864575.1. Lineage (NCBI taxonomy): Bacteria > Pseudomonadati > Pseudomonadota > Alphaproteobacteria > Hyphomicrobiales > Rhizobiaceae > Rhizobium > Rhizobium sp. BG4. The sequence continues at coordinate 2,355,082 of NZ_CP044125.1, forward strand.
GGAGCCGGACGGGCCGAGCATGGCAAAGAATTCGCCGGGCGCGATCTCGAGATCGACGCCGTCAACGGCGCGAACCTGGCCGAAATGACGCGAGACCTGCTGGAAACGGACGGCGGGTGTCATGGGTGGGCTCCAGTCTTGGCATTCAGTCTTGGATTTCAATTGGGGTGTTCAGACCCCGCCCCAAACCCCTCCCCACAAGGGGGAGGGGCTTAACCCCGCCTTGTCCCTCTCGGAGAACACAGACGCTGAGATTGGAGCGAGGCGGTGCCGCTTGCTAGCCCCTCCCCCTTGTGGGGAGGGGTTTGGGAGGGGCGCTTTACCGCCCGCCGATCACACCGACATAGTCGGAAACCCAGCGGTGATAAGGCACGCATTCGCTCTGCGTCGTGCACTTGGCGACCGGGGTCTTCCAGAACTTGATCTTATCGAAGTGGTCGAAGCCGTTGGTGGCGCAACCGGTGTCGGTCATCAGCTCGTTGCCCTTGCAGGCAGCCGGGACCGAGGGAACGGCGCCGAACCAGGCGGCGGCATCGCCCTGGACCTTGGCGGACAGCGAGTGTTCCATCCACATATAGGCGCAGTTCGGATGCTCGGCTTCGGCATGCAGCATGGTGGTGTCAGCCCAGCCGGTGACGCCTTCTTCCGGGAAGGTGGAGGCGATCTTCTGCTTGTCGGCCTGCATCAGGTTGACCTGGAAGGGCCAGGAGCCGGAGGCGACGACGCCTTCGTTCTTGAAGTCGTCGATCTGGATCATCGCGTCGTGCCAGTAGCGGGAGACGAGCTTGCGCTGGCCGCGCAGCAGGTCGAGGGCCGCCTTGTACTGGTCTTCGTTCAGCTCGTAGGGATCCTTGATGCCAAGCTCGGGCTTGTGCGCCATCAGATACATGGCGGCATCGGCGATATAGATCGCGCCGTCATAGGCCTGGACGCGGCCCTTGTTGGACTTGCCGTCAGGCAGGGTTTCTTCCTCGAAGACAACCTTCCAGCTGGTCGGCGCCTTATCCTTGAAGGCGTCGGTATTGTACATCAGGACGTTCGGTCCCCAGAGATAGGGAACGCCGTAGTGGACGCCGCCGACCGTGTACCACGGGCCGTTCTGCAGGCGCGGATCGACATTCTTGAAGCCGGGGATCAGATCGGTATTGATCGGCTGGACGCGCTTGCCGGCGATGAGACGAAGCGAGGCATCCCCCGATGCCGTCACGAGGTCGAAGCCGCCTTCGTTCATCAACGAGACCATTTCGTCGGATGTGGCGGCCGTCTTGACGGTCACCTTGCAGCCGGTGTCCTTTTCGAAGCCGGTTACCCAGTCGTAATTCTTGTCGGTTTCGCCGCGCTCGATATAGCCGGCCCATGCGACGATGCTGACTGCACCTTCGCCCTTGCCCAGTTCCTTCAGCGGTTCGGCGGCAATCACCTGCGTTGCGAAGCTCAGGCACGCGAGCGCGGCCGTGCAGGATTTCAAGAGATTCGTCATCGTCTGTCTCCCGGTTTGAGCCGCTTGCTGCGGCATTTTGTTCCCGGTTGAAAAGTTGCGATGAAAAATCCGCTTTCGCAAATTCATTTATCAGAAAGACGTTATCGGAAATTCCGATATCAGGAGCGAACGCGGCCGGAGCGCATGCTTTCGGCAATGCCGACGAAGTCGCGCGCCGCCTGCGGCAGGCTCGATCCCTTGCGCCAGACCATGCCGACCTGAACGACGGGGAGCGATCCCGAGACATCGCGGCTCTCGATGCGGTCGCCTTCCAGCGACCAGGGACGGTAGACGAGATCGGGCAGCAGGGCGACACCGGCGCCGGTGGCGACAAGGCTGCGGACCGCCTCGACCGAGCGGGTGCGGAACGCCACATGCGGGCGGGCGCCGAGGGCCGAGAGCAGCTTGCCGGTATTCTCCTCGATTTCATCGACCGTCAGCATGATCAGCGGTTCGCGGGCGATATCGGCAACGGAGATAATGTCGGCCGAAACCAGCGGATGGCCCATCGGCAGCCAGAGGCGATAGGGCGATGTTTCCAGGATTTCCGCCTGCAGCGCCATGCGGTCGCGCAGGTTGGAGATGACCATGACGGCGACATCGAGCTCGCCGCCGACAAGCAGATGTTCGAGATAGCCGCCATTGTCCTCGATGGCGCTGACATCGACTCCGGGGCAGGCGCGGCGGTATCGCGCCAGGAGATCGGAGAGCACATAGCCGGCGACGAGCGAGGTGACGCCGATGTTCAGCGTTCCCGAGAGAGCGCTTTGCTGACCGGAAAAGCTGGTGCGCGCGTCCGAGACGGTCGCCAGGATCTTCGTGGCGTGGCGCAGGAACTGGTGGCCATTATGGGTGATGGTCAGGCCGCGCGGATGGCGATCGAAGAGCGAGACGCCAAGATCGGTTTCCAGCTCTTTCAGCGCCTCTGTGACCGAGGATTGGGAGATGGAGAGGTTCTGCGCCGCACGCGTCACCGAACCCTGCTCGGCGACTGCGACGAAATACTGAAGCTGACGAAGCGTGAAGGCCATGCGGCTTTAGAGCATGCCGAAATACACGCTGACAAGTCTGTGAACTCCCGGACCTTTTTTGGCCTTTTATTCTCACCCCTGCGTTTTTACTGGCCGCACTTAAGCATTCCGAAACGTCGCTTGAATAGTTTTCCGAGCATGTATCGAGTTGGAGTTTTGCCGATGACGGAGCAGTTGGCGTGAAGGCCTTACTGCGCATATTCCGGCCGTCCCGGAAACTGGCGTTCGTTATCGGCGGTGTCGCGCTCTTCGCAGGCGCCTCCGGCGGTGCGGCGCTTTATGTCGGCAAAGATGCGATCCTTGGTCCTCCGGCAGAAGAAGTGAACGGTGCCTCCTGTACCGACGTCAATCTCGTGACGATCAAGAAGCAGGAGCATGTCTGGATCCGCAAATACATCAAGACCGAACCCACCGACGGGATGACGCGCGTCCGGACCGCTCTGCGGGTGGCGCAGGCGATCTATGCGGACAGCAAGCCGGATCTGGTGCAGGTCGTGGTCCTCGACCAGAACGGCCCGACGCTGCGCTCCGACATTCGCGGCCGGGCGATCGGCGCCGACGTCGTCTATATCCCGCATCCGGAAAAGATGATCGAAGGCATCGACGACAAGCCCTATACCGCCCGCTACTATGACGGCCAGGCCAGCCAGAACGGCCTGTTCTTCGGCGAGCGCGTCGACCTGCCGGAAGACGAGATCAAGACGCTGAACGCGTCCTTCAAGGAATATTCCGACTGCATCGATCCCACGGCCGTTGCCTCGACAGAGGGCGGCGAAGGCGGTGAGGGCGGCAAGAAGGGTGCCAAGGCCGAGAAGGCCAAGGGCGGCGAGGGCGAAGGCGAGGCCAAGCCCGAGGGCGAAGCCAAGGCTGAAGGCGGAGAAGGCGAGGCAGCGCCCGCCGAGGCTCCGGCCGAAGGTGGCGGCGAGGAAGCCGCGCCCGCCAAGAGCGGCCACTAACAGAAATCACCGGACACAAAAAGCGGAGCGTCCTTTCGGGCGCTCCGCTTTTGCATTCGAAGTTCGTCAGTCTCAGTCCGTCTTGCTGCGGCGGGCCGGGAAGAGGATGACGTCGCGGATCGACGGTGCGTTGGTGAGCAGCATGATCAAGCGGTCGACGCCGATGCCGAGACCGCCGGCGGGCGGCATGCCCTGGTCGATCGCATCGAGGAATTCGTCGTCCAGCTGCTTTTCCTTCTCGCCGCGGGCATGTGCCTGCTCGAGCTGCTCGACCATGCGGCGACGCTGCTCTTCCGGATCATTGAGTTCGGAGAAGGCGTTGCCGAGTTCCCAGGCGTTGCAATAGGTCTCGAAGCGCTCGACGAGGCGCGGCTCGCCCGGCACTTCCTTGGCGAAGGGCGAGATATCCTTCGGGAAATGGGTGACGTGGCTCGGCTGGATCAGCGTGCCCTCGACCTTCTCTTCGAAGATGAAGGCCAGGCATTCGCCCCAGGTCCAGTCCTTCTCGACTTCGAAACCGGCGGCCTTGGCTGCGGTGCGGGCTTCTTCATCGGTCTTCATCGCAAGGAAGTCGATGCCGGTCACTTCCTTGACGGCGTCGGGCATCGGCACGCGCTTGAACGGACCCTTGAAGGAGATTTCCTTGTCGCCGAAGGCAAATTCGGTCTTGCCGTGGATCGACAATGCGAGCGTCTCGAACAGCCGCTCGACGAGGTCCATGATGTCCTCGTAGTCGGCATAGGCCCAGTAACACTCCATCATCGTGAATTCAGGATTGTGCCGGGTGGAAACGCCTTCGTTGCGAAAGTTGCGGTTGATCTCGAACACCTTGTCGGTGAGGCCGGAGACCAGCGTGCGCTTCAGGAACAGTTCCGGCGCGATACGCAGGTACATGTCGAGCTTCAGCGTGTTGTGATGCGTCTTGAACGGCTCGGCGGTGGCACCGCCATAAACCGAGTGCAGCATCGGCGTCTCGATTTCCATGAAGCCGTCACTTTCCATGAAGCGGCGGATACCGGAGACAATCTTCGAACGCTGCTGGAAGCGGAGCTTCGATTCCTCGTTGCTCATGATGTCGAGGTGGCGCTTGCGATACCGGATCTCGACATCCGCAATACCATTCCACTTCTCCGGCATGGGAAGAAGCGACTTGGTCAGCATGGTGATTTCGCGGGCGTTGATCGAGAGCTCGCCGCGCTTGGTGCGGCGGACGGTGCCGGTGACGCCGATGATGTCGCCGATGTCGATCATGGCGAGCATGTTGCGGGCTTCTTCCGGCGTCACGTCCTTGTGGCTGAAGATCTGGATCTTGCCGCCGGCGTCATGGATATCCATGAACATGCCGGAATTGCGCGAGGAATAGACGCGGCCGGCAACGGTCACGACATCGGTCGTCTCGACGTCGGATTCGAGATCTATGTACTTCTCGGCGAGCTCGGCATTGGTGATGGTCCGGTGGAAATGCGCCGGATAGACATCGCCGATCTGTTCGCGCAGCAGCTTCAGCTTCTGGGCGCGCACTTCGGTTGCGTCGGAAGAAAGGGTCGCTGTTTCGGTCTTTTCGGTCATGGTACAGATGTCCGGTTCAGTTCTTCGGGCCGACGAGAGAGGCGACTGCCTGCGAGGCGAGTTTCAGACGCTGGCGCACGACCGAGCGGCCGAGGATCGCCATGGAATCGAAGAGCGGCAGCGAGCGCGACGAGCCGGATACGGCGACGAAGAGCGGGGCCACAACGACCTTCAGCTTCTTGCCCATGCGGTCGGCGATGGCGCGCAGTTCGGCTTCGATCGTCTCGACGTTCCATTCGAGGATCTTTTCGAGGTCCGGCTGCACAGTGTTGAGGATCTCGAGGATCTCTTCCGGCGGCGACTTGATCTTGGCGAAGGCCGACGGGTCGAGGCCGAGGTCGGACTTCAGCAGGAAGCCTGCGAGTTCCGGCAGTTCGCCGAGCTTTGAAATGCGCGACTGTGACAGGCGCAGGCCTGCCTTCAGGCGATCGTTTTCCATCGCCCAGGTCAGCACGCGGGCCTGGAACTCGTCTCCCGACAGCTTCTCGCGGATCCAGCGGCCATTCAGCCAGTCGAGCTTCTGGATATCGAAGATGGCGCCGGCCTTGGAGAGGTTTTCCGGGTCGAACTTGTCGGAGAGCTCGTCCATCGTCAGCAGCTCTTCGCCTTCGGCGATCTGCACGAAGAACAGGCCGAGGAAGTTCATCAGCGCTTCCGGGATATAGCCGAGAGCGGAGTAGTAAGAGATCGAGGTCGGGTTCTTGCGCTTCGACAGCTTCGACTTGTCGGCGTTGCGCATCAGCGAGAGATGCATGAACACCGGCTGTTCCCAGCCGAAATAGCGATAGAGCAGGATGTGCTTCGGAACCGATGCCAGCCACTCTTCGCCGCGGGCGACGTGGGTGATCTTCATCAGATGGTCGTCGATGACGTTTGCCATGTGATAGGTCGGCATGCCGTCGCCCTTGATCAGGACCTGCATGTCGACGCTGTCCCACGGGATCGACACGTCGCCATAGACGCCGTCGTTGAAATCGCAGGAGCCTTCGGTCGGGATCTTCATGCGGATGACGGAGCTTTCGCCCGCTGCCATCTTGGCGCTGACTTCCTCGGCCGAATATTTCAGGCAGAGGCCGTCATATTTCGGCGCCTTGCCGGCGGCACGCTGGGCTTCGCGCATCTGTTCCAGGCGCTCGGGGGTGCAGAAACAGCGGAAGGCATGGCCCTTGTCCAGCAGTTCCTGGCCGTAGGGCGTGTAGATGTCCTTGCGGTCGGACTGACGATAGGGGCCGTAGGGGCCGCCGATATCCGGGCCTTCCTTCCATTCGAGCCCGCACCACTTCAGGGCGTCCAGCACCTTCTGCTCGAATTCCGGGGTAGAGCGCGTTGCATCGGTATCTTCGATACGCAGGATGAACTCGCCGCCGTTCTTCTTGGCGAAAAGATAGTTGAAGAGTGCGATATAAGCGGTGCCGACATGCGGCTCGCCGGTCGGCGAGGGAGCAATGCGGACGCGGACGCCGGAAGCTGTCATTTTATGTGCCCGTCAAATGAATGCCGACGGCTTTTGATGGCAAAAGCGGCGTGCGGCGGGAAGAATGCAGATAACTGGATCAGGAAACCGGCCGGATAAGGGCAAATTGCGCACTTCCCCGGCGATTGTCCATTTGGCTGGCCTTAAGGCCATATTCGGCCGCTTGCGTCAAGGAAAATGGGCATCAGCGCTCATCGCACCGGCCAGACGTAGAGCAGCATCGGCACGCTGACGAGAATGATGATGAAGGACAGCGGCAGGCCAAGGCGCGGGTAATCGCTGAAGCGATAGCCGCCGGGGCCGAAGACCAGCGTGTTGCACTGGTGCCCGATCGGGGTGAGGAAATCGCAGCCGGCGCCAATTGCTACCGCCATCAGGAAGGCTTCCGGCTTGTAGCCGAGCGTCTGTGCAAAGCTTGCGGCGATCGGCGCCATGACGAGGACTGTCGCGGCATTGTTGAGGAACGGCGTCACCGCCATTGCGGTGATCAGGATCAGCGCCAGGGCGCCAAAGGGTGGCATCTGCGCTGCGAAATGGCCGAGCCAGCCGGCGATAAGCTCGCTGCCGCCCGTTGTCCTGAGCGAATCCGATACGGGAATGAGGGCGGCGAGCATGATCAGGATCGGGCCATCCAGCGCCTTGTAGACATCGGCAAGCGGGATGACGCGGAAGACGACCATGGCGAGCGCGGCACAGAAGAAGGCGACGGCCACAGGCGCCAGACCCGCGGCGGTCGCGCCCATGGCGGCGGCGAGGATGATCAGCGGCACATAGGCGCGGCGCTGGGTGCCGAGCAGGATGTCGCGCTGCGCCAGCGGCAGGCAGGAGAATTCCTGCAGGAAGGCCGGCAGGTTTTTGCGGCTGCCCTGGAGCACGAGCACATCGCCGCCCTTCAGCGTGACTTCACTCAGACGTTCCGTCAGGCGATGGCCCTGGCGGCTCACGGCGAGCAGATTGACGCGGCGGCGGTTGAAGAGCGACAGCTGCCGCGCCGACCAGCCGATCAGCGTCGATTCCGGCGAGACCACGGCCTCGATCGAGGTGATGTCGCCATCCTGCGTATCCGCGGGAATCTGCTTGCCGGCGAGCTTCAGCTTGGCATTGGTCACGACGCGATCGAGCGGTTCCGGACCGCCTTCGAGAAGCAGGGTGTCGCCCGCTTTCAGGATAAGGTCCGGGATCGGCGACAGGCGCGAGTGGCCGCGCAGGATTGCGGTCGCGACCACTTCGCCATCGCCGAGTTTCAGGATCTCGTTCAACATCTTGCCGTCGAAGCCGGAGCCCTCGACGACCGTCGCCTCCGAGAAATAGCTCTTGAGATCGAGCGCTTCTTCAAGCGACGGATTTTCGTTCTGCCGCTCTGGCACCAGCCAGTGAAAGAAAATCAGGAAGATAATGCCGACCAGCGCCAGCGTGGCGCCAACCGGCGTGAAGTCGAACATCGTGAAGGATTTGCCGGTGATCTCTTCGCGCAGCCGCGACACGACGATGTTCGGCGAGGTGCCGATCTGCGTCATGAGCCCGCCGAGCAGGGCGGCGAAGCTCATCGGCATCAGATAGAGCGAGGGCGACTTTCCTGTCTTGCGCGAAAACTGGAAGGCGACGGGGATCATGATCGCCAGCGCGCCGATATTCTTGATGAATGCGGAGAGCACGGCGACGACGATCAGCAGCAGGGCGAGCTGCGTATGCAGCGAGTTCAGGTTCGGAAAGAAGCGCTTTATGGCGCTGTCGACGATGCCGGAGCGGGCGACGCCCGCGCTGACGACAAGCGCGCTGCCGACGATGATGACGATATCGTCGCTGAATCCGGAGAAGGCCTTTTCGAAGGGCACGATGCCGACGCAGACGGCGAGCACCAGCGCGCAGCAGGCGACGAGATCATAACGGAAGCGGTCCCATATGAAGACGGCCATCATCAGGCCAATGACGCCGAAGGCGAGAATTTGCGGGTGGTCATGCTGCTCCAGGGGCTGGAATTCCGAACGCAGACGATGCTCTGCGACAGGAATAACTGTAACGCCGCCTGCGCTTATCAATCCCGCACGCGCATCATTGCTGCAGTTCGGCGAGCGCCCGGCGAAGCGGGGCGTCGGAAATCTGGATCATGCCTGCGAAGGGGATATCCATGTCGAGCACAAGATAGATCGATGCGGATATGAGAAAGGCGGCCACCAGGAACATCGACATGACGATGATGTTTTTGGGCGCGCGGAATCCGAAACTCGCGAAGATCAGCGTCAGCCAAGCCATCAGCATGAAGACCAGCGGCATTGGAATGACGCCTTCCGATTGCTCGACGATCACCCAGCGTCGCTCGACGATGGTCTTGTATTGCTGCCGGGCGTCGGTCCATAGCGCGACATGGTTGGGATCGGTCGGCATCATGACGGCGATGTTGTTGCCAACGGCGTTGAGTGCCATTTCGGATTTCGGATCGCTCTGCAGCACGGGGTCGACGACGTGCATCGGGCCCGACAGGGCCTGTTGGACGTAACGGAGCAGGCTGGCGCGCGTGTCGTCGGCTTCCAGCCCGTAGGTTCGCAGCGTACGGTCGAGCAGGATGATTTCGGTGGCGAAGGAATGAACGCTGTCGTCGATGCCGGCGAAGGTGTTCTTCGAGGAGTTGATCATCAGGCCGAAGACGAGCGAGGTCATGACCACGAAGATGTTGGCGACGAGGCGAACGACCGTGTTCGTTTCCTCCTCGCGATGGCGGGCCGGCAGCCGCGGATAGATCATCATCGTGCCGATCGAGGCAACGGCCAGACACACAAATACCGATCCCGCGACAACGATCTCACGCACCCGAGATTTCCCCTCTCATCTCTCCGTGAGGCACGTTAGCGCATGCTGAGGATTTTGGCATCAGGCCGGTTTTGAAGGCTGGACAAAGCGCGGCACGGGTATAGCTTCACGGCCCGACGTGAATGGAGACTGACATGACCGAGATCCTCGACATCCCCGTGAAGCTCGCCGATGGCCGCGAGACAAGCCTCAACGAACATCGCGGCAAGGTGATGCTCGTCGTCAACGTTGCCTCCAAATGCGGGCTGACGGCGCAGTATGAAGGTCTCGAAAAACTGTACGAGGACAAGCGCGAGCGCGGCTTCGTCATTGCCGCCTTCCCGGCCAACAACTTCAAGGGTCAGGAGCCGGGGACGGATGCCGAGATCGTCGAGTTCTGCCAGCTGACCTATGACGTGAAATTCCCGATCTATTCGAAAATCTCGGTCAAGGGCGACGACAAGCATCCGCTCTATCGCCAGCTGACGGCTGCAGCGGTGCCGACGACCGGCGAGGGGCCGATGCGTGACCGGCTGCGCGATCGTGGTCTGGCCGATGACGACGGCAAGGAAATCCTCTGGAACTTCGAGAAATTCCTTATCGGCCGCGACGGTAAGATCATCGCGCGTTTTGCGCCTGACGTGACCGCCGAGGATCAGCGGCTGGTGACGGCGATCGACAAGGAATTGTCGAAGGCCTGATCACTGCCTGCGGTAACGGCTGCGGAAGGCGCTCGGCGCCAGGCCCTCGCGGTTCTGGAAGAGCCGCGAGAAATAGAAGGCATCATCGATGCCGATCTCCCGTGCGATCGTTTCGATCGGGAGATCGGAGGTGGTCAGCAATTGCTTGGCATGATCGATCCGCAGCCGTAGCTGGAATGCTTTCGGCGAGAGACCGGTTGCGGCCATGAAGCGGCGGCGGAAGGTCGCCGGCGACATGTCGAATTCGGCGGCGAGCTGCTGCATGTCGATTTCCCTGAAGGCGCGCTCGGCAAGGGCGGAGACAGCTGCGTCGATTTTCGCGCCAGCCACCGTATCAGTGGCAGCATCCGCCTGCCTCGCTGACTGGACGACGATGCGGTGAAGCGTGGCGGCGGCCGAGCTCAATGCCAACGCACTGCCATCGGTAAAATCGGCGCGGAGCGCGGCAAAGAGCTGCTGCATCTCGCGCAGATTGCTCAGCGCCACATGCGGTGCGGTCTCCGAGATCAGGCGCTGCCGGACGAGGCTCGAGGCGAAAGGGCCCTCGAACAGCGCCCATTGCTCCTCCCAGCTTTCACCCTCGGCGGGCCCGTAGGAATGCAGGCTGCCCGGCGTCAGCCAGAAGAGCGCCGGTCCATCGATCGTAAGCTTGCCTGCCGCTTCAGTTTCCAGCGTACCGCGTCCCGTTTCGACCAGCACCACCGCATGGCATGGCAGCCGGCGCTGCCGGACATGCACCGCGATCCGCTGCCGTCCGAAGCCGGTCACCGACAGGGCGGGCCGGTTGACCGATGGCGGCGACCGGTAGAGCGCGAGCGGCGGCGAAGTCATGAGCGAAAAGTCCAGCTGTGTTTTCTGTCCATGGTCATTTTCCCTTCATTACCGCAGCATCGCCACATGAATTCGAAGGGAATGGCGATCGAAATGTCAAGTTTGGTTGTGAAGATGGCGACTGAAATGCCGGTGCTGAGGGCAGGTGGCAAGGTGCTCTCGACAGCGGAGAACCGGCTTGGCCATCTCGTTCCCACCGATCCGACGATCGGCATCGCGGCGATCCGGGAGCGCTATGAGGAGCATGGCTATGTCTGGCTGAAGCGGTTTCTCGATCCCGATGCCGTGAATGCTTTTCGCGGCTGGGTGTTCGGGCATCTGGCGGGCGCAGGGCTGATCGAGCCGGGATCGGATCCGCGTCTTGGTCTGGCCGCCGCTGGAGGAGGGGACCCGCAGCAGGCCAACCGCATCCTCATGTCGCTGGTTCGATCCGTTGCCTATGAAGGCTTCTGTGCCCAGCCGCGGCTCGCGGCCTTTATGGACGAGTTCCTGTGCGGCATCTCCTATCTGCACAAGCGTAAGATCATGCGCCATACGATGCCGGGTAGCGCCACGGCGACGCCGGCGCATTACGATCTCGTCTATCTGCACGGTGGGACCAACCGGATCGTCACGGCATGGATCCCGCTAGGCGATGTGCCGGTCGAGATGGGCGGGCTCGTCTATCTCGAGGGATCGCATGCGATTGGCAGAAAGATGGAGAGTGAGTTCGCGGCGCAAGGCGCCGGGCTTTCCGCTGAAGAGCGGATCAGCGCCTATAACCGCAACATGACCGAGGGCGGCTGGGTTTCGAAAGATCTGCCCGATATGGCCGAGCGCTTCGATACCCGCTGGCTGATCGCCGGCTACGAGGCCGGCGATGTGATGCTGCACAGTCCCTACATGATCCACGCCTCGACGGCAAACGAGAGCACCGGGTGGCTGATCCGTCTGTCGACCGATATCCGCTACCAGAATGTCGATGACGAGATCGATGCGCGCTGGGCCAATCACTGGAGCCTGGGAGACATGCTGTAGGCGCGGCCGGAGCCGCGCCTGCTGCAGAAGCTAGTGGCTCTCGCCTCTTTTTCGTTTTCGGGCGTTTCTCGCGAACATGTTCAACACCTCGACGAGCGCCGAGAAGGCCATGGCGGCGTAGACGTAGCCCTTGGGAACATGGAAGCCCATGCCCTCGGCGATCAGCGTCGTGCCGATCATCATCAGGAAGGCGAGCGCCAGCATGACGATGGTCGGGTTCTTCTCGATGAAGTTCGCGAGCGGCGTCGCGGCGACCAGCATGACGGTCACGGCGGCCAGAACGGCGATGACCATGATCGGCAGATGCGGGGTCATGCCGACGGCGGTGATGATGCTGTCGACCGAGAAGACCAGGTCGAGGATCAGGATCTGCACGATCGCCGAGCCGAAGGTCGTCGTCGCCGAATTGGCGATGAAGTCCTCGTTGTGATCGGCCGGATCGACATTGTGATGGATTTCCTTCGTCGCCTTCCAGAGCAGGAAGAGACCGCCGGCAATCAGGATCATGTCCTTCCACGAGAAGCCGTGGCCGAAGAGTTCGAAGACCGGAGCCGTGAGCTTGACGATCCAGGCGACGGTGCCGAGCAGGGCGAGGCGCATGATCAGCGCCAGGCCGATACCGACCTTGCGGGCCTTTTCACGGTGCTCGGGCGGCAGCTTGTTGGTGAGGATGGAGATGAAGATAAGGTTGTCGATACCAAGAACGACTTCCATGACGACCAGGGTCACCAGCGCCACCCAGGCAGCCGGGTCCTGAACCAGCATCATGATATCTTGCATGAATTGTTTTTCCCTTGCGCCACAGACAGCCGACGCCGAAATCTAGAGTGAAGGCGCTGAGATGCAAGCGCCGCAAGGGGTATACGAAAGCCGGACGGCATTTATTCCGCCGGTGATGGGGAGAATGAAGCGGGGACGCCGCCGATCCCTCAGGCGGGCTCGTTGTGCTTGGCGCCATAGGCAGCCATGAAGACGCGGATGGCGCCGTCGATGACGCGCTTTCTCTCCGCCTCGGACGGCGGCTCCGGCATGCTGCCGAAGAGGCGGAACTTGAAGAAGCTGCCGCTGGCGAGATCGAGGAACTGCCCGGCTGCCAGATCGACGTCAGCGATCTCGAGCTTGCCTGAATTCACGTAGCGCGTCAGATACGAGTGCAGCACCGTGCGCAGGTTCTCCGGTCCGTTGAAGAAGCGCTGACAGAGCTCCGGCATGCGGTCGCGCACGCCAAGAACGGTGCGCATGGCGCTGATCACCTTTTCGCTTGTGATATGCGAGATGAAGCTCAGGCCAAAATCGTGCAGGCCTTCCTCGACATTGTCATGATGTTCGAGAGCGACGCGCAGTGCGGCCACGAAGGCGGCGCGCTCGGTCTCGATCATCGCGGTGAAGAGCTCTTCCTTATTGGCGAAGTAGACATAGAGGGTGCCCTTCGAGACGCCGGCTTCGCGGGTCACGTCGTTCATGCTCGCTGCGTCGAAACCCATCTTCATGAAGACGCTCTTGGCGCCCTCGAGGATTTGGGTGCGCTTGGCCGGGTCTTCTCCGGCTGCCCAGCGGCCGGTGGCCACGGGCGTTTCGGCGGCTGAAACCTTGGACACTTCGGTCATCTTCTCCTTAACCATTTTTCGCACTTGCGAAGATTCTTTACTAAAATCGAACCGCTCGGTTCGATATGACTTGATATGGATGCAAAAAGGGCCTATGTCAACTGAACCGAACCGTTCAGTTCGATTAAATCTACTTCACAAAGCGGTGTTCGTCTATGTCCAGTCAGAAAACCAATGTTGCGCGCATCGTAAGCGATTCCGCTGAAGCCGAAGCGGCTCAGCCGGAAACTGCAGCCTCCGCGGATACCCCCACCGCGGAGGCTCGCAGTGCTCCCCAGCAGGCGCCGGCACCCGAGGTAAAGGTTGCCGAGCAGCCGCCGGTGAAAAAGAAGCGCAGCCGCGTTCTGCCAATCGTCGCCCTCGCCATCCTCGCCGGTGGCGGCTGGTACGGCTATGAATGGTGGACGAATGGCCGCTTCATGGTCTCGACCGATGATGCCTATATCGAAGGCGATATCGCGACGATCTCGCCGAAGGTCACCGGTTACGTTGCCAAGGTTAACGTCGTTGCCAACCAGCTGGTCAAAGCCGGCGACGTTCTCGCAACGCTCGATAACGGCGACTATCAGAACGCTCTCGATCAGGCCGAAGCGCAGATCGCCACCGAAAAGCTGTCGCTGAGCCGCATCGATGCTCAGGTCGATGGCGCCAAGGCGGCTCTCGCCCAGGCACAGGCCCAGAAGGTGTCGCTCGATGCCGCCGTCCGCGGCGCCGAGATCACCCAGAAGCGCCAGAGCGACCTGCAGGCAAAGTCGGTCGGCACCGCTGCCGATCTTGACACCGCCAACATCGCGCTCGATCAGGCCAAGGCAAACCTCGTTGGCGGCGACGCCAACATCAAGTCGGCCGAAGCCAACATCACGATCCTGGAAGCACAGCGCAAGGAAGCCGAAGGTTCGGTCCGTACGCTTGAGCTGCAGCGCGACAAGGCAGCCCGCGACCTGTCCTTCACGATCCTGAAGGCACCGTATGATGGTGTCGTCGGCAATCGCTCGGTTCAGGAAGGCGACCTCGTATCGCCCGGCCAGCGTCTGATGGCGCTCGTCCCGACCCGCCAGCTCTATATCGACGCGAACTTCAAGGAAACGCAGATCCAGCATCTGGTTCCGGGTTCGAAGGTCAATGTCCATGTCGATGCTTATGACGATCACGCGATCGTCGGCACCGTCGAGTCGATCTCGCCGGCCTCCGGCTCGGTCTTCTCGCTGCTGCCGCCTGAGAATGCGACGGGCAACTTTACCAAGATCATCCAGCGCGTGCCGGTTCGCATCGCGCTCCCGCAGGATGCGCTTGATACCGGCCGTTTGCGTGCAGGCCTGAGCGTCGTCGTCGATGTCGACACGCGCACGGCGCCGGACGCACAGCAGGCAAAGTAATCAGCCAGCCGGAGTAAGGCCAATGGCCGCGACCACCACTGCAGGAACCGTTCCCGGCGTAGGAGCCGAGGAACGGATGGACCCGCGCAAGCTCATCGCATTCTTTGCGATGGTGCTCGGGATGTTCATGTCGATCCTCGACATTCAGATCGTCTCGGCCTCGCTCGCTGAAATCCAGGCCGGCCTCTCCGCCGGCTCGGATGAAATCGGCTGGGTCCAGACCTCCTACCTGATCGCGGAAGTCATCATGATTCCGCTGTCGGGTACGCTTGCCCGCATCGTCTCGACGCGCTACCTCTTCGCCTTCTCGGCGGCGGGTTTCACGCTGTCGAGCGTGCTTTGCGCCACCGCGACGAATATCGACCAGATGATCGTCTACCGCGCCATCCAGGGCTTCATCGGCGGCGGCATGATCCCGTCGGTCTTTGCGGCCGCCTTCACGATCTTCCCGCCCTCCAAGCGCAGCGTCGTTTCGCCGATCATCGGCCTGATCGCTACGCTGGCGCCGACGATCGGCCCGACCGTCGGCGGCTATCTCAGCCACGCCTTCTCCTGGCACTGGCTGTTCCTGGTCAACGTCATCCCCGGCATCATCGTCGCGACCGTTACCTGGAACTTCATCGACTTCGACAAGCCGGAACTGTCGCTTCTCAAGAAGTTCGACTGGTGGGGCCTGATCTCGATGGGCGTGTTTCTGGGCGCGCTGGAATATGTGCTCGAGGAAGGCAATTCGAACGACTGGTTCAACGACAACTATATCGTCATCGGTGCGATCGCATCGGCGATCGGCTGCGTGGTCTTCTTCTACCGTGCCTTTACCGTCGAATTCCCGGTGGTGGATCTGCGCGCCTTCTCGAACAGGAACTTCGCCTTCGGATCGGTGTTCTCCTTCGTCATGGGCATCGGCCTCTACGGCCTGACCTATATCTACCCGGTCTATCTCGGACGCATCCGCGGCTATGACTCGCTGATGATAGGCGAGACGATGTTCGTCTCCGGTCTTGCGATGTTCTTCACCGCGCCGCTCGCCGGACGTCTGTCGACGAAGATGGACCTCAGATTGATGATGGTCATCGGCTTCGTCAGCTTCGCGGCCGGTACCTATATCATGACCGGACTGACGGATGACTGGGACTTCTACGAACTGCTGATCCCGCAGCTGTTCCGCGGTTTCGGCCTGATGATGTGCATGGTGCCGATCAACAATATCGCGCTCGGCACGATGCCGCCGGCCCGTATGCGCGGCGCCTCCGGTCTCTTCAACCTGACCAGAAACCTCGGCGGCGCCGTCGGTCTCGCGATCATCAACACGGTTCTGACCAACCGCCAGGACGTGCATTACGAGCGTCTGCGCGAAAATATGGACTGGGGCCATCCAGCCGCGATCGACCAATTGAACAACCTGACCGCCAACTTCAATTCCTACGGGATGGACGGCGCGTCGGTGGCGATCAAGCAGATGGTCGGCATGGCAACCAAGCAGGCAGTCATCCTGTCCTTCAGCGATATCTTCCTGATGCTGACCGTGCTGTTCATGGTCATGGTTCTCGGTGTTGCGATGATTGCCAAGCCTGCGCCGCAAGGCGGCGGAGGCGGTGGCGGCGGCCACTGATCGTCTGGTGTTCGAAATAACGGCCGGCTTGGGAAACCAAAGCCGGCCATTTTCCGTATATCGTGCATCTCTTTCGACCGGATGCCGCTTCATGCTTCAGTCTTCCGCCAGGGCAATCGCCTGGCTCTGCATCGTCCTGCCCCTCTTTGCATCCGCATCCGCGCGGGCGGTCGCCGAGGAGGAGAGGATAGACATCGGCGGCTACAAGCTGAACAGCGTCTTCATCCCGGCCTCCGGCAAGGCAAGGCTGCCGCCGATCGTCTTCATCCACGGCGCCAGCGCCAATCTCTATGACCCGATGCTGTCGTTCCGGGAGAGGCTGGAAGGCAAGGCCGATCTGCTGTTCGTCGATCGTCCGGGCCACGGCCGCTCCGACCGCGGCGGTCCCGAGAACGCTTTCCCGGACGGGCAGGCCGACGCGATTGCAGCGCTGATGAAGAAGCGCGGCATCCGCCGGGCGATCATCGTCAGCCATTCCTTCGGCGGTGCGGTTGCGGCCGCCTTTGCGCTTGATCATCCCGATATGGTCGCCGGTCTGGTGTTCCTGTCGCCGGCCGTCTATCCGTGGCCGGGCGGCATTGCCTGGTACTATGACGCCGCGACGGCGCCGCTGACCGGCCCGCTCTTCAGCGCGCTGGTCGTGCCGCCCGTCGGCCTTGCGATGGTGGATGGTGCGACACGCAGTGTGTTTGCGCCGAACCGGCGGCCGCCTGGTTATATCTCGAAGGCGCGGACGCTTCTCGCCCTGCGCCCGGCCGAGTTTCACAACAACGCTACCGATGTCGCCAATTTGCTCGAATGGACGAAGAAAGCCTCGCCGCGCTACCGGCAGATCAAGGCGCCGACGATCATCATCACCGGCGATACCGATAGCGTCGTTTCGCCGAAGATTCACTCGGTGCATCTCGCAAAGGATATCCGAGGGGCGCGGCTGATCGTCGTCCGAAACCTCGGTCACAAGTCGGATTACGTCGCAAGCGACCTTGCCGTCGGCGCCATCGAAACGCTGGCTGGAGAGCACCCCAATCTGCGAGGGATCGCGCAGGCGATCGAAGCGCGTATTGCCGGTGACGGCAAGAAATAATCCATGTTTTTCAAACGCGACCAGATGAGTTTCGGTCGATCCGGCATTTTCTGATTTACGTACATCAGAATTGGCGGTAAAGGCTTCGTCAGGAGGAGCGATGAAGCCTACGGTTCACGATATCGCCGCGCATGCGGGGGTCAGCCTTGCGACTGTCGATCGTGTGCTGAACCAGCGCCCGGGCGTGCGCCATGTGACGCGCGAGAAGGTGGAAAACGCCATTCGCGAGATCGGCTATGTGAGAGATGTGGCGGCCGCCAACCTCGCGAAGGGCCGCACCTATCCGCTGGTCTTCATCCTTCCGGCATCCGACAATTCCTTCATGCATGGGCTCACGGCGGAAATCCGCGAGGCTGTCGCTCGTTCACCTGTCGAGCGCACGCAGATCCAGACCATCGAGGTTCCGGCTTTCGATCCGGCCGCGCTGGTCGAGGCGCTGCGCAAGCTCGCGGCCGAACGGCCGGCCGGCATCGCCCTCGTCGCGACCGATGCGCCCGAAGTCGCCGAGGCGGTCGATGCCCTTGTGCGCGATGGCATTCCTGTCGTCACCCTGGTTTCCGATCTCACGGGGTCGCTGCGCCACCACTATGCCGGTGTCGACAACATCGCGGCCGGGCGGACGGCGGCTCGCCTGCTCGGCCGTTTCCTCGGCGCGGCCAAGGGCGAGATTGCTGTGCTTGCCGGTTCCATGCTGGTACGCGACCATCGCGAGCGTCTGGAAGGTTTTGCTGCGCTGATGGCGCAGGAGTTTCCTGATCTTTCCATTCTGCCCGTCATTGAGGGGCGCGACGACCCCGAAATGGCGCATATGCTGGTTTCGGATGCGCTTTCGAAGAATGATCGCATTGTCGGCATATACAGCCTGGGCGCCGGTAACCGCGGTCTGATCAGGGCGCTGAAGGCCAAGGGTGCCGGGCGGCAGGTCACTGTCGTTGCGCACGAACTCACGCCGCATACGCGGGCGGCATTGATCGACGGAACGATTGACGCAGTTCTCAATCAGGATGCCGGTCACGAGGTGCGCAGCGCCATTCGCGTGTTGAAGGCGAAGGCCGACGGGCTTGCCGTCATCGACGCGCAGGAGCGCATCCGCCTCGATATATTTTTGAAAGACAACCTGCCGTAACGGCAAAGGGAGAACGACATGTATCTGGGTCTCGATCTCGGAACTTCGGGCGTCAAGGCGATGCTCATCGACGGCGATCAGAAGATCATCGGTTCGGCCAACGGATCGCTGGACGTTTCGCGTCCGCATTCCGGATGGTCCGAACAGGATCCGGCGCACTGGATTCGCGCGACCGAAGAAGCGGTTGCCGGTCTGAAGGCCAAGCACCCGAAGGAACTTGCGGCGGTCAGGGGTATCGGCCTTTCCGGCCAGATGCATGGCGCGACGCTGCTCGATGCCGACGACAAGGTGCTGCGGCCCTGCATTCTCTGGAACGATACGCGCAGCTATCATGAAGCCGCCGCGCTCGACGCCGATCCGCGTTTCCGCAAGCTGACCGGCAATATCGTTTTCCCGGGCTTCACCGCGCCGAAGCTCGTCTGGGTCGCCAAGAACGAGCCGGAGATTTTCGACAAGGTTGCCAAGGTTCTGCTGCCGAAGGATTATCTGCGCCTCTGGCTGACCGGTGAGCATATTTCGGAAATGTCGGATTCGGCCGGTACCTCCTGGCTCGATACCGGCAAGCGCGCCTGGTCCTCGGAACTCCTGGCCGCAACCGGCCTCGATGAAAAGCAGATGCCGTCGCTCGTCGAAGGCACCGAGCAGGCGGGCAAGCTGCGCGGCGAACTGTCGTCCAAGTGGGGCATCGCTGGTGATGTCGTCGTTGCCGGTGGGGCAGGGGACAATGCGGCCTCGGCCTGCGGCATGGGTACGGTCAGCCATGGCGCCGCCTTCGTTTCGCTCGGCACTTCGGGCGTGCTCTTTGCGGCGAACGGCTCCTACCTGCCGAAGCCGGAAAGCGCCGTTCACGCTTTCTGCCACGCGCTGCCGAACACCTGGCACCAGATGGGCGTCATCCTCTCGGCGACCGACGCGCTGAACTGGCATTCTCATGTGACGGGAAAGTCGGCCGCCGATCTGACCGGCGAACTCGGCGAGACCCTGAAGGCGCCGTCGGGCGTCACCTTTCTTCCCTATCTCTCCGGCGAGCGTACGCCGCACAATGACGCGGTCATCCGCGGCGCCTTCATCGGACTTGAGCATGAAAGCAGTCGCGCGGTTCTGACCCAGGCGGTTCTCGAAGGCGTGTCCTTTGCGATCCGCGACAATCTCGAAGCGTTGCGTTCGGCCGGTACCGATATCGCCCGCGTGACGGCGATCGGCGGCGGTTCACGCTCGCGCTACTGGCTGGCCTCGATCGCAACGGCGCTCGGCGTTCCCGTCGATCTGCCGGCAGACGGCGATTTCGGCGCGGCGTTTGGCGCGGCACGTCTCGGCCTGATTGCGGCGACCGGTGCGGATCCGGTCGCAGTCTGCACGCCGCCGGAGACGGATGGGACGATCGAGCCTGTCGCTGCACTTAGCGGCGCCTATGAGGATGCCTACAAGCGCTACCGCGCGCTCTATCCGGCGATCAAGTCGCTGGCGCATTGAGAACCTGAGCCGGCGGCCCCCTCATTCGCCTGCCGGCACCTTCTCCCCGCTGGGGAGAAGGGGATTTGCAACAGCCGCCTCATTTCCCTTCTCCCCGCGGGGAGAAGGTGGCCCGAAGGGTCGGATGAGGGGGCTGCACGGTACAACGAACAAGACTGACCAACCCAAGGAGGACCAACATGAGCACCGGATTTTTCGGCGATATTCAGAAGATCAAGTATGAAGGCCCGGAGAGCACCAATCCGCTCGCCTTCCGTCATTACAACAAGGACGAAGTCGTTCTCGGCAAGCGCATGGAAGACCATCTGCGCTTTGCAATCGCTTATTGGCACACCTTCACCTGGCCGGGTGGCGACCCTTTCGGTGGTCAGACCTTCCTGCGCCCGTGGTTCGAAGACACGATGAAGGCTGCGAAGCTGAAGGCTGATGTTGCCTTCGAATTCTTCTCGCTGCTTGACGCACCCTATTACTGCTTCCACGACGCCGACGTGCGCCCCGAAGGCCAGAACTTCGCCGAGAACACCAGGAACCTGAACGAGATCGTCGATTACTTCGCCGAGAAGCAGGCCGCGACCGGTACCAAGCTGCTTTGGGGTACGGCAAACCTGTTCTCCAACCGCCGCTACATGTCCGGTGCCGCGACCAATCCGGATCCGGATGTCTTCGCTTTCGCTGCGGCAACCGTGAAGACCTGCATTGATGCGACGCAGAAGCTCGGTGGCGAGAACTACGTTCTCTGGGGCGGCCGTGAAGGCTACGAGACGCTGCTGAACACCGACCTGAAGCGCGAACTCGACCAGCTCGGCCGCTTCCTCAACCTCGTCGTCGAGTATAAGCACAAGATCGGCTTCAAGGGCACGATCCTGATCGAGCCGAAGCCGCAGGAGCCGACCAAGCACCAGTACGACTACGATGTCGCGACCGTTTACGGCTTCCTGAAGAAGCACGGCCTCGAAAACGAAGTGAAGCTCAACATCGAGCAGGGCCATGCGATCCTCGCCGGCCATTCCTTCGAGCACGAGCTGGCGCTTGCCAATGCGCTCGGCATCTTCGGTTCGATCGACATGAACCGCAACGACTACCAGTCCGGCTGGGATACCGACCAGTTCCCGAACAACGTTCCGGAAATGGCGCTTGCCTATTATCAGGTTCTGCAGGCAGGCGGCTTCACCACCGGCGGCACGAACTTCGACGCGAAGCTGCGCCGTCAGTCGCTCGATCCGGCAGACCTGCTGATCGGCCATATCGGCGGTATGGATTGCTGCGCCCGCGGTCTGAAGGCCGCTGCCAAGATGGTCGAGGACAAGGCTCTCTCGCAGCCGCTCGCAGACCGCTACGCCGGTTGGGATTCGGCCGAAGGGCAGAAGCTCTTCCGCGGCGAGTATTCGCTCGGTGAAATCACCAGCTGGGTCGAAGGCAAGGACGTCAATCCGCAGCCGCGCTCGGGCAAGCAGGAACATCTCGAAAACGTCGTCAACCGTTACGTCTGATCGACGGCTTATCGAAATACAGGCCGGGGAGCGCAAGCTTCCCGGCTTTTTCACGCGTGGATTTTGTCACTGAGGCAGCCCGAAGGCGACGAGCTGCTGGCTGAGGCGGCGGGTGTCGTAAGGTTTGGGGAAGAACACGCCGCGGATCGGCATCTCCACTTCCTGCTCGCGGATATGGCCGGAGGTGATGATGATCTCGATCGGCGGCCAGCGGTCGCGGATCGCTGCGGCCAGCATCATGCCATCCATGCTGCCCGGCATATCGATATCGGTGAAGACGATGCGGATATCGGCCCGTGCCTCCAGGATGCGTACCGCCTCATCCGCATCCGCAGCCTCGATTGCCTCGAAACCGGCTTCCTCGACGAGATCGACTGCCATCATCCGCTGTAGCGGTTCATCTTCGACCACGAGGACAGCAGGCCTTTGGGCTGCATAACCTTCCCTCATGTCATTCGGTCCTTTGCATCTGCGAGAGCGACGCGGACATGCTGACCGAGAAGCCATCGGGGCCGTAGCGGCTTTCCGTTCCGCCGGAGCCGATCAGTCCCATCTTGATCAGTTTGGAGCCGAAGCCCTTTTTGGTCGGTTCGCCGACAGCAGGGCCGCCCTCTTCACGCCAGGTGAGGTGGAAGGTAGCCGCCTCGCCGCGGCCTTCAATGGTCCAACGCACATAAACTTTACCGCCTTCGGTGGAGAGCGATCCGTATTTGATGGCGTTGGTCGCCAGTTCGTGCAGCAACAGCGAGAGCGAAAGCGAGCCCTTGGCGCCGAGCGCCAGGCTTGGTCCTTTCATCGAAACCTGCTCGCCGACGCCGAGCGGTTCGACTGCCCGGGCGGCGAGATCGTGGACACTGGCGCTCAGCCAGTTGTCCTGCAGGAGAATGTCGTGGGCGCTGCTGAGGGCATGCAGCCGCCGTTCGAAATTCTCGACATGCTCGCGTTCGGCCACTGGGCGTAGTGTTTGCGTGGCGATCGCCTGGATCATTGCGAAGGTGTTCTTGAGCCGGTGGTTGATCTCGCGGTTCAGGAGGTCCTGTTCGGCCTCGGCACGCACCCGGGCAATGGCGATCTGGATACGGTCGCCGAAGCTGCGCACGAAGGACACTTCCTCGCCCGTCCACTCGTAGGGATGATCGTGATGCACGAAGACGACGAGGCTGAAGCGGCCATGATCGAAGATCGGCACGTTGACGAGCACGCGGATATCGATCGCAAGCAGCTGCTCGGCATTGCCATCGGTGCGCGGATCGTTGCTGACATCCTCGATGATGACGGTTTCGCCGAGTTTCAGATCGTCGATGAAGCTGCCGTAGTCGCGGAAGTGATGGAGACCGGCAAGCGATGTGACGCCCGGCGCACACCATTCCGGCTGCATCAGTACGGTCTCGCTGCCGGCATCGACGACGCCGAAGCCGGCGCGGCTGGCATCGAGCGCCTTGGCCATCAGATCGGCGGCGGCGATCGCCATCGATTCCACGTCGTCGAGATCGCGCAGCCGGTCACCGAGATCGAGAAGCGCCTGAACGCGGGCGGCGGCGCGCCGCTCGATGGTCACGTCCTGTACCGTGCCGCGCAGAAGCGCCGGCCGGCCATCCGTCGTTGCCATGAAAGCGGCATGACGCGAGATCCAGCGGGTGCCGCGATGCTCGGTGTTGATGCGGTATTCGACATCGAGGGCGGCGCTACCGTCCGCCCGCGTCGATGCGGAGGAGCGGATGCCCTGATCGTCCGGAACGACCATGTCTTCGAAGGTCGAGGCCGGATAGCTGTCGGCCACCGGCACATCGAAGATGCGGCAGAATTCCGGGGAGACGCGCATCTGGCCGCTGGCAATATCGAGCTCGAACGTGCCGACACGACCAGCCTCCTGGGCTGCCATGCTCTGTTGTGCCGTGGAGCGCATCGTCGAGCTAATATGCTTCTGGCGGCGGAAGAGCTCGTCCTTGCGGCTCGATATGCGGCGGGCTTCCAGAAGGGCGGCCACCTGCCGCGACAGGGCCTGGAGGATCTTCAGCTGGTCAGGCGTCAAGCCTTCGGCGCGCGGGACGGTGTCGATGACGCAGAGCGTGCCGATGATCGTGCCGTCGTAGGTGACGAGCGGTGCGCCGGCGTAGAAGCGGATATTGGGTGGCGCGGTGACCAGCGCGTTCGTCCGGGTCCGTTCGTCTTTCGTGAGATCGGGGATGACGAGCGGCTGCGGGCTGGAGAGTGCGTGGGCGCAGACGGATTGATCGATGGGGGTCTCGCAGGCTTCGAAGCCGACCTTTGCCTTGAACCATTGCCTGTCGGCGCCGACAAGGCTGATCAGGGCAACCGGCGTGCGGCAGGCCGAGGAGGCGACGAAGACGATGTCGTCGAATTCGGGCTCGGGAGCGGTGTCGAGAATGTCGAATGCCTCTAGCGCCTCAAGGCGTTTCTGCTCCTCGATGACGGCTGGATCGGACGTCGGCGACACTGAATCTATGGGTCCCATGTTCATCTTAGCGATCAATGATGTAGGCGGTCGGTTGATTTTTCCAGCGACGGAAACGCCGATGACCAAAATAAGTCCGGGATAGAATAAAGCTGCCGCAAACGCGGACTTTTCAGCTGAGCTGGACGCCAGCTGCCGGTGCAAACCACAAATCTCAGATTGTGCAGCCGGCGTCCGGCAAGGCAACGGACGGGGGCGGGAATTGTTCCGCCCGGGTTAGCGTCTTTGCCAGTTTTTCGGCGGCGCGGAGACGGAATTGCGAACGACGAGATCGGGGCGCAGCAGGATTTCCGTTTCGGCCGGCCGGCCATCGCCGAGAAGCTCCAGCAACAGCGCCATCGCCTGCTTGCCGATAGCCGTGCGCGGCTGGCGGATGGTGGTCAGCGACGGGCTCATGAACACGGCCTGCGGCACGTCGTCGAAGCCTGTCACCGAGAAGTCGCGCGGGATATCGTAGCCGCGGGCATTGAGGCCGATCATCACGCCGATCGCCGTCTGGTCGTTGACGCACATGAAGGCGGTCGGCAGCGTGTCGCGCATGAAGAGTTGCTCGACGGCGTGGCGGCCGCTTTCGATGGTGCCGTCGCCTTCGAGAACGATCCGCGTTTCCTTCGGCACACCGGCTGCATCGAGCCCGGCCTCATAACCTTCCCGGCGGCGGGTATAGGCAAGGCGGGTGCGAGAATCGCCGATGAAGGCGATCTTGCGGTGGCCTTCGGCAAGCAGCAGGTCAACCGCCTTGCGGGCACCCTCGGTATCGTCGACGCCGACATAGGGAATGCCGCCGTTGAAAACCGGTTCGAAGACGCCGACGCTCGGCGGCAACCGCGCCGTCATCGTCTGGTGGCCGAAGGGCAGGATGCCGGTGAAAAGGATCAGGCCGGCCGCCTGGTTCGAGTTGAAGAATTTCAGATATTCGAGGCCGCGCTGGGCGTCGTTCTGGGTGTGGCCGATCAGGATGCCGTAGCCATGGGCGCGGGCTTCGTTCTCCAGGCCGACGAGAATGTTGGAGAAATTCGGGTCGCCGATATCGGGTGCCACGACCAGGATCATATTGGAACGGCCAAGCCGCAGGCTGCGTGCCATGGCGTTGGTCGTATAGCCGGTAATGGCGATCGCCTGGTTGACCTTCAGGCGCGTCGAGTTCGCAACTTTCTCCGGCGTATGGATCGCACGGGACACGGTCGCGATGGAAACCTCGGCGATCCGGGCGACGTCTTCGATCGTTGCAGGCGTGGAATTCGACACTGGGGGCTCTGCCATGGGGCTGTCTTCGCCGCGACACTACACAGACTTGCTAATCCGTCAAAGCGGGCTTTCGCCAGATTTGTGCATATCCATGATGTAAACCTTTACATGGCCGATGTAAAGGTTTACACAAATGCTCAAGCGGTCGGGAGCCGCAGGGAGGAAATGATGAATCTGGAGACGGCCGAGACGGCACCCGTGGTGCTGTCCGCAAAGCGAATCTGTAAATCATTCAATGGGGTACAGGTCCTCTTCAGCGTCAATTTCGATCTCCGCGCCGGCGAAGTTCATGCCCTGATGGGCGAGAATGGTGCCGGAAAATCCACTCTCGTCAAAGTTCTCTCCGGTTTCGAGCAGCCGACCTCCGGCGAAATCCTTCTCGACGGCAAGCCGATCCTGCTGCCGCCGAACGGCGGCGCCGAGGCGCTCGGCATCGTCATCATCCACCAGGAATTCAATCTCGCCGAACATCTGACCGTCACCGAGAGCCTGTTTCTCGGCCGCGAAGTGACGCATTTCGGCGTGCTCGACCGGCGCTACATGCGCAAGGAAACGCGGCGCGTGCTCGATATGCTCGGTTCGCATGTCGATGAAGACGCACTGATCAGCACGCTGTCGATCGCCGACAAGCAGATGGTCGAAATCGCCAAGGCGATCAGCCGCGATGCGCGCGTCGTCTTCATGGACGAGCCGACCGCCGTTCTGTCGCGCGAGGAAACCAACATCCTCTTTGAGCAAGTCCGCAAGCTGCGTGACAAGGGCACCAGCTTCGTCTTCGTCTCGCACAAGCTGGATGAGGTCATGGAGCTCACCGACCGGGTCACCGTACTGCGCGACGGCCAGTGGGTGAAGACGGCACCGACCTCGATCCTTGACGGCGAGTCGATCGCCCAGCTGATGGTCGGGCGCGAGCTTTCCAGCCTCTATCCGGCGAAGGTCGAGCCGAATGTGGATGAAGAAGTCGTCCTGCGGGTCACCGGCGTTTCGACCGGTTATGTCCAGGACGCAAGCTTCGAAGTGCGCAAGGGCGAAGTGATCGGCTTCTCAGGCCTGATCGGTTCAGGTCGTACGGAGCTGATGGAAGCGATTGCCGGGTTGCGGTCACGCACGGCCGGTGAGGTGGTGATCAAGGGCGATACCATTGCCTCCGGCGATGTTCACGCCGCCAATCGCGCCGGTCTTGCCTATATGACCAAGGACCGCAAGTCGAAGGGACTGCTGCTGCGCTCCAACATGGTCACGAACCTGACGCTGCAATCGCTCGGACAGCATGTCGCGCACGGCTATCTCAGCCCGAACAGCGAGGCTGCCGCGCTTGCCAAAGCGAAGCGCCGTTTCGACATCCGCGTGCGCGATGCCAATATCGTCGCCGGCCGCATGTCCGGCGGGAACCAGCAGAAGCTGCTGCTCGCCAAGGTGATGGAGACCGAGCCCGATATCATCATCATCGACGAGCCGACGCGCGGCATCGATGTCGGCACCAAGCAGCAGATCTATCATTTCATTTCGGCGCTGGCCCGCGATGGCCGGTCGATCATCGTCGTCTCGTCGGAAATGCCTGAGGTCATCGGCCTCTGCACGCGGGTCTGTGTCATGCGCGAGGGGCGCATCGTCGGCGTGCTCGAGGGCGACGAGATCTCGGAACAGGAAATCATGCGCTATGCCGCGGGGCTGAAGAGGAAGGCCGCCTGACAGTTTCAGGCGCCGCATCGCTTCGCGGTTTCAACGATAAGATACCCACAGGGTTTGGGTCGGGAGGTTGGTTTTGACTACTGATATCAACGAGGAGACCAGGCAGATCCGGCGCCGCTCCTGGCGGGATGTCGATCTGCGCGCAGTGGCGCCGTTCGCAGCCTTGATCCTGCTTTTGATTGTCGGCGCGCTCGTCAATCCGAATTTCATCGGCATCACCAATCTCGCCAATGTCGCGACCCGCTGTGCGTTCATCGCCATCATTGCTGTCGGCGCAACCTTCGTCATTTCGGCCGGCGATCTCGATCTTTCCGTCGGCTCGATGGTGGCCTTCGTCGCCAGCCTGATGATCCTGCTGCTGAATTCGGGCGTGATCGCCGACCCGACCATGATGCTCGTCGTCGCCGTCGTCTTCGCGATCGTTGCCGGTGCGCTCTGTGGTCTTGCAAACGGCCTCATCACCACGGTCGGCAAGATCGAGCCGTTCATCGCGACGCTCGGCACCATGGGCATCTATCGCGGCCTGACGACCTGGCTCTCGCAGGGCGGCGCCATCACGCTGCGCTCGCCGGAAATCCAGACGCTGTACCGCCCGGCCTATTTCGGCAGCATTCTCGGCGTGCCGGTTCCGATCGTCGTGATCCTCGCGGTCACCGCCGTCGCCGCCTTCATTCTGTATCGTACCCGCTATGGCCGCCATGTCGTCGCCGTCGGTTCGAACAGCGATGTGGCGCGCTATTCCGGCATCGCCGTCAATCGCGTCCGCACCATCGCCTTCGTCATCCAGGGTCTCTGCGTGGCGATTGCCGTGCTGCTCTACGTGCCGCGTCTCGGCTCCACATCCGCGACAACGGGCATCCTCTGGGAGCTGCAGGCGATCACGGCCGTCGTCGTCGGCGGCACGGCGCTGAAGGGCGGGGCAGGGCGCGTCTGGGGCACGATCTGCGGCGCCTTCATTCTCGAACTCGTCGGCAACATCATGCTGCTGTCGAACTTCATCAGCGAATATCTCATCGGTGCGATCCAGGGCGCGATCATCATCATCGCCATGCTGGTACAGCGCTCTCTGGTCCGGAAGGGATAACGGGCCGCAACAGAAATTGGCCGGGCTCACAGGGCGTCCGGTTCACGGGTAGGAAAGTCCCTGAAGTTATGTTGGGAGGAGAATAGCATGCGCAAACTCATGTTGGGTCTTGCCGTTGCGGCCGTCGCTGTGGCGGGTTCCGCATACGCACAGGACAAGAAGTTCACCATCGGCGTGTCCATTCCGGCCGCTGACCATGGCTGGACCTCTGGTGTGGTCTTCCATGCCGAACGTGTCGCCAAGAAGCTGATGGAAGAACATCCGGGCCTGAACGTCATCGTCAAGACCTCGCCGGATGCCGCAAGCCAGGCAAACGCCGTGCAGGACCTCGATACGCAGGGTATCGACGCCCTCGTCATCCTACCGTCGGATCCGGATCCGCTGGTCAACGCCATCAAGGAAGTCAAGGGCAAGGGCAAGTATGTCGCTCTCGTCGACCGTGCACCGTCCACCAACGACGACTCGGTTCGTGACCTCTACGTTGCCGGTAACAACCCGGCGCTCGGCGAAGTCGCCGGCAAGTACATTGCCGCTCAGACGCCGGATGCACAGGTCGTCGTTATCCGCGGTCTGCCGATCCCGATCGATCAGCAGCGCCAGGACGGCTTCGATAAGGGCATTGCGGGCTCCAACGTCAAGGTTCTCGACCGCCAGTACGGCAACTGGAACCGCGACGACGCCTTCAAGGTCATGCAGGACTACCTGACGAAGTACCAGAAGATCGACGTCGTATGGTGCCAGGACGACGACATGGCTGTCGGCGTTCTCCAGGCCATCGAGCAGGCCAAGCGCACCGACATCAAGTATGTCGTCGCCGGTGCAGGCTCCAAGGACATGATCAAGAAGGTCATGGACGGCGACAAGATGATCCCGGTCGACGTTCTCTATCCGCCGGCAATGGTCGGTACGGCTATGGAACTGACGGCTGCCGGTCTCTACGACCAGGTACCGGTTCGCGGCACCTTCGTTCTTGATGCGACGCTCGTCACCAAGGACAATGCCAAGGACTTCTACTTCCCGGATTCTCCGTTCTAATCATTCGTATCGGATGCGCCCATTCGAAAGGATGGGCGCATTTTTCATGTCTTCAGGTTGTGTGCGGACGAATTTGCGGCACGTACCTCTTGCAGCTGCCGGTGAGGCGTGTTTAGTTCGCCTACCGTTTGACTTCCGGCTTTCCAGCCACATCTGCCGCAAGTGCGTGGAGGCGCCTTGCTTCCGCCAGAAGCGTGTTGAAGACTACCATAAACGTTTACGGTCGCTAATCAGGGAGGATTTCTGACATGAAGACGATCAAGGGGCCAGGCCTGTTCCTCGGCCAGTTCGCAGGCGATACCGCGCCTTTCAACTCATGGGATGCAATCACCAAATGGGCGGCCGACATCGGCTACAAGGGCGTGCAGGTTCCGACCTGGGCGAGCCAGCTCATCGACCTGAAGAAGGCCGCAAGCTCCAAGGATTATTGCGACGAATTCGCCGGCAAGGCGCGTGAAAACGGCGTCGAGATCACCGAGCTTTCGACACACCTGCAGGGCCAGCTGGTTGCCGTTCATCCGGCCTATGACGAAGCCTTCGACGGTTTTGCGGCACCCGAAGTGCGCGGCAATCCGAAGGCACGTCAGGAATGGGCTGTCGAGCAGGTCAAGATGGCGCTGACGGCGTCGAAGCATCTCGGCATCAAGGCGCATGCGACCTTCTCGGGCGCGCTCGCCTGGCCGTTCATCTATCCCTGGCCGCAGCGCCCGGCCGGTCTCGTCGAGACCGCCTTCGACGAGCTTGCCAAGCGCTGGACGCCGATCCTCAACCATGCCGAAGATTGCGGCGTCGACGTCTGCTACGAGATCCATCCGGGCGAAGACCTGCATGACGGCATCACCTTCGAGATGTTTCTGGAGCGCGTGAAGAACCACAGCAGAGCCAACATGCTCTACGATCCCTCGCATTACGTTCTGCAGTGCCTGGATTACCTCGACAACATCGACATCTACAAAGACCGGATCAAGATGTTCCACGTCAAGGATGCCGAGTTCAACCCGACAGGCCGCCAGGGCGTTTACGGCGGCTATCAGGGCTGGGTCGAGCGTGCCGGCCGCTTCCGCTCGCTGGGCGACGGCCAGGTCGATTTCGGCGCCGTCTTCTCGAAGATGACCGCCAACAATTTCGACGGCTGGGCCGTGGTCGAATGGGAATGCGCGCTGAAGCATCCGGAAGACGGTGCCCGTGAAGGCGCCGAATTCGTCAAGAAGCATATCATCCGCGTTACCGAGAAGGCGTTCGACGACTTCGCCGGCAGCGGCACCGACCAGGCAGCCAACCGGCGCATGCTGGGGATTTAAATCTTCAACGTCCCTTCTCCCCAGCGGGGAGAAGATGCCCGCCAGCGCAGATGAGGGGGATGAGGAGCGACAGCGACGAATGCCTTGAGCGACAAGCGAAAGGCGTTTGCGTGTGGCCCCCTCATCCGGCCTCCGGCCACCTTCTCCCCGCTGGGGGAGAAGGGAAACACTTTCGAGGAGGACACAATGGCAATCGAAGCATCAAACGAACAGACCCGCGAGCCGCGCATCCGGCTCGGCATGGTCGGCGGCGGGGCTGGCGCATTCATCGGCGCGGTACACCGCATGGCCGCCCGTCTCGACGATCAATATGAACTGATCGCCGGCGCCTTGTCGTCGACGCCGGAAAAGGCGCAAGCCTCGGGTCGCGATCTCGGTCTCGATCCGTCGCGTACCTATTCCAGCTATCGCGAGATGGCGATCCGCGAAGCGAAGCTGAAGAACGGCATCGAGGCCGTCTCGATCGTCACGCCGAACCATGTGCATTACGACGCTGCCAAGGAATTCCTGCGCCGGGGCATCCACGTCATCTGCGACAAGCCGCTGACCTCGAACCTGGCCGATGCCAAGAAGCTGAAGAAGATCGCCGACGAAAGCGGTGCGCTCTTCATCCTGACGCATAATTACACCGGCTATCCGATGGTCCGCCAGGCGCGCGAAATGGTCGCCAATGGCGAGCTCGGCGATATCAGGCTGGTTCAGGCTGAGTATCCGCAGGACTGGCTGACCGAGGCCGTCGAACAGCAGGGCGCCAAGCAGGCCGTCTGGCGCACCGATCCGGCGCAGTCGGGTGCAGGTGGCTCGACGGGCGATATCGGCACGCATGCCTATAATCTCGGCTGCTTCGTTTCCGGTCTGGAGCTCGACAGCCTTGCCGCCGATCTCGACAGCTTCGTCGAGGGACGCCGTCTTGACGACAACGCGCATGTGATGCTGCGCTACAAGGCGAAGGGCAAGGAAAAGCCGGCCAAGGGCATGCTCTGGTGCAGCCAGGTGGCACCGGGCCACGAGAATGGTCTGAAGGTCCGCGTCTACGGCACCAAGGGCGGCATCGAGTGGGTTCAGGCCGATCCGAACTATCTGTGGTTCACGCCGTTCGGCGAGCCGAAGCGGCTGATCACCCGCAATGGCGCCGGGTCGGGCGCGGCAGCGGCGCGCGTTTCGCGCGTTCCCTCCGGTCATCCGGAAGGCTATCTCGAAGCCTTTGCGACGATCTATACCGAGGCGGCGCTCGCTATCAACGCCGCCAAGAAGGGCAAGCCGGTCGACAAGGCCGTGGTTTACCCGACCGTTGATGACGGCGTGAAGGGCGTGGCTTTCGTCGAAGCCTGCGTCGCGTCTTCGAAGAAGAACGGCGGCTGGGTCAAGGTCTGATCGCAGGCCCATAGCTGATCATTTGAGCGCATTCCCTAAGATTGGAGGGAATGCGCTCATTCGCGTTTAAGAGGATTGTGAAAGAAGAAGGGCGCAACCATTTGGGGAGGCCCGATGACATTCTCTTTCCGCATCATGACGTGCATCCTGGCGCTTGGCGCCGTTCCTGCATCCGCTCAGCAGTTCGTTCCCGGAGGGCAACGCGTGCCGGGCACGGTCAACGTGCAATCGACGATGTCGATGTCGGTTCCCGCCGATGCGACGCAGAATCCCTCCGAGCAGATCGAATTCGCGCAGAAGGCTTTCTATGCGATGGCCGGGCGGCAATGCTCGCTGGTTCTGGAGACGGTCGGCGAAAGCTGCCAGATTACCAATCTCAGCAACAATGCGGATCTCAATCGCGGCAACGGCAGCTTCATCACGGTGCGCGGCACCGTCACGATGGCGGTCAAGCTGAAGAACCAGGCGGACAAGCCATAACGCGGATCCAGCTGAAGCGGAGAACCGCTTCAGCCTCGCCGTTCATATCAGGCGGCTGCCGCCTGCTTGCGCTTCAACAGCGCATCGACGCTGTAGGGACCGGCGCCGGCGGCGACGAAATACAGCATGACGAAGCAGAAGAGGATGGCGGCGACGCCGCCGTTCTGGGCCGGATAGAAGCTCTTCGGCGCATGGGCGATGAAATAGGCGAAGGCCATCAGGCCCGAGAGAACAAAGGCTGCGGCGCGCGTCTTGAAGCCGATCAGCACCAGGAAACCGAGCACGAGTTCCAGCATGCCGGCGATCCAGGACATCGAGCCGACGGGCGGCACGTTCGCGGCGGCCGGGAAATGCAGGATCTTCTGCGTTCCGTAGCTAAAGAGCACGAGCGACGAGACGATGCGTAGCAGGCTGAGAAGGTGGGGCTGCAGCAGGTGGATGGAGGCGAGCATCGGGTTCCTTTCGTTATAATCTCCCATTCCCGCTCTCACCCGGCACACCGCCGATCTCAAGTCACGTCTTCTGACATCAGCGTTATCGCATTGCGAGCAGTGCAGGCTGTCGACCGGCACACGCCTTGATTTGACCCATTTGCCCGCCTAGATTGTCGCTATCCGCAATACCAACAGGATGTGTGCCACCATGGATTTCACCCAGATCGCAATGCCGTCTCGCCTTGCCATCCGGGAGTTCTCTATCCATGCCTGCCTCCATCACCATTTCCAATCTCTCGTGGTCGACGCCTGACGGCCGGCCGCTTCTTTCCAATCTCGATCTGAGTTTCGGTGCCGAGCGCACTGGGCTTGTCGGCCGCAACGGCACCGGCAAGACGACGCTGCTGAAGCTGGTGGCCGGCGAGTTGCAGCCACTGTCGGGCAGCATCGCCTTTGCCGGACGTTTCGGCATTCTCCGCCAGGCGGTTCAAGTCGAGGCTGGGGCGGCGGTCGCCGATCTCTTCGGTGTGCGGGAGACGCTCGCCATCCTCGCCCGCGCCGAGCGTGGGGAGGCGACCGGTGACGAGCTTGCCAACGCTGACTGGACGCTGGAAGCCCGCATGGCCTCGGCGCTCGAGCGCGTCGGGCTCGATGCTTTGCCGGAGACCGGTCTCTCGTCGCTCTCCGGCGGGCAGCGCACGCGCGCGGGGCTCGCGGCACTGGTCTTTTCCGAGCCGGACTTTCTGATCCTCGACGAGCCCACCAACAATCTCGACCGCGAAGGCCGGGAGGCGGTAATCGACCTCTTGCGCGACTGGCGCGGCGGCGCGCTGGTCGTCAGCCATGACCGCGAACTGCTCGACACGATGGATGCGATCGTCGAGCTGACAACGCTCGGCGCCAAACGCTATGGCGGCAACTGGAGCGCCTTTCAGGAGCGCAAGGCGATCGAGCTTGCGGCCGCCGAACATGATCTGGCGGATGCGGAGAAGCGGGTCGACGAAGTCGATCGCAGCGCGCAGCTGGCCGCCGAGCGACAGGCCAAAAGCGACCGCGCCGGGCGGGTGAAGGCGGCGCGGGGCGACATGCCCCGGATCCTGGCCGGCGGATTGAAGCGCAAGGCCGAGAATACGCGTGGAGACCGGGTTCGCCTCGGCGAGAAGCGGCGCGATCAGGCGTTCGGCGATGTATCGGCGGCGCGCGGCAAGATCGAAATACTACAGCCCTTTGCCGTCAAGCTGGAGCCGACGGGGCTTCCGTCGTCTCGCGTGGTGTTGCGTCTCGATGGCGTGACGGCTGGCTATGAGCCGGGGCACCCTGTCATCCGCGATCTCTCGCTTGCGCTGACCGGGCCGGAGCGCGTCGCGATCTCCGGGCCGAACGGCTCCGGCAAGACGACGCTTCTGGCGCTGATCACTGGCACGCTGAAGCCTTGGGCCGGGACGGTCTCCGTTCCTGCCGGGCACGCCTTCTTTGATCAGAGCGTCAGCCTGCTCGATCCCAAGTTCAGTGTCCGCGAGAACTTTCGCAATCTCAATCCCGGTGCGGATGAGAATGCCTGCCGGGCGGCGCTGGCGCGGTTCATGTTCCGGGCAGACGCGGCATTGCAGCAAGTCTCGACATTGAGCGGCGGGCAGCTGCTGCGCGCAGGTCTTGCCTGCGTGCTCGGCGGACCGAAGCCGCCGCCGCTGCTGATCTTGGACGAGCCGACCAACCATCTGGACATCGATTCCATCACCGCCGTCGAAGCCGGGCTGGTGGCATATGACGGCGCGCTGCTCGTCGTCAGCCATGACGAAGTGTTTCTCGACAATATCGGCATTTCCCGCCGTCTGCTCCTGCCTGATGGAAAAGAGCAGCTGTGACCGACGAAGCGGCTCTTCGTGTCGAAGCTGGCGAAGAATCTATCTGCAACGTTGCAGTTTTGACATTCAAGGCCTGTACAAGGCATTCCGGCTTGGCTAAACCGCCGCCAACGATGGCCGCGACGGCCGACCTGAACAGCAGTAGAGACGGAAAACAACATGATCGATCCGAAGCTTCTCGCGGCCCGCTTTCCGGGCGATTTCACCTTCGGTGTGGCGACCGCCGCCTTCCAGATCGAGGGTGCCTCCAAGGCTGACGGCCGCAAGCCGTCCATCTGGGACGCCTTCTGCAACATGCCCGGCCGCGTCTATAACCGGGATAATGGCGATATCGCCTGCGATCACTACAACCGCCTCGATGAAGATCTCGACCTGATCAAGGATATGGGCGTTTCGGCCTATCGTTTCTCGATCGCCTGGCCGCGCATCATCCCCGACGGCACCGGCCCGGTGAACGAGGCCGGTCTCGATTTTTACGACCGCCTCGTCGATGGCTGCAGGGCGCGTGGCATCAAGACCTTCGCGACGCTCTATCACTGGGACCTGCCGCTGCTGCTCGCCGGTGATGGTGGCTGGACGGCGCGCTCGACGGCCTATGCCTTCCAGCGCTATGCCAAGACGGTCATGGCCCGCCTCGGCGATCGTCTGGATTCAGTTGCGACCTTCAACGAGCCCTGGTGCATCGTCTGGCTCAGCCACCTCTACGGCATCCACGCGCCGGGCGAGCGCAACATGCAGGCGGCGCTGCACGCCATGCACTACATGAATCTTGCCCACGGTCTCGGCGTCGAGGCGATCCGGTCGGAAGCGCCGAATGTTCCCGTTGGCCTGGTGCTCAATGCCTCGTCGATCATTCCGGGCTCCGACAGCGTGGCTGATCTTGCCGCTGCAGAGCGCGCCCATCAGTTTCACAACGGCGCCTTCTTCGATCCGGTCTTCAAGGGCGAATATCCGAAGGAGTTCGTCGAGGCGCTCGGCGACCGCATGCCCGTCGTCGAGGACGGCGATCTCAAGATCATCAACCAGAAGCTCGATTGGTGGGGTCTCAACTATTACAAGCCGGACCGCGTTCATGACGACGCGTCGAAGAAGGGCGATTTCCCCTGGACCACGGAAGCTGCACCCGCAAGCGATGTGAAGACCGATATCGGTTGGGAAGTCTATGCGCCGGGCCTCAAGCATCTGGTCGAGGATCTCTACCGCCGCTACGAGCTGCCGGAATGCTACATCACCGAGAACGGCGCCTGCGACAACACCGATGTCGTCAATGGCGAGGTGAATGACACGATGCGCCTCGACTATGTCGGCGACCACCTCGATGTCGTCGCCAACCTGATCAAGGACGGCTATCCGATGCGCGGCTATTTTGCCTGGAGCCTGATGGACAATTTCGAATGGGCGGAAGGCTACAAGATGCGCTTCGGCCTCGTCCATGTCGATTACAACACCCAGGTCCGTACTGTGAAGAAGAGCGGCAAGTGGTATCGCGAGCTCGCCGGCCAGTTCCCGAAGGGCAATCACAAGACGGCCTGAGCGGAGCTTCCGTTCCACTCTGGGGTTTATCGAAAATCGCTGAAATCACCCCTGGGTTTCAGGGGTGGTTTTGGCCTCCCGAACGAGGGCCGGAAATCGGTTTCTGATGCCGGTTTTTCCGCTTCGAAGCGCCGATCAAGCGGCATGCCATGACTACAAAATGTGCAGTAAAGTCAGCCGCTTCCGGTGTTCTGGGGCGGCTTTTGCATAGATAGCGAAATTTATTTGTAAAACACGTACTGATTAATCGTTTTGCCGTGATTTTTAACAGTTTCTTGAAGGCTTGACTGTCACAGTCCCTGCCATCGGGGAGCAATGAATGCCTAAGTCAATCGGGCAAAAAAATCAGGCCTTGGGGATAGGCCGGCACACGACCGTCACGGGCGTGCTGCTGACCTTCGCCGTCATCGTCGCGATCGTCACTGTGATGATCCTGACTGCCATTTCGCGCGTTGCAGACAATGCCAATGTGCTCGACGACGAGCGATCGCGGGAAACGACTGCCGGTGCGCTGAAGACCTTCGAGGAACAGCTCGGCGCGACACTCAACGATTATGCCGCATGGGATGATGCCGCCACCAATGTCTATGCCAAGGATGGCATGGCCTGGACGGTGAGCAACTACGGCGAGATGTCCGTCAACAGCTCGCTGTTCGACATGGCGATCGTCATCGATGGCGACCGCAAGCCGCTGATGATCTATCGCAACGGCCAGCCGATGGACGGCAAGCTCGACGATTTCTTCGCGCCGTCGCTGTGGGCGCTGTTCGACCAGGCGCGTGCCGCCGGAGCGGACAAGCCGGAAGCCGTCGGTTTCGTCGGTACGAAGAGCGGCATTGCCGCAGCCGGTATCGCGCTCGTGCGTGAAAAATCCGGCGCGCTGGACAAGTCTGCCGATCAGCGCCGCTACCTTATCTTTGCCCGCCATCTCGACGATGAGAAGGTGAAGGGTCTCGGCGAGACCTATGTGATCCATGGCATGAAGCTGGTGCCTGCGGATACACCGGCTAAGTATTCCGTCAATATCGACGATGCCTCGGGCGTGACGCTCGGCAAGCTCGTCTGGACGTCGCGTTCGCCCGGCGATATCGGCTACGATCAGGTGCGCCCGACGGTGGTCAAGGCGCTCGGTCTGGTCGGCCTGTTCTTCGCCGTGCTGCTCGTCATCGGCTGGATGGCCGGGCGGCGTATCAAGGCCGAGGAGATCGGCGCGCGCGAGGAAGCGCTGCGCGACCGGCTGAGCGGTCTGTGGAACCGTGATGGTCTCGGCGTTGCCATCGACGCGATGGTCGAGGAAGCGCAGCAGGCCAAGAAGAACATCCTTATTCTCTATCTCGATCTCGATGGCTTCAAGGAAGTCAACGACAGCTATGGCCATGGCACCGGCGACCAGCTGATCCGCGCGGTTGCGGCGGGTCTCAAGGTGTTGATCCCGCCTCATGCCGTTCTCGCCCGCATCGGCGGCGACGAGTTCGCCATCGCCTTCCACACCGATGGCGGCAATGCTGAAGCGTTGCAGCTTTCCGAGCAGATCCTCGATTTCCTGGCGGAGCCGCTGGAAATCGGCCGCCGCGTCGTCGTCATCGGCGCCAGCATAGGCATCGCCATGTCGCCTGAGGGTGCCGTAGGCCGCGAGGAGTTCGTCCGCCGTGCCGATCTCGCGATGTACAAGGCCAAGGAAGCCGGCCGCGCTCGAATGATGCTCTACGATCCGGCGATGGATGCCGACCGCGAGGAGCGCAATGCGCTTGAAATCGATCTTCGCGCCGCCATCGAAAGCGGCGACCTGACGCTGGCCTATCAGCCGCTGATCGATGCCGAGACCTATGAGATGAACGGTGTGGAGGCGCTGGTGCGCTGGAACCGTCCGGGCTTTGGGCCGATCTCGCCTGACGTTTTCATTCCGGTTGCCGAAACCAGCGGCCTCATTGAGGCACTCGGCCTCTTCGTGCTGCGCAAGGCCTGCGAGACGGCCAAGCAATGGCCGGAGCTGCGCATATCGGTCAACGTCTCGCCTGGCCAGTTCCGCAACCCGGCCTTCACCGATTATGTCCGCTATGTCCTGAAGCAGACGGAGATCGAGGCGTCGCGCGTGACGCTGGAGATCACCGAAGGCTACATGATCCAGAACCCGCAGCGCACCCGCCAGTCGATCGAGCGCTTGAAGACGCTCGGCGTGAAGGTGGCGCTTGACGATTTCGGGTCCGGCTTCTCGTCGATCGGCTATCTCCGCCAGTTCGGCTTCGACCGCATCAAGATCGACCGCTCGCTGGTCGATGGCGTGACGGAGAGTGAAAGCCAGCGCGAAATGCTGCAGGCGACCGTGGCGCTCGCCCGCTCGCTCAACATTCCTGTTACGGCAGAAGGCATCGAGACCGAGGCCCAGGCGGTTGCCGTTCGCCTCTTCGGTTGCGACAGCCTGCAGGGCTACTATTTCAGCAAGCCGGTTCCTGCCGACAAGATCAGCGACATGCTGGAGACGCGGCGGGAAGAAAACAGCAAGCCGCGCCGGACCAGCGCGGCCTAAAAGCTCTTCGCAGCTAAAGTTTACGTGCCGATATGCTTCTGGCCGCGCTTCTTGGCGAGCGCGATCTGGTGCTGTCGCTGGCGGTAGCGGAGACGGTCTTCCTCGGTGCGCGTGCCGTAGCAGTTGCTGCAGGAAACGCCTTCCTCATAGTGCGGCGAGGTGATCTCCTCGGCGGTGATCGGGTTGCGGCAGGCGTGGCAGAGCTTGTGCTCGCCTTCCTTCAATCCGTGCTCGACCGAGACGCGCTCGTCGAAGACGAAGCAGGCGCCCTCCCAGAGGCTCTCTTCCTGCGGCACTTCCTCGAGATACTTCAGGATGCCGCCCTTGAGGTGGTAGACCTCGTCGAAGCCCTGCTCCTTCATGAAGGCGGTGGCCTTTTCGCAGCGGATGCCGCCGGTGCAGTACATGGCGATCTTCGGCTTGTTGTGCAGGCCGGTATTGTTGCGCACCCATTCCGGAAATTCGCGGAAAGTCTTGGTCTTCGGGTCGACCGCGCCTCGGAAGACGCCGATTGCCGTCTCGTAGTCGTTGCGGGTGTCGATGACGATCGTATCAGGATCGGAGATCAGCGCATTCCAGTCCTGCGGCGCCACATAGGTGCCGACGACCTTGTTGGGGTCGATATTCTCGACGCCCATGGTGACGATCTCTTTCTTCAGCTTCACCTTCATGCGCAGGAAAGGCATCTTCGATGCACGGCTTTCCTTGTGCTCCAGGCCGGCGAATTCCGGCTGGGCGCGCAGATAGGCAAGCACCGTCCTGACACCGTCGTCCGGACCGCCGATCGTGCCGTTGATGCCTTCATGGG
This sequence comes from Rhizobium sp. BG4, assembly GCF_016864575.1. NCBI lineage: Bacteria > Pseudomonadati > Pseudomonadota > Alphaproteobacteria > Hyphomicrobiales > Rhizobiaceae > Rhizobium > Rhizobium sp. BG4. The sequence continues at coordinate 2,394,553 of NZ_CP044125.1, forward strand.
CAAGCAAGAGCGTTCCCTTCACGCCGTTTTCCTCGCAGAGCGCCTGCAAGGGGTCGCGCAGGCTTTCGAAGCGCGGCACGGAAACGAAATGATAGAGCGCCGCCACCAGGAACGGGCTGGATGTAGTGATGCTGTCGGTCATGGGCGGTGGAAATACAGAATATGGCGCTCCTGCGCAATGACATTACGCGGGAGCGCGGTGCCCTCATGACCCTGGTCACGGGGTTGCATGCTTCGAAAGACGCTTCCATTCTTCATAGGAACGCATACCGAAGGCAGGATCCGGCTCATTGTCGAGCACGCTCAGCAATTCGATGGAATGCTTGTCCGGATCGTCAAAATACAGCGAGAGCGCGGGCACCCAACCGATGACGATTGGCTCGGAGACCGGCTCGCCATGGAAGCCGCGAACGTCAATACCTTTGCTCTTCAGCAGAGCGGGTGCTCGAAACATCTCCTCCTGTGATAACCGAAAGGCGATGTGCAGACGCATCCTTATTGGCGCTGTGCCGGTTTCCCAAAGGCCAAGCATGGCGTTCTCTTTGCCGTTGACCCAGAAGAAGGCGATCCGCCGTTCCGGGAATTCGGCCGCGAGCTCAAGGCCCAGGATATCGCGATAGAAAGGAATGGAGATTCTCAGGTCGGCAACACTGAGATGCGTTTCGTAGATGCCTTGGATTTGCGGGACTGTCGCATTGTTGGCCGGCATGATGTCCTCGGTCAGGATTTCGTTGACCGACCCAAGTTAGGACCTCAAGTAATATTGAGGTCAACAGCGCAGCTTCATTTTCTCAGTGAGTTCCAGAGCAGCCCGACGCGCCTGGCTTCCTCGTCAGGACTGTCGGCGAAGATCTCTTCGGCCTGTGCAAGCGCTAGGCGCCGGTCTTCCTGCTGCCTGCGGATGATTGCGTCGAGGAGATGGGCGAGGTCGTCGCTGCGGGTGAACAGCTGCGGTTCGGCCTCGACGAGATCGCTGAGGACGGAGAGGTCGTGGACATGGCCGAGGCGGTCGACCAGTTCCTTGGCGGCGGCGCGCTTCGCCTTCATCGCGGATGGCCAGAGCGGGGAGAGCAGCCCGTGATGGGCGCGGTAATCCTGCGTGCGCTTGCGGAGTTCGTGGAAGGCGCTGTCCGAGGCTTCGCCATGGCAGGCTTCGAGCGCCTGATGCGCCTTTGCTGCGGTGCGCTTCCAGCCGTTGGCGACGAGTTTGGCGGCTTTGTTTGGGCTTGACGGAAAGGATATGTCGTCGAGGGCCCAGAGGGCGTGCTTGAGGGCTTCCGATGTCTCCCGGAGCTTCGCCTCAATGCCGGCTTCGGCCTCGGTCATCCAGTTCCGCCGCGTTTCCAGGATGGCTGCGATGCGATCCAGCGAGCTTGCCTCTTCCGGGTCCGGTGCGTACGACTTGAGATAGCGAACGGTCTCGATCAGCGCTTCGGCATCGCGGATGGCGGACAGCGATCGCGCCATCTCGCGCAGCCTCTCATTCTCCTGCTTCTGGAATTTTCGCGCGTCTGCCGCAACCAGGCGGTAGAGCGAGCGCACCTTTTTCAGGTTCTTGCGGAAGGCGTGGATTGCCTGGTGCGTGCCCTCGGGCCGCTGCTCGATGACATCGCGCGCAGCCTGCAACTCGCCGGCGGCGGCTTCTCTGAAACTCTTGGTGAAATCCGCGTCAGGCCGAATGCGGAAGGGCATGCCGGTCGTACTGGTATTCGGTCGCCAGCGCCTGGTTCGAATAGCGGAAATCGCCCGTCACCTCGCGACCGAGCCAGGTCGGAAGGGGCGGGGCGTCGCTTTCGGATTTCATCTCGACTTCAGCGATGATGAGGCCGCGATGCGGCCCGCCGAAGACATCCACTTCCCAGACGAAGCCTTCGTGGGGCACGCGGTAGCGGGTCTTCTCGATGACGATGCCGATGGCGCTTTCCATCAGTTCTTCGGCATCTGCAACGGGGATGTCGTATTCGAATTCGTCGCGGGTCATGGAGCTGCGGCCGATCTTCATCGTCAGCCGCGCACTCTCTCCGTCGAGGACGCGTACCCGCACCGAGCGGTCGTCCATCGAGGCGACATAGGCCTGTTTGAGGATTGCTTTCGATACGGCTTTGGCGCGCCATCCATCGGTGCGTACCAGAAACTTCCGCTCGATTTCCTTCGCCATTACAGTGAACCTTTTGTGACGACGGGGCTAAGCTAGCGCAAAAAAATAATCGTTCAAACCCATTTATGCCAAAGATCGCTTTAGTCTCGACAAAGTGTACCCTTGGGCGTATGCCGAACCCGAATTTCAATCGTTTCAAAGGACCGTGGCCATGGGCGAAAAAACACAAAAGCTCCTTTCCATCCTCAAACTGCAGCCTGTCGTTCCGGTGCTGATCATCGACGACGTGAAGGCCGGTGTTTCGCTGGCCCGCGCGCTGGTCGCGGGCGGCCTGAAGGCGATCGAGATCACCATGCGCACGCCGGTTGCTCTCGATGCCGTCCGTGCCGTTGCCGAAGAAGTCGAAGGTGCCGAAGTCGGCGCGGGCACGATCCTCAACGCTGCGCATTGGGAAGCTGCCGTCGCTGCCGGTTCCAAGTTCATCGTGAGCCCGGGCGCAACGCAGGAGCTGCTCGATGCGGCTGCGGACTCCCACGTTCCGTTGCTTCCGGGTGCTGCCACCGTCAGCGAAGTCATGGCGCTTCGCGAAGAAGGCTACCAGGTCCTGAAGTTCTTCCCGGCCGAACAGGCTGGTGGCGCCGCTTACCTGAAGGCGCTTTCCTCGCCGCTCGCCGGCATGATCTTCTGCCCGACCGGCGGTATCTCGCTGAAGAACGCCAACGACTACCTTTCGCTGCCGAACGTCGTTTGTGTCGGCGGCTCGTGGGTCGCGCCGAAGGAACTGGTTGCCGCTGGCGACTGGGCAGGCATTACCAAGCTCGCCGCCGAAGCCGCAGCGCTCAAGGCCTGACATTTTATTGATCGCTATTGATGCAGGCGGTTTGCGCCTGCATTTGTATTTACAGTTGCAGTTCCTATCTTCATCCCAGCCTCAAAACAGGGAGAAGACGGGGAATGTTCGACGCAAAGAAGCTTCTTGACCAGTTCCTGGGATCGCAGATTCCAGGTGTCGGCGGTTCGGTTCGCGACCGCGCAGGCGGCGCCGTGCAGATGGCCAAGGACAATCCTTGGAAGGCCGGAGCGCTGGCAACCGTGCTGCTCGGCACCAAGACCGGGCGCAGCATTGCCGGCAATGCGCTGACGATCGGCGGACTGGCCGCGATCGCCGGCCTCGGCTACCAGGCCTACAAGAATTATCAGGCGGGACAGGCGCCCGCCGCTCCTGCCGAGCCCGCCCGGCAGCCATCCACGCCGCTCGTTCTGCCGCCTCCTGTCGATTCTGGTTTTGGTCCGCAGTCGCCGGCGGGCAGCAACGAATTCGTGCTGGTGCTGATCCGGGCAATGATCGCCGCCGCCAAGGCCGACGGCCATATCGATGATGGCGAGCGGGCGCTGATCATGGACAAGATGAAGGCCGCTGATGTCAGCGGCGAGGCGGTCGCCTTCATCGAGAAGGAGCTGGCGTCTCCGACCGATCTCGACTCGCTGATTTCGGCTGCGAAGACCGAAGAGCAGAAGGTGGAGCTCTACACCGCCTCGCGCCTGACGATCGAGCCGGATTCGCGTGCCGAGCGCGGCTATCTCGATCTGCTTGCCGGACGTCTCGGTCTTCCCGATGCGCTCGTCGATCATATCGAGGCGACGGTGTCGTCGGCCAAGGTCACGCTCTCGCAGTGATGGCTTTGCCTCAGTGACAATAGGGCCGGTTGCCTTTCCGGGGCGGCTGGCCTATCCACTCTTCGATGAGAGGAGTGACGATGCGCGATCTTTCCACCTACAAGGTTTCCGCCCCCGGCTATGTGACGCTCAAGGGCCGTTATGTGACGGTCGAGCCTTTCGTGCGCGATGAGCATCTGCAGGCGCTCTGGGATGGGCTTGGCGGCATGGGCATCAATCCTCTGCTTCTCTATTTCTCGCAGGACGATTTCGGTGGCATCGAGGATTTCGGCGCCTGGCTCGACAACGCCAAGAAGGGCGGCTGGCTGACGCATATCTTCCGCGACAACGCCACCGGCAAGGTCGTCGGCATGGCGAATTACATGCGCGCGGATGCTGCAAACGGCGTCGTCGAAGTCGGCGGTGTGGCGCATGGCGCCGATATGAAGCGCTCGCCGCTGTCGACTGAAGCGCACTACCTGATGGCCAAGCACGTCTTCGAAGATCTCGGCTATCGCCGCTACGAATGGAAGTGCGACAACAACAATGAGCCGAGCAAGGTCACGGCCGCCCGCTACGGCTTCACCTTCGAGGGCGTTTTCCGCCAGCACATGATCTCCAAGCGCAAGAACCGCGACACCGCCTGGTTCTCGATGATCGATAGCGAATGGCCTGGTATCAACGACGCGTTCGAGGCATGGCTCGCCCCTGAGAATTTCGGATCCGACGGCAAGCAGAAGCGCCGCCTCGAGGACATCCGTGCCGATCTTGAAAAGGAAAGGCTTGTATGAGCCCGGAGAGCCGTTCTCAGGCGATTGCCGCCGCCGTCATCCTACTCGGTGCGGGGCTCGTCATCTATTTCCTGCCGAGCCTGGTGCTCTGGATCGGCAGGTATTCTCCGCCACTGGCTTTTGCCGTGGGCGCCGTGCTGCTCCTCGGATTCTTCGTGATCTTCTGGCTGCGCGCCCGCTATCAGCGCAACAAAGGCCGCTGAGCCTCAGCCCTGCAGCGAGGCGCCGAGAAGCAGGGCGCCGAAGCAGATGACCAGGACTGCGCCGAGGATCTCGATCGTGTTGCCGATCCAGATCGAGGACTTCGAGCCATATCCGGCGATGCGCACAGCGGTGCCCTTCGCAGTGACCGCAAGGGTCGCAAGGATGGCGACGGTGATTGCCGTTCCCAGCGACATGGCGAGAACCGAAAGCACGCCGCCGAGATAGAGACCGTTCAGTAGCGAGAAGGTCATCACCAGCAGCGCGCCGGAGCAGGGGCGAAGGCCGACGGCGATGATCGCCGACCAGGCCTCGCGGATGCTGAATGTATCCGATCCGAGCAGCGAGGGATCGGGCATATGCGACTGGCCGCAGGTCTCACAGGCCATGCCGGAAATGAAGTTGTGGCCGGCCTTGCGGGCCTTGGTCTCGCCGAAGGCGTAGACACCAGATTGCTGCGCGCTGTCATTGTCCTTCCAGTCCAGCATCATGCTGACCGGGCCTTCGGCCGTTGCCACCACTTCGCGCTTCGGCAGGCCTGAGATCATCGAGCGCAGCTTGCGGAACAGCAGCCAGCTGCCGAAGGCGATGACCATGACGAAGCTTGCGATCTCCATCGCATGCGTTGCCTGCGTCAGCGTGATGCCGCTGCCGCGCAGGACGAGCCAAGCGGCGCCGACGAGCGCCACGGCAACGATGCCCTGGATGAAGGCAGAGATAAAGGAGATGACGACGCCGCGGCGGAGCTCGACCTCGTTGGCGATCATATAGGAGGAGATGACGGCCTTGCCGTGCCCGGGACCTGCCGCATGGAAGATGCCGTAGGCAAAGGAGAGGCCGATCAGCGAGGTGAGCTGCCAGGGATCATCCCGCATCGCCTTCAGCGCGCCGGTCAGCGCGCGATAGAAGGCCTGCTGCTCGTAGTTGACATAGGCAAAGAGCGGCGCCAGCGGCCCGCCGATCGGCTGAAAGCTCGGCTCCGCCGTTCCGATACCGAGCGGCGACTGAGCATGGGCGCTGCCAGCGGCGGCAACCAGCATCAGAACCACGGCGGAAAGGATAAGCGGCCTGCCGTGCTTCAGCATGAGATTTCCAGCCTCGTGGCGAAGAGCTTCGACATGTTCGTGCCCGTCGGGTCATTGAAGAAGGCGTCGGTCAGCGATTGCTTGTTCTGCGAGATCACCTGATCCGGATCGGGGCGCAGGACATCATGCTTGCAGCCCTTGAAGCCATCGCCGACCAGGACGAGCTCCTTGTCGCTCGGAAAGTCGATGGACGTATAGAGCGTGGGGTCATAGACGCCGAAGGTCAGCCTGCTCTTCAGCGGCATCGGCTGCGACGGCTTGACCGCGAAGAACATCAGGAGCTGCCCTTCCTTGTAGTCGACATGGATGATGTCCGGCTTTTCTACTGTCACGTTCTTACCGTCGACCGTCAGGTTCATGTAGTAATCGTAGTCGGCAAGGGAATCGCGGACTGTCTTGCCGACTTCCGCGAGCTCGTTCGGCTCCAGCTTCAGATCGGTGTTCTTGTCGAAGTCCATGACGACGGAGGACGAGAAGACTTCGTCGAAGCGCCAGATGTTTCTGAGCTCCTGGATGTTGCCATCCGGGCCGGCCACCACTTCCAGCCGGGCCTCCACGAAAATATGCGGATGCGCCATGGCCGCGGCCGGTGCGAGTGCCAGCAGCCCGGCGATCAGGAACGTGGATTTCTTCATGCGTCGGCTTACCGCTCTGCCCAAATCGGTTGGTGTTTTCTTGCCTGACAATGGGACGGAATTGGGACCGGTCTCAAGGCGGCAAAGTGAATCAGGCCGGTTTCAGCTGTGCTTGCGGAACCAGCCGTGGAGATAGTCCACGAAGATGCGCACCTTGGCCGGCAGGTAGCGGCGGTGCGGATAAACCGCGTAGATTCCGCGATCCGTGGGGAGATAGTCGTTGAACAGGGTCACCAGACGCCCATCCTCGATCGGCTTGCGGGCGATGAAATCCGGGATCAGCGCAATGCCGAGACCCGAAAGTGCTGCACGCAATGTCGCATGCGGGCTGTTGACCTCCATCGGACCGGCAACGGCGACAGCAAAGGAGCTACTGTCAGGATTGTAGAAGCGGATGCTCGCCTGGGTGCGGGCATTGGTGTCGACGATGAACGGGACGTTCGAGAGGTCGGACGGATGCTCGATATTTGGATGGCGTTCCAGAAATTCCGGCGTGGCGCAGATGTGGACGCGGAAATCCGAGATCTTGCGGGCGATCATGCCGGAGTCTTCGAGCTTGGTGACGCGGATCGCGAGATCGAAGCCTTCCTCGATCAGGTCGACGAAACGGTCGTCGGCGGCGATCTCGAGCTGCAGGTCGGGGTTCTCCTTGGCGAAGTCGATCAGGCACTGGCCGACTTCGGCATCGACGAAGGTGCGCGGCACCGAAATCTTCAGCCGACCCTTGAGCTGCGCGTTATTCTCGCGCACCAGATCGGCGAGATTGTCGATCTCCTTCAGGATGTCGGAAGCGGTGCGATAATAGGTGTGCCCGGCCTCGGTCATCGAGAACTGGCGGGTAGTGCGATTGAGCAGCAGGGCGCCGAGTTCGTCTTCCAGCTCGCGCACATATTTGGAGAGCAACGCCTTCGAGCGGCCGGTCCTGCGCGCCGCGGCGGAAAAGCCTTCCGCTTCAACGACATCGATAAAGGCGCGTATGCGGGTAAGCGTATCCATGGCGACCCCCTGCTTCGTTGCGGAAGATTGAACAAATTGCGGCTCTTCGTTCAATTTATTTTTTAGGCCCGGGGTCAAAAAATTTCTTGATTATGACGCCGAATATTCTTATCTCGTCCTCAGCCCAAAGTCGCACGTGCCCATGGGTGTCCGCCGAACCCTCGAATTGGTGAGGAAATCGGTAAGGTACCTGGAATTAACCCCTCCAGTCGCTATTCCGGCCAACCGGAAAATGCGAGGACGCCTGAAGCAACGACGGTGCGGGCCTTTTTGTTCTCTCCCTGCTTTCCATCAGCGGGGTTACTGAAGAGGCACACCTTCATTGCCGGAAGTGCGGTAGGGAACACCCTCCAATCCATGGCAGACAAAGCCGAGTCCATGTCGCGTATGCGGCGTCGATTCAACATTCGCGCATCGAGCGCTTGCTATGGTTCCGGGGTCTCCACCGGCTGGTTCCAATGCGAGCAATCGTATGCCCTTTGTCCTCCGGTTTTTGCCGGAGCTCTGGAATTGAAAAGGGATTGATATGACCACTCAGCGCATCCGCGACTTTCTCGCAACCCGACGTCCCGACGGTCCCTGCCTCGTGGTTGACCTCGACGTCGTTCGTGACAATTTCTCCGCTTTCCGCCACGCCATGCCGGACAGCGCTATCTACTATGCAGTCAAGGCAAACCCGGCTCCGGAAGTTCTGAAGCTGCTTGCCGACATGGGTTCCAACTTCGATTGCGCGTCCGTCGCTGAAATCGAAATGGCGCTGAATGCTGGTGCGACCGCTGCCCGTATTTCCTACGGAAACACGATCAAGAAGGAACGCGACGTTGCCCGCGCGCATGCGCTCGGCGTCAGCCTCTTCGCGGTCGACAGCCATGAGGAAGTCGAGAAGATCTCGCGCGCCGCTCCCGGCGCCCGTGTGTTCTGCCGCGTTCTGACCGATGGCGAAGGCGCCGAATGGCCGCTGTCGCGCAAGTTTGGCTGCGTCCCGCAAATGGCCGTCGACGTTCTCGTCTACGCTCACCAGCTGGGTCTGGAGTCCTACGGCGTATCGTTCCACGTCGGTTCGCAGATGACCAAGGTCGATGCCTGGGATTCGGCTCTTGCCGATGCCAAGCGTGTCTTCGTTCAGCTGGCCAAGCAGGGCATCCACCTGCAGATGGTTAACATGGGCGGCGGCTTCCCGACCAAGTACCTGCGTGACGTTCCGTCGGCGGAAGCCTACGGCCGTGCGATCTACCAGAGCCTCCGTGACCACTTCGGCAACAACCTGCCGAAGACGATCATCGAGCCGGGCCGCGGCATGGTCGGCAATGCAGGCGTCATCAAGACGGAAGTCGTGCTGATCTCGAAGAAGTCGGACAACGATGCAGCCCGCTGGGTGTTCCTCGACATCGGCAAGTTCGGCGGTCTGGCCGAAACCATGGACGAAGCCATTCGCTACCCGATCCGCACCGAGCGCGATCAGGACGAGATGGAACCCTGCGTCATTGCCGGCCCGACCTGCGATTCTGCAGACGTGCTGTACGAAAAGAATCTCTATCCGCTGCCGCTCACTCTCTCGATCGGCGACGAGATCCTGATCGAAGGCACCGGCGCCTACACGACCACCTATTCGGCGGTCGCTTTCAACGGCTTTGAGCCGCTGAAGGCCTACATCATCTGATGGTGCCAGCCCCGTAGCCAGCCGGGGCGGCAAACTCACAATTCCTTTTCATCGCCGCTAACTACGGTATTGGGTACGGGAGGCCACGATGGCCGCTGTTCTTGATTCTGTCCGCGCATTCTTTGCGCCTTCCATTTTCACCATCGATGCCGAGAACCCTTCGGATGTCGTGGCACGCGAGAATCTTCTCGACCGCGCCATGGGCCCGAACCGCCGCAAGAAGTCGTCGGAAAAGATCCGCCGTGGCCGCGTTCCTGCCGAAGGTCTGGCACTCGTCGCCCGCGATGGCGACGCTCATCTGATCGGTACCGTACGTCTCTGGAACGTCGAGGCCGGCGTCAGCAGCGAGGGCACGCCGATCACGGCGCTGCTGCTCGGCCCGCTTGCCGTCGATTCCGCCTATGAAGGCAAGGGCATCGGTGGTGCGCTGATGCGTGCGGCGATTCTCGAAGCGAAGAACCGCGGTCACGGTGCGATCCTGCTGGTCGGCGATGCGGCTTACTACGAGCGTTTCGGCTTCTTTGCCGAGGGTGCTCGCCATCTCGTCATGCCCGGTCCGTTCGAACGCTCGCGCTTCCTGGCGCTGGAGCTGGTCGAGGGCTGGCTTGACGGCGCTGCCGGCATGATCGTGCCCACGGGCCGCATGCTGACGAGCGCGCCGGTCCGGAAGGCGGCCTGACCGGCAACAAGCCTCTCTCCCGAAAGGAGAGGGGCTTTTTTGTTTTCAGCCGGCGATCTTGCCGTTCTCGATCAGCCAGCCGGCGGAATCCTGCACCGCTTCCAGCGAGCTGTAGCGCGGCCGGAAATTCAGAAGATTGCGGGCCTTCTCCATCGAGCAGTTCGGGCTGCGGGCGATATGTTCCCATGTCGCCGCCGCGTCGACTGGCGGCTGCTCTTTCTTCCATTCGTCATAAGGCTTGAAGGCGAGCTTCGGTTCGTGGCCGAACCAGCGATACATCGCCTCGGCATAGCCGCGCAGTGTCAGCGCCTGTTCGGAGACGGCGTGGAAGCTTTCGCCGGTCGAGGCTCGCCAGTTGCCGATCGCCGCCATGAACAGGGCGGCGATATCATCCGCATGGACGTGGTGGACGGTTTCCAGGCCGAAATTCGGCAGCGTCAGCTGGTCGCCACGGGCGATAGTCTCGAAGGCCGAGAGATTGAAATGACCGGCCGGATTGAGCGGCGCCCAGCCGCGGCCGACGATATGGCCGGGATGAATGAGCGTCACCGGCAGGCCGCGGAGCCTGGCTTCCTGCAGGAAGTAATCCTCGATTGCCTTCTTCTGGATGCCGTAGTCGCCGAAGGGCGCCTTTGCAGCATCCTCGCGGGTCGGCACGGCTAGAGAATGTCCATGCGTCCAGATCGTGCCGGTATGCAGCAGATGACCGACATGGCCGTTCAGGGCTTCGCCGAGCTGGCGGGCGCTATCAAGCGTGAAGCAGATCTTGTCGATGACGATATCCGCCTTCAGGGCGCGGATCGCCCGGCCGAAACTGCCGTCGCGCTCGAGATCGGCGCGATCCATTTCCTTCCATTCGACGCTCTTCCAGGAGGCATGCGGCGTGTAGGGCTCCGACCGGCCGCGGCTGATCGCGATCACCTCATGCCCGGCCTCGAGCAGCCGCGGCACCAGATAGGTGCCGACGTGACCTGTTGCTCCGATAACGGCGACGCGTGCCATAGATATCTCCTCCATCCATTCGGCCGGGACTATGTCGCGCCATAGTGTCCTGCGGCAAGGGGCTTCATAGGTTTTCACGAGCGCGTGAGATGCCGAGCACGGCGGATGATTTGTCTCGTGGAGGGCGCTACCTTGCGGGCATGCAAAGATTTCTCGCCGCCCTCATCGTCGTCGTCACCATGCCTTTCTCCGCTTTTGCGGAAGGTCAGCGCCTGGGCGATCTGCTCGAAAGCCTGCGCACCCGTCAGGATCTGACACCGCTGAAATCAGTGGTTATCGCGCGTGATGGCCAGATCGTTGCCGAGCAGGGATATCGTGGTCATAAGACCTCCGAATCCGCCAATATCAAATCGGCCTCGAAGTCTATCATTTCGGCGATGGTCGGTATCGCCATCTCGAAGGGTTTGCTCGAAGGACCTGACCAGAAGATCGCATCGATCCTGCGGGCCGATCTGCCTGACAATCCCGATCCGCGGCTGAGCGAGATCACCATCGGCAATCTGCTCTCCATGCAGGCCGGGCTCGGGCGCATGTCGGGGCCGAACTACGGGCGCTGGGTATCGAGCCGCAACTGGGTGCGCTTCGCGCTCGCCCAGCCTTTCGATGACGAGCCGGGCGGGCAGATGCTCTATTCGACCGCCTCGACCCATCTGCTGTCGGCGATCCTGACCAAGGTCGGCGGCAAGTCGACGCTGGCGCTGGCGCGGGACTGGTTCGAGCCGGTGGACGGTTTCCGCATCGGTGCATGGGAGCGCGATCCGCAGGGCATCTATCTCGGCGGCAATCAGATGGCGATGAGCGCCCGGTCGCTGCTGGCCTTCGGCGAGCTCTATCGTAATGGCGGCAAGACGGCCGATGGCGTGCAGGTCGTGCCTGCCGACTGGATTACGCAGTCATGGCAGCAACGCACCAATTCCCGCTTCTCCGGCGATGGCTATGGCTACGGCTGGTTCGAGCGGCAGATCGGCGGCGAGACGGTGCATTTCGCCTGGGGCTATGGCGGGCAGATGCTCTACATCATCCCGTCACTGAACCTGACGGTCGCCATGACTTCGGCCGAGAGCGGCCCTTCGGCGCGCAACGGCTATCGCGATGCGCTGCATAATGTTCTGGGAGAAATCATCCAGGCGGCGCGGCTTTCGTAAAGCCGCGCCTGAAGGATCAGGTCGAGATATCGACCACGCCGCAATCGCCGGCTTCCGAGGCGAAGGCCAGCAGCTTGCCGTTCTTGCTCCAGCTCATGTCGGTGATGGCGCCCTTGCCGGGGCGGCGGATCAGCGCTTCCTTGCTGTCGGCAAGGCGCACGGCGAGGATCATGCCGTCGATGAAGCCGATTGCCAGGATATCCTCGGCCGGATGGAATTTCACCGAGGTCGCCATGATGTTGGCACGGGTGCCGAGCTCCAACGGCGACTTGCCCATCGGGCCATCCTTGCCCTGGAAGGGCCAGACGATGGCGGCGGGTGCGCCAGATGAGGCCAGCCATTTGCCCTTGGCGGACCAGGAGAGCGACTTCACCTTGGCCGGATAGCCGGTCATGCGCATGTGGCGCGCCTCGGAGCCCGGCTTGATATCGAGCTTCCAGCCATGCAGGGCGTTTTCCTGCATCGAGGTGACCAGGAAGTTGCCGTCGGGCGAGAAGGTGACGCCCGTGTGCGCGCCCTTCCATTCGAGATCGACCGGTTTGGCGCTCATTGTCACCCAATGCAGCGACACGCCATTATAGCGGGCAGCGGCGATGCGCAGGCCTTTCGGCGCGAAGGCGAGGCCCTCGACCGTGCGCTCTTCAGTGAATTCCTTGGTCTCGCCGTTCGACAGGCGCACGAAGGCGCTCTTGCCGTAGGAGTAGGCGATGGCGCCCTGCGGGCCGGCGGCAACCTGGGAAATCCACTTGCGCGGCGCGCTGGCGAGTTCGGTGACGCTGGCATCGGCATTGATGCGCAAGACCTTGCCGTCTTCGCCGCCTGAAATCAGGCTTTCGCTATAGGGATCGCGGATGCAGGTGAGCATGCCCTGATGGGCTTCGGTCACCTTCTCGCTGCCTTCCAGGCGATGGAAGGTGCCGTTGGCATTGGCGAAGAAGGGGGTGTCACCTAAAAATTCGACGGCCAGGATATGGCCGTCGAGATCAAGCGGAGCAACTGTTGGCATCAGGCCGCAGCCTCGCACGCCTTGAAGGAGGCTTCGAGCTTTTCGCGGTCGAGTTCGCGGCCGATGAAGACGAGACGGGTCTCATGCTTCTCGCCGTCCTTCCACGGACGCTGATGGTCGCCCTCGACGATCATGTGGACGCCCTGAACGACGTAACGCTCGGCATCGTCCTTGAAGGCGATGATGCCCTTGAGGCGCAGGATGTTCGGACCCTGCGTCTGGGTGATCTTCTGGATCCAGGGGAAGAAGCGTTCGGCGATCATCTCGCCGCCGCGCAGCGAAACGGACTGAACCGTCACGTCGTGGATCGGCGATACGGCGCCATGGTGATGGTGGTCGTGATCATGGTGGTGATGATCGTGGTCATGGTCATGACCATGCGCGTGATGATGGTGATCGTGATCGCAATCCGGGCCGCAGACGTGATCGTCATGGCCATGCTCGAGGAAGTGCGGATCGTTTTCCAGCGCACGCTCCAGATTGAAGGCGCCTTGGTCGAGAACGCGGGCCAGATCGACGCCAGAGCGGCTGGTCTTGTAGACGCGGGCCGACGGGTTGACGGCGTGGACGATGTCTTCGATCTGCGCCAGTTCTTCCGCGGTCACGAGGTCGGTCTTGTTGATGAGCACGACGTCGGCGAAAGCGATCTGGTCTTCGGCTTCGCGGCTGTCCTTCAGGCGAAGCGGCAGGTGCTTGGCATCGACGAGGGCGATGACGGCATCGAGCTCGGTCTTGGCGCGGACATCGTCGTCCATGAAGAAGGTCTGGGCAACCGGAACGGGATCGGCAAGGCCGGTGGTCTCGACGATGATGCCATCGAAACGGCCCGGGCGGCGCATCAGGCCCTCGACGACGCGGATCAGGTCACCGCGCACGGTGCAACAGACGCAGCCGTTGTTCATTTCGTAGATTTCTTCATCGGACTCGACGATCAGGTCGTTGTCGATGCCGATCTCGCCGAACTCGTTGACGATGACAGCGTATTTCTTGCCGTGGTTTTCCGAAAGAATGCGGTTCAGCAGCGTCGTCTTGCCGGCACCGAGATAGCCGGTGAGCACAGTGACGGGAATGGGCTTCTGCTGCGTGGAAATTGCGTCGGTCATGAGAACCTCGAAGAAATTGGTATACCGCCGGTGGGGGCTTTAAACGGTCGGTTTCATATAAGGAGTTGGGAGCGGCAGTTCAAAGGGTTTTATAATGTTATAAGATCACATTCTGCCGGTGCTGCGTCTCAACCTAGTTCGGATGCGTCGAAGGCATCGACATCCTGCAGCAGCTCGACCAGACCTTTGACGGCATGCGCAATCAGGGCTTCGCCTTTTTCCGCAGTCGCTGCCGCGGCATTGCCGGCGACGCCGGTTTTGTTGAGATCGGATATCTTCCAGCCGAAGGCATGCGGCCCATAGGCGCGCAGATGCTTGAAGCGCTTGGCAAATTCACTCTGGCGCGAGGGAAAGTCGGCGGCTTTCTGCATCTTCACCTTGGATGGATGCAGCGCCAGCATCACCGATGTCTCTATATCGCCGCCATGGATGTCGATCGCCTTCGCTTCAGGTGAAATGACGCCATCGGGGACGCCGAAGCGGGTCCAGCTGGTGGCGACCGCCAGCATGTTGAAGTGGACGCGCGCCTCGGTCGAGACGATCGCCGTCAGCGGCGAGTTGCCGCCATGGGCGTTGAGGAGCACCAGCTTGCGGATGCCAAGATCGTGCAGCATTCCGGCGATGCCAAGCCAGCGGTGGATGGCCTCGCCATAGGTGAGCGTCTTCGTTCCCTCGATATCCATATGCTCGACCGAATAGCCGATCGGCTCGGCCGGGAGGAATGTGACCGGCAGGGAAGGGGGGAGTGCTGCCTTGAGGCGCTCGACGATGCCCTCGGCGATCAGGGTGTCAGTATCGAAGGGCAGGTGGGGGCCATGCTGCTCATGTGCGCCAAGTGGTAAGATGGCGATCCAGCGGCTTCTTTCGTCAGGCGTCAGCGACGGATCGTTGTCCGCAAAGTTTAGTGAGGGGACTGTCATCCGGTTTCAATGCCCCTTGTTTATGACGTGAAGCTGCGCAATGTCATATTGCAGTAAATCAAAGGGATGGCGATGGGCAAGAAGAACAAGGACGGCAAGAAGAACAAGTCCAAGAAGAAGGACCAGACCGAATATACGGTCGCCGATCTCTCGCCCGCCCTGACGCAGGCGGCGCGCTCGATGCGCACCGTGCTGTCGCGCAATCTTCTCGAAAGCGGCCTCTATGCCGGACAGGACGGCGTGATCCTGTCGCTTTCCGAAAGCGACGGCATGACGGCGGGCGGCCTTGCCCAGCGGCTCGGCGTCAAGGCGCCGACGATGACCCGCACGATCGGCCGCATGGAGGCGCAGGGCTTCCTCGAGCGCAAGCCGGATGCCGAAGATGCGCGCCTCACCAAGGTCTATCTGACGGAGCTCGGCCGCGGCAGCGTGCAGGCGATCGAAATGGCCGGATCCTCCTGCGACAAGCTTGCGACCCTCGATTTCTCCGACAAGGAAATCCGCAATCTCGTTCGTCTGCTGAAAGCGATCGACAGCAATCTCCAGGCCGAGGTGCAGCATTTCGAAGAGCCGGACGAAAATTAAACCTGGCTGAAATTTAGGTTTGCCTCTCTGCGTTTAATCTTTTAATTAAACATTTTAAGGGGCGTCGTCATCCGGTCTCATATCGCGCTCCACCATCTTGCGCGTTGCCTGGGGAGGATGCGTGGCTCAAAAGATCAAGCTTTCGACGATTGCCGAAACACTCGGTATTTCAACGGCAACCGTCTCTCTTGCCCTACGCGACAGCCCGCTCGTGGCTGGCAGCACCCGCGACAAGATCAAGGAACAGGCCCGGGCGCTCGGCTATATCTATAACCGCCGCGCCGCCAGCCTGCGCACCTCGCGCTCCGGCATCATCGGCGTCGTGGTGCATGACATCATGAACCCGTTCTACGGGGAAATCCTGAAAGCGATCGAGAGCGAACTCGACCGCAGCCGCCACACCTTCATTCTGTCGAACCATTACGACTCCGTTGAGAAGCAGCGCACCTTCATCGAGACGCTGCTGCAGCTCGGCGGCGACGGCGTGATCATGTCGCCGGCAATCGGCACACCGCCCGAGGACCTGCAGCTGACCGAGGATAACGGCATGCCGGCGATCCTCGTTGCGCGTTCGATGGATGTCATGGACCTGCCGACCTATCGCGGCGATGACAGCTACGGCATCTCGCTTGCCACCAATCACCTGATCGGCCTTGGCCATCGCTCGATCGCGATGATCGGCGGCACCGACCAGACCTCGACCGGCCGCGACCGCTACCAGGGCTATGTCAACGCGCTGCGCAAGGCCGGCATCGAGGTCGATCCGAACCTGCGCATTCCTGGGCCGCGCTCGAAGCAGGGCGGCTTCGAAGCCGCCGTCCACTTCCTGTCTCTGCCGCAGAAACCGACGGCCGCCGTCTGCTGGAACGATCTCGTCGCGATCGGCCTGATGAACGGTATTTCCCGCGCCGGTCTGGTTCCCGGCCGCGACATATCGGTCACCGGCTATGACGACCTCGAGGAAGCATCGATCGCAACACCTGCACTGACCACCGTCTGGAACGGCCAGGCGGAAGTCGGCCGGCTTGCGGCGCGCGCGCTGCTCGATCGCCTTGCCGGCAGCCACGAGCCCGATGGTATTCACCTGATCAAGCCGGAGATGCGCATCCGTCAGTCGACGAGCCCCGTCAGCTCCCGCTCATAGCCCCCAGCCCACAGCCAAGAGGAAAAGCCATGTCCCGCATTGCCATTCTCGTTCCCGGGAAGATACACGATCGCGTTCCTGCCAGACTGCAGGAGCATTTCGAACTGGTACCGGCGGGGCGTGACGCAAATGGCAAGCTGGCAATCGATGCCGAAACGGCGAAGCGCATCCGTGGTGTCGCGGTTTCCGGGACGATCAATGCAGCCGATATCGACGGGCTTCCCGCTGTCGAGGTGATCTCGAGCTTCGGCGTCGGCTATGACGGCGTCGATGTGAAGCATGCGGCCTCGAAGAACGTCATCGTCACCAATACGCCCGATGTGCTGAACGACGAGGTCGCCGACACGGCGCTGGCGCTGCTTCTCAACACCGCCCGCGAATTCCCGCGCGCCGAAAACTGGCTGCGCGACGGCAACTGGAAGCCGGGCGTCAATTATCCGCTTTCGCGCTTTTCGCTTAAGGGACGGCATGTCGGCATGTTCGGTCTTGGCCGCATCGGTCAGGAAATCGCCGCGCGGCTGGAGCCTTTCAAGGTCAAGATCAGCTACCACACGCGCAGCCGCAACCCGGATGTCGCCTATGACTACTATCCGTCGCTGAAGGAGCTGGCCGCCGCCGTCGATACGCTGATCGCCATCGTTCCGAAGACGCCGCAGACCCACAAGGTCGTCGATGCCGATATCCTCTCGGCACTCGGATCCGGTGGTATCTTCATCAATGTCGGCCGCGGCTGGAGTGTCGACGAGGATGCGCTGATCGCAGCACTGAAGAACGGTGTCATCGGCGCCGCCGGTCTCGATGTCTTCTATGACGAGCCGAATGTGCCTGCCGGTCTGCTTGACCTGCCGAACGCCGTGCTGCTGCCGCATCTCGCATCCGGCTCGGTGCCGACGCGCAATGCCATGGCCGATCTGGTCGTGGACAATCTGATCAGCTGGTTCCAGCAGGGCAAGCCGCTGACGCCAGTGCCGGAAACGCCCGTCAAGGCTTAAGCGATGGCCCTAGCAGCGGCCTTCTTCGCCACATAATCGCGCACGGCGTCGCCGAAGGCAGCGAAGATCTGGTTCGAGGCCTTGTCGGTCTCGGCCCAATATTCCGGATGCCACTGGACGCCGACGGCGAAGGCCTTGGCGTCGATGACGGAAACGGCTTCGACCGTGCCGTCTTCGGCGAGCGCTTCGACCTGCAGACGCGGCGCGGTCTTGGCGATCGCCTGGCGGTGCAGCGAGTTCACCTGTATTTCGCCGGAGCCGATGATGCCGGCGATGCAGGAGCCTTCCTTGACGAAGACGCTCTGGCGGATGGCGTACATGCCGTCGCGGTCGACGCCTTCGGGTCTGCGGTGGTCCCAGATGCCCGGCTGTTCCTGGATCTCGCTGGCGAGCGAGCCGCCGAGCGCGACATTGAGCTCCTGGATGCCGCGGCAGATGGCGAGCAATGGGATGCCGCGGTCGATGGCGCGGCGGATCAGCGGCAGGCTGGTGGCATCACGCGCCGGATCGAAGGGGCCGTCGCTCTCCCGAGCCTCGACGCCGTAGAGCGAGGGGTGAACGTTGCTAGCCGAACCGGAGACGAGCACGCCATCGACGCGATCGAGGATAGCGTCGATGTCATAGCCCTTCTCGAAAGCCGGCACGATCAGCGACATGACTTCGGCGGCATTCAATGCTGCGCGGACATACTGGTGTTGGGCGGCGTGCCAGACGGCGCCATCGAGGGTGCGGATATCGGCGGGAACGGCAACGATCGGCTTGGTCATGGTCTATCCGGAAAATCTCTTGGTGATCGCTATTTGAGAGCCGAGAACGGCTGCAAAGTCAACTTCTCGGCGCAATGGCTGGCCAAATTGCGGCAATGGCCTCCGTCCCTCCCGTAAATCGGCTAAACTGCTGATTTTGATGGAAAGCCCGCCTGTGCCGCATTGCTGCCGTGATGCCAAAGTCTCATAGACTAACGCTTGAAACGCGAACGGCTGCATGCTTAGCTCGTCGCCATTGCGACGGGTAGGGAAGAGTTTAGCCGCGCATTGCCATCTATACGGGAGGTTTTTGATGGATCGTCGTTCATTTATCAAGAAGGCGGGTGCAACGGGGGCAGGCGCCGTCGCGGCTGGCGCATTGGCTGCACCTGCGATCGCGCAGGAAAATCCGAAGATCTCGTGGCGCATGACGTCGTCGTTCCCGAAGAGCCTCGACACGATCTATGGCGGCGCCGATGACGTCGCCAAGCATGTTGCCGCGGCGACCGACGGCAACTTCCAGATCCAGACTTTTGCCGCGGCCGAAATCGTGCCGGCTCTCGAAGCGGCCGATGCCGTTAGCTCCGGAACCGTCGAAGCGGCTCACACCTGCTCCTATTACTTCGTCGGCAAGGACCCGACCTACGCGATCGGCACCGCCATTCCGTTCGGTCTCAACGGCCGCCTGACCAATGCCTGGTTCTACGAAGGCAACGGCAATGCGCTGATGAACGAATTCTACGCGACGCAGGGCATCTACGCGATGCCGGCCGGTAACACCGGCGCGCAGATGGGCGGCTGGTTCCGCAAGGAGATCAACACGCTCGACGACCTCAAGGGCGTCAAGATGCGTATCGCCGGCATTGCCGGTCAGGTCATGTCGAAGGTCGGCGTCATCCCGCAGCAGATCGGTGGCGGCGACATCTATCCGGCGCTCGAAAAGGGCACGATCGATGCGGCCGAATTCGTCGGTCCCTATGACGACCTGAAGCTCGGCCTGCACAAGGTTGCGAAGTATTACTATTATCCGGGTTGGTGGGAAGGTGGCCCGACGGTCCACGCCTTCTTCAACCTCGAAAAGTGGAACAGCTTGCCGAAGCACTATCAGGCGGCCCTCACCGACGCCTGCGCTTACGCCAACACCAACATGATGGCGAAGTACGACATGAAGAACCCGGGCTCGCTGAAGCAGCTCGTCGCCGAAGGCGCGACGCTGCGTCCGTTCAGCCAGGAAATCATGGAGGCCTGCTTCCAGGCATCGATGGACCTTTACAAGGACATCTCCTCGAAGAACCCGTATTTCAAGAAGATCTACGAGGATCAGGCCGCCTTCAAGCGCGACGCCTATCTCTGGATGCAGCTGTCGGAATACACCTTCGATACGTTCATGATGATCCAGCAGCGCGCTGGGAAGCTCTGAGCTTAGAAAGCTACCCGCCAACAAAAAGCCCCGGAGAAATCCGGGGCTTTTTTGCTGCCTACTTGATGACCGGCGGCTGGCTGAGGTCGGGCTGCGCCGGCGCTGCCGGGGCGGGGGCTGCCGGCGGCTGGCCGGGCGTGCCGAGCGGCGGCAGGGTGAGGCCTGGGATCTGCGGCGATGCGCCGCCCGGAGCACCCATCGGCGGCAGACCGAGCTGGCCGCCGAAGCCGGGAACCTCGATCTTGATGGTGTTCGGATCGACCTGTGGACCCTTGTCCAGCCAGTAGGTGACGGACTGAGGCCAGAAGATGATGATCGCGACGAGGATCAGCTGCATGCCGACCCAAGGTATCGCGCCCATGTAAATGTCCTTCGTCTTCACGTCGCGGCTGGCGATCGAGCGCAGGTAGAAGAGCGCGAAACCGAAGGGCGGGTGCATGAAGCTCGTCTGCATGTTGACGCAGATCAGAACGCCGAACCAGATCAGGTCGATGCCGAGGCTGTGGGCGACGGGTGCCAGCATCGGGATGACGATGAAGGCGATCTCGAAGAAATCGAGGAAGAAGGCGAGGATGAAGATGAAGATGTTGACGAAGATCAGGAAGCCGACGGGACCGCCCGGGATGCCCGAGAGCATGTGCTCGATCCAGCGCGAGCCGTCCATGCCCTGGAAGACGAGGCTGAAGCAGGTCGAGCCGATCAGGATCATCACCACCATGGATGTAATGTGCATGGTCGAGGTCATCGCCTCGCGGATCAGCGGCCAGGTGAGGCGGCGGTGCAGGGCGGCAAGCGCGATGGCGCCGACGACGCCGAGTGCGCCGGCTTCGGTCGGGGTGGCGAGACCCATGAAGATGGTGCCGAGCACTAGGAAGATCAGCACGATCGAGGGGATCATACCCCAGAGGACTGTGGCGAGCAGCTTCCAGTCGAAATCGCCGCGCACTTCCTTCGGCAGCGGCGGCATCGACTTCGGATTGATGATCGACAGGATCAGGATATAGCCGACGAAGATCGCCACCTGCAGGATCGATGGACCGATGGCGCCGAGATACATGTCGCCGACGGAGCGGCCGAGCTGGTCGGCGAGAACGACGAGAACCAGCGACGGCGGGATGACCTGAGTGATCGTGCCGGAGGCGGCGATGACGCCGGTCGCAAGCCGCGGGCTGTAGCCGTAGCGCAGCATGATCGGCAGCGAGATGACGCCCATGGTGATGACCGAGGCAGCCACCGTTCCGGTGATGGCGCCGAGCACGGCGCCGACGAGGATAACGGCGTAGGCCAGGCCGCCGGGAATTGCGCCGAACAGCTTGCCGGTGCCCTCAAGCAGGTCTTCCGCCAATCCGCATCGCTCGAGCACGGCGCCCATCAGCGTAAAGAAGGGGATGGCGAGTAGCAGGTCGTTGGAGACGATGCCGAAGAAGCGCAGCGGCAGGGCCTGCAGGAACACTTCGCCAAAGTGGCCGGTCGCGATGCCGATCAGGCCGAAGAACAGTCCGACGGCTGCGAGCGAAAAGGCGACAGGGAAGCCATAGAGCATGAAGATGATCATGCCGACGAACATGGCGGGCGGAATAATACCGTAATCGAACACGTGCTTTCTCCCCCAGTCGTCTTATTGCAGCGGCTTTTCGTATTTCGTGTCGATCTGGATATCGCCGACGAGCGCCGCGATCCTCTTGATCAGCTCCGAAATGCCCTGAAGGGTGAGAAGCGCGAAACCGGCAAACAGCATGAACTTGACCGGCCAGCGGATCAGACCGCCAGCATTGGCCGAGACTTCGCCCTGCTGGAAGGAGTGCATGAAATAGGGCCAGCAGAGGATCGACAGGAAGATGCAGGCCGGGATCAGGAAGACGATCAGGCCGATTGCGTCGATCCAGAGCCGGGCGCGATCCGAGACCGATCCGTAGATCAGGTCGACGCGCACATGCTCGTTGTTGCGCAGCGTGTGAGCGGCGCCGAGCACGACGACATAGGCAAAGAGATACCACTGTATCTCGAGCCAGCCATTCGAGCTGTAATTGAAGGTATAGCGGACGATGGCATTGGCTGCGCTGATCAGGCAGCAGAAGAGCACCATGTAGTCTGCAATCTTACCGATAACTTGGCTGAATCGATCGATCAGCCGGCTGACACTCAGCAGAGCCGCCATTCCTCTCCCCATGTTTGCCTTTACGGCAAGTTCTCCTCGTTGAAATTTGTGTAAACGAAGGGTTTCTAAAATGAAAGATTAAATGGGCCGTCTAGGAGTTTAGTCGTAGGCCCGGCGCCCGGCGCCCGCATCCGGCCGTCCCGGCGGCGACAACCTATGAGCGGAATATCAGTCGAAAATAATACATCCCGCGGCTGCGTATAACGCGTCAATATTTTGGATTTCGTCTCAAAGTTTTAGAAAAACCGGCCAAATACATAGGGTTCATGCAATCAATTTTTAAAAGGTTCTGAGTATCTTGCCCGCGCACAGGGAAAATATGGATGAAGCCACATAACCCGAACAGGGTCCCTAAGGATGTGTATCTGTCATTCGTGAGTTCCCTCTTCGGGAACCGCATGACGCTCGTGGCCGGCGTTATCGTGCATGTCGTTGCCTTCGTTGCCGTCGCCGCCAAGGCGGATGCGCCGCTCTATTATCTCCTCGCTCTCGCCTTCCTGCTGACCTTCGTCGGCCGCATGCTGACCTTCCGCCAGTTCGACAAGGTGGAGAAGCAGTCGCTGACGCGCGCCGATATCGAGCGTTGGGAGACATTCTATGTGATCGGCGCAACCTCGACCGCGGCAATCCTCGGCATCGGCAGCGGTTATGCGATCTTCATTCTGCGCGATCCCTTCGCCGAGCTCGCCTGTATCGCGGTGACGATGGCATCAATGGTGTCGGTCGTCGGCCGCAATTACGGTTCGCAGCGGGCGATCGACCTGCAGACGCTTGCCTGCTGTCTGCCGATGATCGTCTGTAGCCTGATGGCGCTCGATTTCTATCGCGCCATTCTTTCGGCCTTCCTCATTCCCTTCGGCCTGACGACGCGGGCGATGGCCAATGGCGTTCGCGAATTCCTCTACGAGAATGTCATCGCCCACCGGCAGATTTCGCTGATCGCCGACCGTTTCGATACCGCGCTCAATAACATGCCGCATGGCCTCGTGATGGTGGACCCCGGCAACCGGATTCAGGTGATCAACCGCAAGGCCTGCGAGCTCCTGAAGATCGGCGACCCCGACAGGCTGAAGGATCGCGATCTCGGCGCGGTGCTGCGCTATGGTGCGCGCTACAGCTTCGTCGATGCCTCGCAGCCGGACCTGATCCTGCGCCAGCTGTCGCAGGTCGCCGAAGGCAGCATGTCGCGCGTGCTGATCCATCTGCCCGAGGACCTGTCGCTGGAGTTCTCCGCCAAGCGCCGTATCGATGGCGGGGCGGTGCTGATCTTCGAAGACGTCTCCAGCCGCGTGAAGGCCGAGCAGAAGATTCTCCATATGGTCCGCTTCGATGCGCTGAGCGGCCTGCCGAACCGTGAATATTTCGGCCAGCTCGTCCAAGACTATCTGAACCGTCATCCGCGCCGCAAAGGCCCGCTCGGCTTCATGGTCATCGACATCGACGAGTTCAAGCATGTCAACGACATGCGCGGTCATATCACCGGCGACAAGCTGCTCTGCGCCATTGCCGAACGGGTCAAGGAAAAGGCTGGAAGCGCGATCGTCGGGCGCCTGATGGGCGACCAGTTCGTGATCTTCTTCCCACATGCGAAGAACCGGGAAGCGCTGGAGGCGGAGATCCGCACCGTGCATGCCGACATCCAGGGCCATTACGAGGCCGATGAGGTGACGTTCCTGATCTCGCTCAGTGCCGGTTATGCCGTGCTCGAGGGCAATGCCTTCGCGATGGACGAGTGGAGTATCAAGGCGGACCTGGCGCTCTTCGAAAGCAAGTCGCGTGGACGCGGCGGCATTGCCGGTTTCGAGCGCGAAATGGATGGCCGCTATGTCGAGCAGCAGAAACTCAAGGCCGATCTTCGCGATGCCGTCGCCGCCGGTGCGCTGAACGCCGTCTACCAGCCGATGTATCGCGCCGATGGCTCGCGGATCGACTGTGCCGAGGCGTTGGCGCGCTGGGTGCACCCGGAGCGCGGCTCGATCCCGCCCGATGTCTTCATCCGGCTGGCCGAGGAGATGGGTATCATCTCCGACATCACCCGCTTCATCCTCGTGCAGGCCTGCAGCGACTGCATGACCTGGCCGGAGCATATTGCCGTTTCGGTCAACCTGTCGGCGCGCGACCTGCGCGACAACGATATCCTGTTGCTCGTCTCCGAGGCGCTCGCCAAGACCGGCCTGCCGGCCTCGCGCCTGCATCTTGAGATCACCGAGAGCTGCCTGATCGATGAGCCGGCCGCAGTGCGCACGATCCTTGCGGAACTGCGCTCGCGCGGCATCACCATTGCCATCGACGATTTCGGCACTGGCTTCTCCAGCCTCAGCTATCTCGACACGCTGCCGCTCGATATCGTCAAGATCGACCGTTCCTTCGTGCGCAACATCGCCCAGGATACGCGGCGGCTGAAGCTGCTGCGCGGCACGGTCAACCTTGCCCGCGAGCTTGGCCTGAAGATCGTCATCGAAGGCGTCGAGACGACGGATCAGCTGGCGATCATCAACAAGGAACGCAGCGCTGACCTCATCCAGGGCTATGTGTTCTCTCCGCCGGTACCCTCGCAGAACATCGGCATCCTCTCCGGAAATCTCCGCCCGGCATCGCGCCGCAAGGCCGGAGCCGCCTGAACCCCACCACCTGATCGGTATTTTTCTCGGCGCCTTTTCCGGGCGCCATTAACCTTATTGATTCAAATGTGATTAAGATTGTTTGCAATTATTGCGCGAGAAGAAACCGTATGCTTAATAGTCCGTTAACAAACGGTGGGCGTGATGGCGGACGGGTTTTCGACAGTCAGCGATTTCAGCATGAAGCTCATGGAGGTTCTCGATCACGTCGAATACCGGCGTATCGAGAGCACCGAGGACATGGAGGATGTCGAGCGTCTGCGCTTCCGCGCCTATAAGGCGCGCGAGGTTCTGCCTGTCGCCGCCAAGACCCTGATCGACGATGTCGACTTCGACAGCCAGGCCTATGTCTTCGGCCTCTACTACTATGAAGAGCTTGTCAGCACGATCCGCATCCACCATGTGACGCCCGATCATCGGGTCTCGCAGTCGGGCGGGATCTTTCCCGCCGAGATGGATGCCTTTCTCGATGCGGGGATGACGCTGATCGATCCGGCGCGGTTCGCCGCCGATCCGCAGGCGGCGGCCGAGCTTCCCTGGCTTCCCTATCTGACGCTGCGGCCGAACATCGTCGCGGCTGCGCATTTCCGGGCTGACCGGGTGCTGCAGCACGTCCGTCCGGCGCACGCGGCTTTCTACAAGCGCGTCTTCTATGCCGATACGGTCGTCGCCTCGCGCATGACCGAGATGTACGGCTTCGACCTGACGCTGATGGCGACCAATGTGCTGGAGGTCGGGCGCAAGCTGCTGACCCGCTATCCGTTCTTCATTTCAAGCGCCAGCGAGCAGCGGATGATGTATGGCAGGGCGCCGGGCAAGGGCGCTCCGGCGCTAACGATCGTGCCGACGGCGCGTTTCGTTCCGGATGGGCAATTGGGCACCGATCTGCCGCTCTAATTGCGTGTCGCAAGAAAGCCTTTGGCCGTACTGCATGCGGCATTCTCATGCATTGCGCTTTCTCAAAGCTTTGTGTAAGCCCTGAACAGGGATTGTTCCGCCGCAAGTGCTGCGGAATCATGGCATTCAGGCGGTCTGCCGCACTGTGCGGGCCGGGCATTTGAGGGAGACGAAATTCATGGCCGAACATCACACCGGACCCGCCGAAGTTGGCGCACCGATGGACTACAAGGAACATGAGTCCACTTACAACCTGTTCATCGCTGGCGCGAAATACGGCACGATGTTCCTCGTTGCCCTGCTGCTCGGCATGACGGCTGGTTTCTTCACCGGTGGCGGCCTGCTCGGCGGCATCCTGGTTTTCCTCATCATTCTCGTTGCCGGTATCGTCCTGCTGCGTTGATCGCGGCAGGGGGAGGGCATTCCCAGAACGTAAGCTGACGCTTGGGCCATAAGCGGGGAGACCCGCGGCGGTCTGGCTGACCCGGAGGAGGGGGCAGTTGGGCAATATCGTTTTCGTCGCAAAGGAAGCGGCGGACTTGGAAACGCGCGTATCCGCGTCTGCCGAGACCGTCAAGAAGATGAAGAACCTCGGTTTCGACGTCGTCGTCGAGGCTGGGGCCGGCGCGTTGTCCCGCATCCCTGACAGGGAGTTCGAAGCGGCGGGTGCGCGGATCGGAACGATTGCCGATGCGGCGACGGCCGATGTCGTGCTCAAGGTGCGGCGTCCGGCGGAAGCCGAGATTGCCGGCTACAAAAGCGGTGCCGTGGTCATCGCCATCATGGATCCCTACGGCAACGACGAAGCGATCGCCGGCATGGCGAAGGCCGGGCTCTCGACCTTCGCGATGGAACTGATGCCGCGCATCACCCGCGCCCAGTCGATGGACGTTCTCTCCTCACAGGCCAATCTTGCCGGTTACCAGGCGGTCATCGAGGCGGCTGCGGTCTATGACCGGGCCATGCCGATGATGATGACGGCGGCTGGCACGGTGCCTGCGGCCAAGGTCTTTGTCATGGGCGCCGGTGTCGCCGGTCTGCAGGCGATCGCCACCGCACGCCGTCTCGGGGCTGCGGTTTCTGCAACCGACGTTCGCCCGGCTGCCAAGGAACAGGTTGCGTCGCTTGGCGCCAAGTTCATCGCCGTCGAGGATGAAGAGTTCAAGGCAGCGGAAACGGGCGGCGGCTACGCCAAGGAAATGTCCAAGGAGTATCAGGCGAAGCAGGCGGCGCTGGTTGCCGAGCATATCGCCAAGCAGGACATCGTCATCACCACCGCTCTCATCCCTGGCCGTCCTGCACCGCGCCTCGTTTCGCGCGAGATGCTGACCTCGATGAAGCCGGGCGCCGTTGCCGTCGATCTCGCGGTCGAGCGCGGCGGCAACATCGAAGGTGTCGTGGCCGGTGAGGTCGCCGAGGTCGAGGGCGTCAAGGTCATCGGCTTTGCCAATATGGCCGGCCGCGTCGCGGCCAGCGCCTCGGCTCTCTATGCCAAGAACCTCGTCACTTTCCTGGAGACCATGGTCAACAAGGACACCAGGACTGTCGTCATCAACCTCGAAGACGAGCTGATCAAGGCGACGATGCTGACCTATGCAGGTGACGTCGTGCATCCGGCATTTGGTGGTGCGAAGAAGGGGGACAACTGATGGCTGGCGAACAAATGGACAAGGCGCTGCAGCAGCTGAACGACGCCGTAACGGCAGTCGCGACCGCCGCCGCCCATGCGCCTGAAGCGGCAAGCGCCGCAACGGGCGGAATGATCGATCCTTTCGTCTTCCAGCTGGCGATCTTCGTGCTGGCGATCTTCGTCGGCTATTACGTCGTCTGGTCGGTAACGCCGGCGCTGCATACGCCGCTGATGGCGGTTACCAATGCCATCTCCTCGGTCATCGTCGTCGGCGCGCTGCTTGCGGTCGGCATTTCGGCCAGCGGCCTTGCGACCGGCTTCGGCTTCGTGGCGCTGGTCCTCGTCTCGGTCAACATCTTCGGCGGCTTCCTCGTCACGCAGCGCATGCTGGCGATGTACCGCAAGAAGGACAAGTGAGGCCGGGCGCATGACCAATATCGCAGCTTTTCTCTATCTGGTCTCCGGCGTCCTCTTCATCCTGGCGCTTCGCGGCCTCTCGCATCCGGCCACCAGCCGCAAGGGCAATCTCTACGGCATGATCGGCATGGGGATCGCCATCCTCACGACGCTGGTGCTGGCAACGCCGTCCTTCATCGGCTTCGTACTGATCGTTCTTGGCCTCGCGATCGGCGGCGGCGCAGGCGCCTATATCGCCCGCGTCATCCCGATGACCTCGATGCCGCAGCTCGTCGCCGGCTTCCACTCGCTGGTCGGCCTTGCCGCGGTGCTTGTTGCGGCCTCGGCGCTCTATACGCCGCTCTCCTTCGGCATTGGCGATATCGGCTCGATCCATACGGAAGCCCGTGTCGAAATGGCGATCGGTGCGGCGATCGGCGCGCTGACCTTCACAGGCTCGATCATCGCGTTCCTGAAGCTCGACGGGCGCATGTCCGGCAAGCCGATCATGCTGCCCTTCCGGCACATCATCAATATCGCGCTGCTCGTGCTGATCGTCCTGTTCATCATCGGCCTGGCCGTGACGGAGAGCCACTTCGATTTCTGGGCGATCATCGTGCTGGCGCTGGCGCTCGGCGTTCTGCTGATCGTGCCGATCGGCGGCGCCGATATGCCCGTCGTCGTATCGATGCTGAATTCCTATTCCGGTTGGGCGGCAGCCGGTATCGGCTTCACGCTCGGCAATCTGGCGCTGATCATCACCGGCGCGCTGGTGGGCTCCTCGGGCGCGATTCTGTCCTACATCATGTGCAAGGGCATGAACCGCTCCTTCATCTCGGTCATTCTCGGCGGCTTCGGCGGCGAGGTGTCGGGTGGGGCTGCCGACAATTCCGACAAGACGGTCAAGCTCGGCTCGGCCGAGGACGCCGCCTATCTGATGGCCAATGCCTCCAAGGTGATCATCGTGCCGGGCTACGGCATGGCCGTCGCCCAGGCGCAGCATGCGCTTCGCGAACTCGCGGACAATCTCAAGAAGGCCGGCGTCGAGGTCAAATACGCGATCCATCCGGTCGCCGGCCGCATGCCGGGCCATATGAACGTGCTGCTCGCCGAAGCGAATGTTCCATATGACGAGGTCTTCGAGCTCGAGGACATCAATTCGGAATTCGCGCAGGCCGACGTTGCCTATGTCATCGGCGCCAATGACGTCACCAACCCGGCCGCCCGCGACGACAAGACCTCGCCGATCTACGGCATGCCAATCCTCGATGTCGACAAGGCGAAGACCTGCATCTTCGTCAAGCGCTCGCTCGGCTCGGGTTACGCCGGTATCGACAATACGCTGTTCTACAAGGACGGCACGATGATGCTGCTCGGCGATGCCAAGAAGGTCACGGAAGAGATCAACAAGTCGATCGGCCACTGACGCCGCCCGTATCAATAATGCCGAATACGAAAAGGCCCGCCGGAGAGCGGGCCTTTTCCATTGCCGCCGGACCCTCTCAGGTCGCGGCGGGCGCCAGCGTCATCTTCTCCACGCCAACCGCCAGATTGAGGCCTTCCTGGGCCTGGACGTTCAGCGGTTGCAGCATGAAGGATTGGTTGGTGCCACCGGCAATCACCTTGGCGCCTGCACCTGCACCGAGGCTAGCATCGGCGCCGACGCCGTAATATTCGCCGGCCAGCGCAAATTGCGGGAAGTCGGTGCCGGTCTTGGCGAGCACCTGCCAGATCATCACGCTCTTGCCGGTCTCGCCGATATCGATACCGAATTTCTCGATCTTGCCGGCATAGACGGCCTTGATGCCGCCGGAGGCCGGGGTGTAGGTGCAGATCAGGTTCTTCTCGGACTTGATGATGAGCCCCTGGCCGCCGTCCGATCCGCAGACCAGCCGGCCGAGAGTGACATAGTCCGCAGCTGCCGCCGGTGTGGCGCAGGCTGCAGCGGTCAGCGCGGCGGCTGCGATCATCGTGTGCTTGAACATGGTCCTTCTCCTTTGAATGACCTGTTCGAAACGGGCGATGCTTTTGATTGTTCCCTTTGCCGGCTAGTCGCGGGCAAGCGTGCTGCGCGGCGCGGTCAGCACCCAGAGAAGGCCTTCCGGCAGATAATCGACCTGCACCGTGCCGCGGAATGCGGCGGCGGCATGGGTCTTGATCACGGTCGTGCCGAAGCCCGAACGGTCGGGGCTCCTGACCTCCGGCCCCTGCGACTCGCGCCAGACGAAACGCAGCATCGGTTCGGTCTGGCCTTCTTCCTCGGCATCTTCCCAGGAGAGCGCCACCCGTCCCTCGGGAACGGAGAACGCGCCGTATTTCACCGAGTTGGTGGCAAGCTCATGCAGAGTCAGGCCGAGGTTCTGAACCGCTTCCGGCTTCAGCATGAAATCCTTGCCCGAAATCTCGATCTGATCGACAGCCTGCGGGAAGGCATCGAGATGGATGTCGATGACGCGGCGCAGTGAGGCTCCTGCCCATTGCTCGCTGGTCAGGAGCTCGATCGAGCGGATGAGGCCATCGAGGCGCTCGGCGACGGCCGCCTGGAAACCTTCGACGCTGTCTGCCTGCTTGGCGAGCTGGCGCATCATCGCCTGCGCCAGCGTCAGCAGGTTCTTGGTGCGGTGGACGAGCTCGTGCATGACGAAATGCAGCCGGTCTTCGGTCTGGCTGCGGTCGAAGGAGGCATTAGACAGCGCCACCGCCACCTGGTTCGCCTCAATGACGCTGGTGTCGATGGGGGCGACGATATGGCCTTCTCCCATGCGGTTTGCCATCTCGGCGATATCGCGGATCGTCGTGCGCACTTGGCGGGCGACGGCATAGGCGGCGAAAACCGCGACGGCGAGGAGCGCGATGCCGCCGATGATCAGGAAGCGCCAGGTCGTCAGGATCGAGGCCTGCGCCGTCGAGATCGGTCCCCAGATGACCGTCTTCCACGACCAGCCGGGGATCTGCGCGTAGCCGAGCAGTTGGTCCGGCAGGATTGCCGTGTCCTCGAAGACGCCGCGCGAGGCGATCAGCGACGGCAGGATACGGGAATCGAAGGCGGTGCCGGGCGCAATCGCAAACGGGCCGCTGGAAGCGACCACATGGCCCGACTGGTCGATGACAGCGGCGGACCAGCCGGGTGCGAGACCTTCCGGCTGCAGGATCTTGGCGAGGTCGCTGGCATTCTGGGTGATGATCAGCGCGGCCGTCTTGCCGATATCGACGGGCATCGTGACGTTATAGACCCACTCGTTGCTGACCGACCCCTTGAAGACGTTGGATGCCTCGATGCGGCCGCTGTCGAGGGCATATTTCAGCGCCGTCAGGTTGCTCATCTTGCCGAGCTGGGTGCCGAAATCGCGGCGGGTGTTCAGAAACTGCTGGCCTTCCTTGTCAGTGGCGATGACGAAGAGCGTATCGCCGCGCAAGGCCGTCTCGGTGCGGGCGTGGAAGGAGGCGTAGTCCTCGTGCTCGAGTTCCGGCGAGGTGGCGAGCAGGCGCAGGGTCGTCGCCATGTCCTGCAGCTGCCGGTCGACGGATCGGGAAAGGGCGAGCGCATCCTGCGCCGTCTCGCGGCGCAGCGTATCGCGCTGATTGTCTTCCAGCTGAAGCAGAAGAAGGGTCACGAAGGCGAAGATCGGAACGGCGATCGCAACCGCCATGGCAACCAGATAGGTACCGATCGAGGCCTTGGGAAACATGCGGGAACGCAGGCTCATTGGCAGGGTCTTCCCGGATACCGGGCGGCAAGGCACGCGAAATTCTTGCCAACAGTTACGAAAGCAGAAAACTGCATTGCCGCCATTGCCCTCAACGCGTCCTGATTCCCGATAGCCTGCTATCGATGCGCCGTCATGTTAGGGGGTGGGGGAAGGGGTTGCAACATACTAAATGCACGCAGGCGCTCTGTCGGATTCCGTACACAGGCTCAGCTGAACCGGGTAAGCCGGAAAGGCTCCAGCATGGCGTCGCTTTCTCCGGAAAGGATTTCCTTTGACGCGAGCAGACCGGCGATTGGCGCCAGCGTCACGCCGGAATGCATGACGGCGATGTAGAGGCCGTCAACGCCGCCATTGCCGATGATCGGGAAGCCATCCTTCGGTGTCGGCCGGTAGCCGACGGTGAAGAAGTCCATCGACAGCCTGTCGCTCTCGGCAAGGTTGGCCTTTACCTTGGCAAACAGCACTGCCGCTGTGACCCGATGATCTTCGCCGGGATCGCTGCCACCGAAATCGCTTCCGGCAATGATGCGGCCGTCTGCGGTCTGGCGCATGTGAAGTTCCATCGCAATCACCAGGCCGTTCAGGCGCTTTTCGAAAGGACGGGAATGGATGATCAGCCCGGCCGGTGCTTCGAGCGGCAGAGTGACGCCGGCAGAGGCGGCAATCGGAACCGATCCTGCGCCAGCCGCAAGCACCACATGGTCAGCCTCGAAAATCCCTTCGGAGGTGACGACGCCGGTAATCCGCTCACCACTGCGCAGCAATCCGCGCACCGCGGCAGTGACGAACTTGGCGCCGCGGGCTTCGGCATAGGCGAGCATCAACCGGGCGGCAGCCACCGGTTCGACGGCGCCTTCTTCGGCTGCATCGAGGGCAAAATCGGGGATTTGTGTCAGGAAGGGTTCGCGGGCGGCGATATCGGTCTTGCCGATGCGGCGGATGTCATAGCCCCAGCTCGCATGCTCTCTCTGGTAGGCGAGCAATTCAGCTTCCGGCAGATCCCAGCAGATGCCGCCGCACCAGGAAAGCGGCAGGCCGGGCAGTTGCGCGGCCAGACGTTTCCACTCGGCCATCGAGCGGCGGCGGAAGCGGAAATAGAATTCGGGATTGCCCCAGCTGGCATTGATCCAGGCAAAGGAATTGGGTGTCGCAACGCCGCCGGTATCTTCGGCGATCACAGTGACATCGGCGCCATCGCGGGTCAGGTGCCAGGCGATGGAGGCGCCGATGATACCGGCACCGGCGACGATCACACGTTGTTTCGCCGCCATGGTGCCGTCTCCGATGCTTCAGGATCAGCCGTTGCTGGGTGCGCCGAGTCGAGCCATGCCGTCGCGGGCCGGCTGGTACTTCGGGTCGAGGCCGACAGCGTGGCGATAGGAGCGCATCGCCTTGTCCTTGTCGCCGCGGCGCTCGTAGACCAGCGCCTGGTTGGCCCAGGACTCGGCGACATTGCCGTTGAGCTCGATCGCGTGGTTGAAATCGGCGAAGGCGTTGTCGTCGTCGTTCAGCGCGATATAGGAAATGCCGCGGCCGTTATAGGGCTCGGGCGAATTCGGAGAGAGCGAGATCGCCTTCGAGAAGTCGTCGATCGCCTTGTCCTGCTGATTGCGCTTCTGGAAGATTAGGCCGCGATTGTGATAGGCGCGTCCGTCGGTCGTTCCGAGCTGGATCGCCTTGGAGAAGTCGTTGAAGGCTGCGTCGTCCTGACCAGCCTGACGGTAAACGTTACCGCGGCCGATATAAGCGACGTCGTAGTTCGGGTTGATCTGCAGGGCAGCGTTATAGTCGCCGATCGCCTGCTGCTGCTGACCCATATTGCGGTAGACCAGCGCGCGGTTGGCATAGGCCTGGTAGAAGCGTGGGTTGATCTGCAGCGCGGTGTTGAAGTCGTTCAGCGCAGCCTTGAACTGGCCGGCGCGGCCATAGGCGGAGCCACGAACGTTGTAGCCTTCGGGATCGCGCGGATTGGCGTTGATCACCGAGGTCAGCGAGGCGATGTTCCCTTCCGAGCCCTGGGCCTTGTCGATGCGGATCACGGCATCGGAGGTGTTGTCGGTCTGGCAACCTGCGAGACCGGCCGCGGCAAGAACCGCGAGCATCGGCAGCAGCCGCGCCTTGGGCGCGCGCAAGGACCGGGACGAAGAGAACAAGAAATCAGCCATTCGTGCGCTTTCCCCATGCGTCATATCCGCGGCAGCCGGATATGCGATCTTTCAGCGGCAAAAATTAAAAAGGCGGCGGCGACACCAATCGCCCCCGCCAACATGCATCTGAAAACGTCGAAATAACGACGGCAACGCCTTAGCGTGCAACCAGACCTTCGCGCTGTGCCCGCTTGCGAGCCAGCTTGCGAACGCGGCGAACGGCTTCAGCCTTTTCGCGAGCGCGCTTCTGCGACGGCTTCTCGTAATAGTCGCGCATCTTCATTTCGCGGAAAATACCTTCGCGCTGCATCTTCTTCTTGAGAGCGCGGAGAGCCTGGTCAACATTGTTATCGCGGACGAGTACCTGCACGAGAATCACGTTCCTTTGGTTTTGGTTGCGCCATGAGGCGACACGGCGCCAGAGGCAAAAACATAACGTTCGCGCGGCGAGAGCCTTGCGATTGGTGATGCGGGATAGCAGATCGGATTGGTGAAGTCCAGCCGGGATAGCGGCTTTCACGGAAAAAATGGGGATTGGCGCCGACGTTGCAAGACCGAGACCCATCCATACGGGCGAATGGTCTTTCCCCGGAAAGAATCGTAGATTTGCGGCTCAAGCTCAAGGGCGCTGCATGTTCATGACGCGTACGCAGCAAATCGGCGTGTTCATCGGTCTGTTGATCGTTGCGGCGCTGACCGCCGTTCGGGCGAGCGATCCGCCGCTGCTGCAGCAGGCGCGGGATGTCACTTTCGACGAGTATCAGCGGATTGCGCCGCGGCCCTTCGAGCCGGTGCCGGTTCATGTCATCGATATCGACGAGGCATCGCTGAAGGAATTCGGCCAGTGGCCCTGGCCGCGCGACCGGCTGGCGCTACTTGTCCAGCGGCTCTCGGACCTGGGTGCGGCGGCGATCGCCTTCGACATGCTGTTTGCCGAGCCGGACCGGCTGTCGCCGCGCTCGCTGGCCGCGGGGATCGAGGGGATCGCGCCTGACGTCATCGCCAGGCTCCCCGATAACGATCAGATCTTTGCCGATGCGATTGCCGGCAAGCCCGTGGTGCTGGGCTTTGGTCTTTCCAACGAGGGCGATTACCGGCCACCGGTCAAGGCGGGCTTTGCCTTCACGGGCGAGGATCCGGCCTCGGCCCTGCCGCATCTCTCCGCCGCGACGCCATTGCGGCCGGGTTTGGCTGAGAATGCCGCGGGGATCGGGCATATCAGCCTCAATCCCGGCAATCCCTCGCCCGTGGTACGCGCGGTTCCGCTCTTCGTCAGCGACGGCAATCAGTTCTATCCCAATCTTGCGATGGAGGCGCTGCGCGTCGCGCAGGGGGCGTCGACCTATGTGCTTGCCGGCGCGCCTGGAATTGCGGGTGTCATGACCTCGGCCAAGATCGGCGATTTCGTTGTCCCCGTCACCTCTGCCGGTGAGCTCTGGCTTTATGTGACGCCCGATCGGGCCGAGCGCTATATCTCCGCCCGGCTGATCCTCGGAGCGGCCGATCCGCCGCCTGCAGTCGCCGAGGCGATCAATGGCAGCATCATCTTCATCGGTACTTCGGCCGCGGGACTTCAGGATATCCGCACCACGGCGCTCGGCGAAAACGTGCCGGGTGTGTCGCTGCATGCGCAGACGGCCGAGCAGATCCTGTCCGGTCACTTCCTGTCACGGCCGGATTGGGCCGATGGGCTGGAGATCCTGTCGATCGCTGTGCTCGGCACGCTGCTGGTCTTCGTCACCACCTTCGTCAGCCCGGCCGTCGCGCTCGTCTGCGGTCTGGCGATCACGGCGCTGGCGCTTGCGGCCTCGTGGTTCTGCTTCTCGGCGCTCGGCCTGCTCTTCGATCCGCTGGCGCCGATCGTCGGCGGCTCGATCACCCATTTCGCCGCGACCTCCTTCCGCATCCTGGTCATCGATCGCGAGCGGCGCGAGGTGCGGCGTGCCTTCGGTCATTACCTCTCGCCGTCGCTACTCTACCGGATCGAGCATAACCGCGATGCGCTGCGGCTCGGCGGCGATGATCGTGAGCTCACCGTGATGTTCGTCGACGTCCGGCATTTCACGGCGATCAGCGAGCGGCTGGCGCCGACCGCCGTCGTCGGCTTCCTCAACACGCTGCTCGATGCATTGAGCCGCCATGTGATCGAGAATGAAGGCACGCTCGACAAGTTCATCGGCGACTCGATCATGGCGTTCTGGAATGCGCCGGTTGATGTCGCCGATCATGAGGCCAAGGCGGTGCGCGCGGCGCTGGCGATGCGCGAGACGCTGGAGCGGCTGAACGCGACGGATGCCTTCGGTTTCGGCACCGACAATCCGGTCGGGATCGGCATCGGCATCCACACCGGCATTGCCTGCGTCGGCAATATGGGGGCGGAAACGCGCTTCAATTACTCTGCCGTTGGGGATGCCGTGAATGTCGCGGCACGCATCGAATCCTCCTGCAAGGAGGTCGGCTTCGATATTCTGATCTCCGAGGAGACCGCGCGGCGCCAGCCGGAGATCGCCCTGCTCGAAGCCGGGGCCGTGGGGCTGAAGGGCAAGAGTACGCGTACCGAGCTCTTCGCCGTCGTCGGCGATGCCGAACTTGCCGCCTCGGCGGAATTTGAGGAATTGCGCAGCTTGCACAGTGAATTGCTGGCGGCACTGCGTATCCGCTCGTCGAAGCTCCGGCGGCTTGCAAGCGCGGTGCGTCTGCGGGCCAAGATCGTCTCGCCGCAATTGCCGGATTTCTATCGCAAGCTGGCGCGGCGCACCGATCACTTCCGCCACGCGGATACGGAGGCGGATGAGCAGCCTCGGGCGGCGACCTAGCGGTTGTTGCTCCAGCCGCGGCCCTTGCCGCCCCAGCCGCCGCGATCCCTGTCATTGCCCCGGTCGCCGTCGCGATCGCCTCTTCCGTGGTCATCGTCGCCGCGGTCGTGATTGCCGTGGTGATCGCGGTCGGGCCTATCCGGTCTGTCGGGTCTGTCCGGCCGGTCAGGCTTGTGCGGCTTGTCGGGCTTATGAGGCTTGTGCGGCTTATCCGGCTTGTGCGGTTTCGGTGGCTTTTCCGGGGGCGGAGGTGGTGGTGGCGCGACGCGGGGCGCCGGGGCGACCGGATCGCGCTGGTCGCGGAGGGCCGCGGTCATGCCGCAGCTCGTTCCCATCATTCCGGAAAGACGCTGGTTGCCGGAGAGAAAGGGCAGGGCGCGTGCTGTGCCCAGGGTGTCGAGCACGTTGCGGTCGACAGGCCTTACATCCGTCATTGCACCATTGCGCTTGGCGACCACGCAGTCGCAGCGCTGTGTCAGCTGGCGGCAGCCGCCGGGACCGCAGAATTGCGCGGCGCCATTCAGCAGCACCACCGCCGTCGTGCCGTCGGGGCCGACATAGAAGTCGAAGGCGGTACCGCGCACGCCGATCGTGCCTGCCGGTGTCAAGATCTGGTAGGCCGACGATTTCGAGCTGCCGCTGATCCAGCGGAAGGTGCCTTGGCGGCCTTGATGCTGAGGCGTTTCACGGAATCGGAATCGTCGAAGACGTAGCGATCGATGACCACCGACGAACCCCAGCCGACGGCAAGCTTGGTGCCGTCGCGGAAAACGAACTGGCCGAGGCCGGATTGCGAGGTGCGGATGCGCTCGTCGCGATAGACGGAGGAGCTGACGATGAGGGGGCCCTGCTCGCCGGTGACTTCCGTCTTGATCTGCACAGCTTCGCCGACAGGCTCCGCAGCGGCGGCCGTCCAGGCATTGAGCAACAACAGACCGAGCGCCACGACGATGGCGCAACGCAAACGCAACATGAAATACCCCTCACACATATGGATATTAGCATGTGCGGCATTGACGGGTCTGCCTGCCCTCTTGGGCTAACCCTGTCTGGAAAGGCAGTAGACCGAGGCGGGCGGCAGGTTCAGCTGGACGCGGCCGAGCCTGCGCGCCTGCAGCCCGAGCGAGCGCAGAACGGGGGCCGGGACCGAGCATCGCTGGCCGTAGGTGAACTGATAGAAGCGGCCGCCTCGCGGCATCAGCGAGAAGGCGCCGGAGACGATTGCATGGATCGTCTCTTCGCTCATGTTGCGCAGCGGCAGGCCGCTGACGACGGCTGCGAAATCCTCGCGGTCCAGCTGATGCAGCCGCCGGGCGTCGTGCTGCAGGACGGTTGCCTGCGGAAAGCGGCGGCGCAGCAAATTGACGAAGCTGGTCTCGACCTCGACCAGCGTGAGATTTCTTGGCGACATGCCGCGGGCGATCAGGGCCCCGGTGAAGATGCCTGTTCCCGGCCCGAGCTCGAGGACGGGACCTGCCGCGGGATTGATCTCCGAGGTCATCAGACGCGCGAGGCCGGAGCCCGATGGCGCGATCGCTCCGACGGTTTTCGGCGCCGCGAACAGCGTCTTCAGAAAGGTTGCAAGGAAGGTTTTGGTCATCGTGAGCTCTCCGGGGCTTTTGCTGACGCTCGTCTTGGAGAGCTCACGTGATGTGGACATTGCGTGCGGCCTCAGACCACCGGAAAACTCATGGTGAAACGCGCGCCGCCGCCGGGCGCGTCCCCGGCGCGCACTTCGCCACCGTGAAATTCGACGATCTCGCGGACAAGATGCAGGCCGAGACCGATGCCGGCGCGATCGGCGGACAGCCGCTGGAAGGGCTCGAAGATCCGCTCGCGATCGGCAGGCGCGATGCCCGGGCCATCGTCCGCTACCGAGATTTCCGCCGGAGCCGAGACGCGGATGCTGATGGCGCCGCGCCGCCCGCCATGGCGGATGGCATTCTGCACAAGGTTGGCGATGGCGCGCTCGATAGAGGACGGATCGGCCATGATCGTCTGCGGCTGCGACCGGATGTCGAAGTCCGCTTCGTATCCGGCTGCGACGATCAGCGGCGCGAGGTCTGCGACCTGGCGTCTGGCGAGCGCGGCAAGATCGACCGGTTTCAGCTGTGCCGGTTCGCTGTTCAACCTTTGCAGGTCGAGCAGCTGCTCGGTGAGGGTCGCGAGCCGGGCGAGGTCTTCGAGAAGCTTTTCGGTGGCGGCGCTCCGCTCCATCGTTTCGATCCGCGTCTGCAGGATGGCGATCGGCGTGCGCAGCTCATGGGCGGCCGAGAGCATGAAGCGCTTCTGCCGAGTGTAAGCCTGTTCCAGACGCGTCAGGGTCTCGTTCATGGCGGTGACCAGCGGCGCGATCTCCGCTGGAACTGCGTCGAGCGGCAGGCGGTAATCGCGCTGCTCCGCGGTAATCCGCCCGGCAGCGGCTGCCAGGGTTTCCAGGTCGCGCGGTATGCTGCGCATCACAAGCAGCGTCACGGCCATGGTGATCAATCCGGTCAGCAGGATCGCAGGAAAGACCGCGCTTGAGGCCAGGGCAGTCAGTGTCAGCAGCAGCCGACCGGGCGGCAGGATCCCCTGGCGTCCCAGGATCACCGTCAGCGGACCGTGAGGGGTGTCGAGGACCTGCATTCTGGCAGCAATGGAATCGGCTTTCCGTTCGTCGCCATTGAAACGCGCTTCCGCGATGTCGGCGCCCACGGCGGCGATCGTCCTGAACTCGTCAGGAACTGCGCCTTCGGACACGGTACTTCCCGTGGCGTTGCGGGCGATGAACCAGAAGCCGGGCGCCGTCCGCTCCTTCTCCAGCTCCGCCGTGCTCCGGATCGTGAGCTCGCCCTTCTCGGACCATCCGATCGACGAAGCGACATTGGCAATGGCGTCTTCATCCGGCGCAATGATGCCGATGAAGCCCATGCTCCAGAGGCCGAGAACAAAGGCCGTTCCCAGCGACAGGATGGTCAGGGCCTGTAGTGCGACGAGGCGCCGGATCAGCCGCCATTTCAGCGATGGGAAACGGCGGTTCATGGATGCGTCTGCCTGAGAAGGTGGCCGACGCCGCGGATCGTGTGGATATCGACACCGGCTTCGGCGGCTTCCAGCCGGCGGCGCAGGCGGGAGACATGCGTATCGAGCGCGTTCGACTGGATCTCGTCGTCGATGCCGTAGACGGCATTTTCGAGCACCGAGCGCTCGACGGTCCGACCGGCACGGCGCATCAGCGCTTCCAGCACTAGGAGCTCCCGGCGCGGCAGAACGAGCGGAATGCCGCGGACACTGGCCTCGCGGTTAAGGATATCGAATGTCAGCGCGCCGAGCTTCAGCGGTGCGGTTTCCAGCGTACCCGGCCGGCGAAGGACGGCGCGCAGCCGCGCCATCAGTTCGGCGGTCGCAAAGGGTTTGGCGAGATAGTCGTCGGCGCCCTTGTCCAGCCCCTCGATCCGGTCGGCCAGATCGCCGCGGGCCGTTAGCATGATTGCCGGCGTGCTGGCGTTGAGGGTGGCGCTGCGGCCCTGGCCGAGCAGTGACAGGCCGTCTCCATCCGGCAGGCTGCGATCGAGCAGCAAGGCATCGTAGCGGTTGGATTTCAGTGCTTCGGCAGCGTCGGCCAGTGTCGCGACATGATCGACGACGAGGTCGTGGCTCTGCAGCGCCGCCGACAAAACGGCGGCAAGCTCGGCTTCGTCTTCGGCTAGCAGCAACCGCATGGTAATCTCCCTGCAGCGGCTTGCCTGCCCAACATTGCGTGAACATGACGCGCGGCCCGCGATTTCGCGCATGTCAAACAAAAGCCCGTCCACGTCGCAAAAGAAACGTTGTGCCGCATTTGGATTTGCGATTTGTATTGCCACGAAGAAGAATGCCTGTCCCTGAAGGAGATGATGGCGGATGCGGAAATACTCGGTCTTTGCCGTTGCGAGAGAAGCCCTCCGAGCCCACAAGGGCTGGGAGAAGCAGTGGACCTCTCCGGAACCGCGCGCGGAATACGACGTCATCATCATCGGCGGCGGCGGCCATGGTCTCGGTGCTGCCTATTACCTTGCCAAGGAGCACGGCATCACCAATGTCGCGGTGCTCGAGAAGGGCTGGCTCGGCGGCGGCAATACCGGCCGCAACACGACCATCATCCGCTCGAACTATCTCTATGAAGAGAGCATGCACATCTATGAGCATTCGATGAAGCTCTGGGAGAACCTCTCCCAGGACCTCAACTACAATGTGATGTACTCGCCGCGCGGCGTGATGATGCTCTCGCATAATGTGCACGACCAGCAGTCCTTCAAGCGCCACATCCACGCGAACCGCCTCTACGGCATCGACAATGAATGGCTGACGCCGGAGCAGGCCAAGGCCTATTGCCCGCCGCTCGATATCTCGGCGACGGCGCGTTATCCGATCAATGGCGCCGCTCTGCAGCGCCGTGGCGGCACGGCTCGTCACGATGCGGTTGCCTGGGGCTATGCCCGCGCTGCCTCCGATCGCGGCGTCCACATCATCCAGAATTGCGAAGTCACCGGCATCCGCCGCGGACCGGATGGGCGCGTCACCGGTGTCGAGACCAATCGCGGCTATATCGGCGCGAAGAAGATCGGCGTTTCCGCTGCCGGTCACTCGACCGTCGTCATGAACATGGCCGATGTCCGCGTGCCGCTGCAGTCGAGCCCGCTTCAGGCGCTGGTTTCCGAGCCGCTGAAGCCGATCTTCCCCTGCGTCGTGATGTCGAACACGGTGCACGCCTATATTTCGCAGTCGGACAAGGGCGAGCTCGTCATCGGCGCCGGTACGGACCAGTATAATTCCTACTCGCAGACCGGCGGCCTGCAGATCATCACGCATACGCTTGATGCGATCTGTGAACTCTTCCCGATGTTCCGCCGCGTCAAGATGATGCGCCAGTGGGGCGGTATCGTCGACAACACGCCGGATCGTTCGGCGATCCAGTCGAAGACGCCGGTTCCGGGTCTTTATGTCAACTGCGGCTGGGGTACCGGCGGCTTCAAGGCGACGCCGGGTTCGGCGAACCTGTTTGCGCATCTCATCGCCCGCGACGAGCCGCACAAGTTCAATGCTGGGCTGACGCTGGATCGCTTCCGCACCGGCCGCCTGATCGACGAGGCAGCGGCTGCCGCCGTTGCGCACTGATGATTGCGGAGGTCCTCCTTTCGGCAGGACTTGTCATGGGGGCGATGCCCGCAAGCAATGTCGTGCCGGAAGCCCAGGATTTCCGGCTTCAGAAGATCGAAAGGGCAGGGGGCGAGAAGGACTGGCCCTTTGTTGCTGATAGCGGAATGCTCGCCTGCGCCTTCGTTTTCCACCAGCCGGCGATCTATTTCCTGCCGTCGGAGGGTGGTTCCAAAGACCGGGCCTACGTGATCGACACGGACTTATACGGAATGGCTTTCGCAAATATCGGAATAACGGATGTGCTGAAGCCCTATGACAATTTCGAGCAGCTGCTCAAACGGATCGGCCCCTATGTCGCGCTTGGCAGGCGGCTTTGCAATCAACCTCCCGGAACCATCGTGTCCGGATCGGAACTCTAAGACGGGTATCAAATGCTACTGATCTACTGCCCATATTGTCAGGAAGAGCGCTCCGAGCTCGAATTCCGCGGTGCCGGCGATGCACATATCGCCCGCCCCACCGATATCGCCTCGATCTCCGACGAGGCTTTCGAGGAATAT
Organism: Rhizobium sp. BG4; assembly: GCF_016864575.1. Lineage (NCBI taxonomy): Bacteria > Pseudomonadati > Pseudomonadota > Alphaproteobacteria > Hyphomicrobiales > Rhizobiaceae > Rhizobium > Rhizobium sp. BG4. Next base: position 2,436,473 of record NZ_CP044125.1, read on the forward strand.
TTCTTCCTGCGCGACAACCCGAAGGGCCTGATCTTCGAGCGCTGGCGCCACATGCATGGCTGCGGCCGCTTCTTCAATGCGGCGCGCGACACGATCAGCGACAAATTCATCAAGACGTACAAGGCAGGCGAGCCGAAGCCGGATATCGGCGCGGCCACCATCCCGCACGCCCCCGTCGAAACCCAAGCGACCGAGGGAGACGCGAAATGAGCGGCGCAAACCGTATTGCCGGCAAGGGCCGCCTGACGCCTGCCAAGACCGCCCGTTTCACCTTCGACGGCAAGAGCTATACCGCGCTTGAAGGCGATACCGTCGCCTCGGCGCTGATTGCCAACGGCATTCACCTCGTCGGCCGCTCGTTCAAGTATCACCGTCCGCGCGGCATCCTGTCGGCCGGTGCGGAAGAGCCGAATGCGCTGATCGACGTGGCCCGCGACAGCGCCCGCAAACAGCCGAACGTGCGCGCCACGGTTCAGGAAGTCTTCGACGGCATGATCGTCAAGTCGCAGAACCGCTTCCCGTCGCTCGCCTTCGACATCGGCGGCATCAACAATCTGATGTCGCCCTTCTTTGCGGCCGGCTTCTACTACAAGACCTTCATGTGGCCGAAGGCCGCGTGGAAGCACATCTACGAGCCGATGATCCGCCGTGCGGCTGGTCTCGGCGTTGCGCCAACCGAAGCCGATCCCGATCACTATGCCAGCCGCTATGCGCATTGCGACGTGCTGGTTGCCGGTGCCGGCGTTGCCGGTCTTTCGGCGGCTCTTGCAGCTGCGGAAGCCGGTGCCAGCGTCATCATCTGCGACGAGCAGCCCGATGTCGGTGGCGCGCTGCGCTACGACAGCGGCGTGAAGATCGACGGCGTCGACGGTTACACCTGGGCGCAGCAGACGGCCGCCAAGTTGCGCGCGATGGACAATGTCCAGGTGCTGACGCGCACGACTGCCTTCGGCTACTACAACCACAATTTCATCGCGCTTGCCGAGCGCGTGACCGACCATATGGCGAAGCCAGGCCGGGACCTGCCGCGCGAGCGTCTGTGGCAGGTGCGTGCCAAGCGCGTCATCCTCGCCAACGGCTCGATCGAGCGCCACATGGTGTTCGCCAACAACGACCGTCCGGGCATCATGCTGGCCTCCGCCGCCCGCATGTATCTCAACCAGTACGGCGTCGCCGTCGGCGCCAAGGTTGGCGTCTATACGGCGCATGACTCGGCATATGAAGCGGCCTTCGATCTGAAGCGCGCCGGTGTGGCGATTGCCGCGATCGTCGATTGCCGTCCGCAGCCGGGTGCCGCTGTTCTCGCCGAGGCACGTTCGCTCGGCATCGAAGTGCTGACCGGCCATGCCGTCATCGACACGGCAGGCAAGCTGCGCGTCTCCTCGATGAGTGTCGTGCGCAATGGCGGCGGTTCGCCGCACAAGATCGCCATCGATGCGCTGCTGGTTTCGGCCGGCTGGACGCCTTCGGTGCACCTGTTCTCGCAGTCGCGCGGCAAGGTGAAGTTCGAGGTGGAAACCGAACGTTTCCTGCCGGGCACCTATGCCCAGGAATGCCTCTCTGTCGGCGCCTGCAACGGTACCGACGACCTGCAGCAGACGATCGAGGAATCGCTCGCCGCTGGCGAGCTCATGGCTCAGGCATCGGGCAAGCAGGCGAGTGGCAAGATCAGCATCTCGGCCGAGCAGGCCTTCCAGTGGACGGGCGGGATGATCGGCGCTGCCGAAGGTGCCGGCCCCGATACGAGCGCCAAGGCTTTCATCGACTTCCAGCACGACGTCTGCGCCAAGGATATCCGCCTCGCGGTTCGCGAAGGCATGCATTCGATCGAGCACATCAAGCGCTTCACGACGAACGGCATGGCTTCTGACCAGGGCAAGCTTTCCAACATGCACGGCCTGGCGATCGCCGCCGAAATGCTCGGCAAGGACATCCCGCAGGTGGGTCTCACGACCTTCCGCGCACCGTACACGCCTGTTACCTACGGAACGCTGATTGCGCATTCGCGCGGCGAGCTGTTCGATCCGACGCGCAAGACGCCGCTCCACCAGTGGGAAGAGGCCCATGGCGCCGTGTTCGAGGACGTCGGCAACTGGAAGCGTGCCTGGTTCTACCCGCGTGCGGGCGAGACCATGCATCAGGCCGTTGCGCGTGAATGCAAGACGGCGCGTGACGTGGCTGGTGTCTTCGACGCCTCCACCCTCGGCAAGATCGAGGTGGTCGGTCCCGATGCGGCCCAGTTCATGAACCTGATGTACACCAACGCCTGGGACACGCTAAAGCCCGGCAAGTGCCGCTACGGCATCATGACGCGCGAAGACGGCTTCGTTTACGACGACGGCGTCGTCGGCCGCCTCAGCGAGGATCGCTTCCATGTGACGACGACAACAGGCGGTGCGCCGCGCGTTCTCAACCACATGGAAGATTACCTGCAGACCGAGTTCCCGCATCTGAACGTTTGGCTGACCTCGGTCACCGAACAATGGGCGGTTATCGCCGTGCAGGGTCCGAAAGCGCGCGAGATCATTGCTCCGCTCGTCGAAGGCGTCGATATTTCCAACGAAGCCTTCCCGCACATGAGCGTTGCCGAATGCAAGGTCATGGGTGTTCCGGCCCGTCTGTTCCGCGTCTCGTTCACCGGTGAAGCCGGTTTCGAAATCAACGTTCCTGCCGATTATGGCCAGGCCGTTCTCGAAGCCGTCTGGGCCAATGCCGAGCCGCTCGGTGCCTGCGCCTACGGCACCGAGACGATGCACGTGCTGCGCGCTGAGAAGGGCTACATCATCGTCGGTCAGGATACCGACGGTACGGTTACGCCTGACGATGCCGGCCTCTCCTGGGCTGTGTCCAAGAAGAAGACCGATTTCGTCGGTATCCGCGGCCTGAAGCGTATCGACCTGACGAAGGAAGGCCGCAAGCAGCTGGTCGGTCTCGTCACCAAGGACCCGAAGGTCGTTCTGGAAGAAGGCGCGCAAGTCGTCGCCAATCCGAACGAGCCGAAGCCGATGACCATGCTCGGCCACGTGACCTCGTCCTACTGGTCGGAAAATTGCGGCCGGTCGATCGCCTTCGCGCTTGTTGCCGGTGGCCGTGCGCGGATGGGCGAGACGCTCTATATCCCGATGCCCGACAAGACGATCGCGGTCGAGGTGACTGACATGGTGTTCTTTGACAAGGAAGGAGGCCGGATCAATGGCTGAGACCGCAACCCGTAGATCCGTTCTCGCCGGCCGTCAGGGCGGCTCCTGGGCCGTGCGCCTGACACCCGCGGCAAACGCCACCCGCGTTGCGCTGCGCGCGCCGCAGGCTTCGCTTTCGGCCCTGTCGTCGGCGCTCGGCGTCACCATCCCGAACGCGCCGAAGACCTCCGGCCGCGTCAATGGCCGCTCGGTTCTCTGGATCGGGCCGGATGAATGGCTGGTCATCGACGAGAATGGCGGCGACCTGATGGGCGCGCTTGCCGGTGCCGGCGTGCTGCATTCGGCAACCGACGTCTCGCACCGCAATGTCGGCATCATCGTTTCCGGCCCGGGCGCCGAACTGGCGCTTGCTTCCGGCTGCCCGCAGGACCTGTCGCTTGCGGCTTTCCCTGTCGGCGCCTGCTCGCGCACCATCTTCGGCAAGGCCGAGATCGTCATCTTCCGTACCGAGGACGATACGTTCCGCGTCGAGTGCTGGCGCTCCTTCGCCGACTTCGTCTTCGGCCTGCTCGCCGACGGCGCGGAAGACGCGGCGCATTAAGGCCCAGCTAGCACAAGATCATATCCAGATAGCCGGTTTCGGCTATCTGGCCGATTGCTGCGTCTCGCGTCACGAGTGGAATCCTTCTGGTCCGGGCGGTTGCCAGCAAGTAGCAATCGCCGGGATCGCGGTGTCCGGTCACAACGACCACATTTGCAGCTTCGATGGCGATGCGCTGGCCGATCGGAATGATCCTGGCGCCCGTCTCCCGGACGGCTGCGCGAAACCATTTCGTGACGGTGATATCGCCGATATGGGGAGCGTTCTTCTGCTTTCGGACGGCGAGCGATAGTTCCCAAGCAGTGATTGGGGAAACATAAAGTAGATTGGCTTGCTGGCTCTCGCCGATGGCGAGCAAGGCTTCGGGCGCGAGATCAACGGCTCCGCTCACGAGCCAATAGAGTGTGTGAGTGTCGAGCAGCACTCCCCGCAAGCGAAGTCCCTATTTTTGTTTTTTGTCGAGCGTTTGCGAGGCGATGGGTTTGGTGAGATCGACACCCTTGCGAAGATCGAGCGCCTGACCTTTGAGCGCGCCGACACCGCGGACAGTTACAAACTGTCCGGTTTTGCTGTCACGTACGGTGACGGTGGACTGCTTCAACACCTTGGTCATGAGCTCAACATAGTATGTTTCAAGCCCGAATGCGAGAGGGTGGCTTTCCGGAATTGTAACTCTAGATTGCCGGCCGATCCTTCGGATCAAACTGCGCGATGGTAATCCACGTCGCGGTCAGTGCCGGCTTCTTCTCGTTTTCGATTTCCACCGTCACTTCATAGGTCGTCATCATCATTGCTGCGCCGCGCAGGCGGGCGTCGGCGAGGGTGAAGCGGGCGCGGATGCGGGCGCCGCACTTGACCGGCGACATGAAGCGGATCTTGTCGAAGCCGTAGTTGATGCCCATCGTCTGTTCGCGGATCTTCGGCAGGGCGTCGAAATTCATGGCCGAGAGCAGCGAGAGCGTCAGAAAGCCGTGGGCGATTGTTCCGCCATAGGGGCTCTCGGCGGCGGCGCGTTCCGGATCGGTATGGATGAACTGGTGATCGTTGGTGGCGCCGGCGAAGGCGTCGATCATCGTCTGGTCGACCGTGATCCAGTCGGACACGCCGGTCTCGGTGCCGACGAGACCCATCACGTCGGCGAGTGCAATTTCCTTACCCATTCAGTCCTCGTCAAAACGGCCGCAGGCGTGAAGCCTTATCGCGCCTTTATGACGTTTGCGACAAGGATTCGCCGGGGATGGCCGGGAAGCCTAATTTTCCAGATAGAACATAGCGCTGCGGGCGGGAAGGGTTACCGCCGGGGCGACTTTTTTACCGCCCGAGCGGCTGAGCTCGCGCCATCCGGATCCGGCCGGCAGCGTGAAGGGAAGCGGATCGTTCGACCGGTTGAAGACGATGGCGAGCCGGACGATTTTGCGCGCGGTTCCGTCCCGGGTCGCGAGCATCATGCCGAAGGAGGCAAGGTTCGGTGTTTCCCATTCGCCCGTCGTCATCGGTTGTCCGGACGGAGAGAGCCAGGCGACATCGCCGTTGCCGGTGAAGAAGTTGCTTTCGGAGAAGACGGAGAAGCGCTTCCTGAGGCCGGAGACGAAGGCCGTGTGGGCGATCAGCTCGTCGTCCAGCGCCTTCCAGTCGACCCAGGTGATCTCGTTATCCTGACAATAGGCGTTGTTGTTGCCGCGCTGGGTGCGGCCGCCTTCGTCGCCTGCCGTCAGCATGATGCTGCCGCGGCTGGCGAAGAGCGTGGCAATCAGCGCCATCAGGTCGGCGCGGCGCCTGGCGTTGATATCGGGATATTTGGTCTCGCCTTCGACGCCGTTGTTCCACGAGTGGTTCTCGTTGTGGCCGTCGCGGTTGGCTTCGCCATTCGCCTCGTTGTGCTTGCCGTTATAGGAGACGAGGTCTTTCAGCGTGAAGCCGTCATGGGCGGCGAGGAAGTTGACGCTGCGGGTGGCCTGGCGGCCATCACGGCCGAAAATGTCGGAGGAGCCGGCGAGTGCCGTTGCGAGCGGCCCGGTCTTCCAGTCGTCGCCGCGCCAGTAGCAGCGGATGTCGTCGCGGACGCGATCGTTCCATTCCAGGAAGGGGGCGGGGAAATTGCCGAGCTGGTAGCCGCCGGGGCCGATATCCCAGGGCTCGGCGATCATGACCCGGTCGGCAAGGACCTCGTCGGCGAGGAGCGCGGTCAGCGTCTGGCCGCGGCCCTCGAAGCCGCTGGCGGTCCGGCCGAGGACCGGCGCCAGATCGAAGCGGAAGCCATCGATGCCGGCGCCGAGGACGAAATGCCTGAGGCTGTCGACGATCAGCTGGCGGACATAGGGATGGTCGCAGGCAACGGTGTTGCCGGTTCCGGTGTCGTTGACGAGTTCGCCGTTGCGGCCGGGCAGGTGGTGGTAGAAGGAGAGATTGTCCAGACCGCGCAGCGACAGCGTCGTGCCATAGCGGTCGCTCTCGCCGGTATGGTTGAAGACGAGGTCGAGGATGACGGCGATGCCTTCGGCATGCAGCTTGGCGACCGTATCCCTGAGTTCGGCCATGCCGCCAGGGCAGAGGCGCGGATCGAGCGCCATGAAGGCGACAGGGTTATAGCCCCAGCCATTGGTGAGATTGAGCGGCGGCAGATGGCGCTCGTCGATCCAGGCGGTGATCGGCATCAGCTCGATCGCATCGACGCCGATCCGCTTCAGGTGGGTGATGATCGAGGGATGGGCCAGCGCCGCCACCGTGCCGCGCTGCTTTTCGGGCACATCAGGATGCAGGATCGTGAAGGGTTTGACGGCCACTTCGTAGATGAAGCCGCCGGGGTGGAAGAGCGGCTTGCCGGGTTTGGCCTTCTGGTCGCGGGTGACGATCGCTTTCGGCATCAGATCCTGGGTGTCTTCGCCCAAGATGCCCAGGCGCGGATCGTGCTTGAAAGGCCTGTCGATCTCTTTGGCATAGGGGTCGACGAGGAGTTTCGAGGGGTCGAACCAGAGGCCGTTGTCAGGCGAATAGATGCCATCGGCTCGTAGGCCGTAGCGGGCGCCTTCCTTCAGATTGTCGACGAAGAGGCGATGGAAGTGGCCGTCCTCGCGCGCCATAGGCAGGCGCGCGACTTCCTTGTTGCCGCTCTTGTCGAAAAGGCAGAGCTGGATCTCTGCGGCGTGGTGCGACCAGACTGTGAACTCGACGCCGGTTTCGAAAAGAACGGCGCCGCCTTGTGCCCTGTTGTCTGCCCGCATGTGCCCCCGGTCAGGTGATGACGGAAGGTGCGTCCCGGCCCGTGCGCTTGCGGATGTCGGCGATGGCCTCCGCGGCGGCGATCAGGTCGGCCAGCGCCTCCTGCGTTTCGATATTGTGCCGGCTCGAATCCGGCTCGTAACGCTCGATATAGACGCGCAGGGTTGCGCCAGACGTGCCAGTGCCGGAGAGACGGAAGACGACGCGGGAGCCGCCCTTGAAGAGGATGCGGATGCCCTGATGCTCGCTGACCGACTTGTCGACCGGATCGTGATAGGCAAAATCGTCTGCCTTCTCGACTGTCAGGCTGCCGAAGCTCTTGCCCGGCAGGGTCGGAAGCTGGGTGCGCAGATTGTCGATCAGGCCGTTTGCGGCATCGGTATCCACGCCTTCGTAGTCGTGGCGCGAATAGTAGTTGCGGCCGTAGGTCTGCCAATGCTGGGTGACGACGTCCTGGACGCTTTCGCCACGGACGGCGAGGATGTTCAGCCACAGCAGCACGGCCCAGAGGCCGTCCTTCTCGCGGACGTGGTTCGAACCGGTGCCCGCACTTTCCTCACCGCAGATCGTCGCCATGCCGGCGTCGAGCAGGTTGCCGAAGAACTTCCAGCCGGTCGGGGTCTCGTAGATGCCGATGCCGCGCTTTTCGGCGACGCGGTCGGCGGCGCCCGAGGTCGGCATGGAGCGGGCGATACCGGCGAGGCCGCCGGAATAGCCGGGCGCCAGGTTGGCGTTGGCGGCAAGGATCGCGAGGCTGTCGGACGGGGTGACGAAGATGCCGCGGCCGACGATCAGGTTGCGGTCGCCGTCGCCGTCGGAGGCTGCGCCGAAATCAGGGGCGTCGTCGCCCATCATCTCGTCGTAGAGTTCCTTGCAGTGAACCGGGTTCGGGTCCGGATGGTGGCCGCCGAAATCGGGCAGCGGCATGAAATTGCGCACGGAACCGAGCGGCGCGCCGAGGCGGTTTTCGAAGATTTCCTTGGCATAGGGGCCGGTGACGGCGCTCATCGCATCGAAGGCGATGCGGAAGCCGAGGCTGATCAGGTTGCGGATGGCGCCGAAATCGAACAGCTCTTCCATCATCGCGGCGTAGTCTTCGACCGAGTCGATGACCGAGAGGATCATGCCGCCCGGAAGCTCTTCCTTGCCGATGCGGTCGATATTGACGTCGGAGAAGTCGGCGATCTTGTAGCTGTCGATTACCTTGGTGCGCGCATAGATCGCGTCGGTGATCTTTTCAGGGGCCGGGCCGCCATTGCTGACATTGTACTTGATGCCGAAATCTTCGGTCGGGCCGCCGGGATTGTGGCTGGCAGACAGGATGATGCCGCCGAAGGCCTTGTACTTGCGGATGATATGCGATGCGGCAGGCGTCGAGAGAATGCCGCCCTTGCCGACGATGACCTTGCCGAAGCCGTTTGCGGCGGCGAGCTTGATCGCCTTCTGGATGACTTCGCGGTTGTAGTAGCGTCCGTCACCACCGATGACGAGGCTCTTGCCCTGGTAGCCTTCCAGCGAATCAAAGATCGACTGGATGAAGTTCTCAGCATAGTTCGGCTGCTGGAAGACCGGGACCTTCTTGCGGAGACCCGAGGTGCCGGGTTTCTGATCCTGGTAGGGCGTGGTGGATACGGACTTGTTCATTTTCTGTCACTTGCCTTTCGGGGCGAGGCTTGAATACAGGGCAGCGTAGCGTTCGGCGCTCTTCTCCCACGAGACATCCGATTTCATGCCCTGCTTTTGCAGTTGGGTCCAGACTTTTTGATCCGCATAGAGTGTCATCGCGCGGCGGATGGCCTGTAGCATACCCTCAGCCGTGACGGGAGAAAACTGTATTCCTGTCGCAACTTTAGCCGCAAGCGCGGCATGGTTAGCATCGATTACCGTGTCGTTGAGGCCACCGGTGCGGGCGACGATCGGCACGCAGCCGTAGCGCAGGCCATAGAGCTGCGTCAGGCCGCAAGGCTCGAATCGCGAGGGGATGATGATCGCGTCGCAGCCGGCCTGCATCAGGTGGGACATCGGCTCGTTATAGCCGATCGAGATGCCGATGCGGCCGGGGTGACGCGCGGCAGCGGCGAGCAGCGAGCCTTCGAGCGCCGGATCGCCGGAGCCGAGAATGGCGAGCTTGCCGCCGAGCGCGACGATCTGGTCGGCCGTCGCGGCGATCAGGTCCATACCCTTCTGCCAGGTCAGGCGGCTGATGATGCAGAAGATCGGTGCGTCGTCGTCGTGCAGGCGGAAGAATTCGGAGATCGACTTGCGATTCTCGGCGCGGTTCTTCAGCGTCGCCGGGCCGTAATGGGTGTGGACGACTGGGTCGGTCGCCGGGTTCCAGATATCGGCGTCGATACCGTTGACGATGCCGTGCAGCGCGTCGCGGCGGCTGGCAATGACGCCCTCGAGACCCATGCCGAATTCCGGCGTCAGGATTTCGTCCGCATAGGACGGACTGACCGTGGTGATCGCCCAGGAAGTCTGCAGGCCGCCCTTGAGATAGCCGATATGGCCGTAATATTCGATGCTCTCGGTGGAGAAGGCATGCGGCGGCAGGCGAAGACCGGGGAAGATCTCGGCGCCGAACTGGCCCTGGAAGGCGATGTTGTGGACGGTGAGAACGCTCGGCAGTTCCGGCGTCGGGTAGTAGCGCATGTAGACGGGCGTGAGTGCTGCCTGCCAGTCATGGGCATGGACGAGATCCGGGCGCCAGTCGGGCATCAGGCCGGCAGCGATCTCGGCGCCTGCCAGAGACAGGGCGGCAAAGCGCCGCCAGTTGTCGGGATAGTCCTTGCCGGTCTGGTCCAGATAGGGACCGCCCGGGCGATCGTAATAGGCGGGGGCATCGAGCACGAGGATATCGAGACCCTCGTGCTGCACTTCCAGAACCGTCGCAGGCTCTCCCAGGAGATCATCGAACTGAAGGCGGACGACCGGATTGCGAATGGCCCGCATGACGGCCGGATAGCCGGGCATGAGGGTCTTCGTCTCGATACCGAACCGCTTGAGAGCGATGGGCAGGGCGCCCGCCACATCGGCGAGCCCCCCTGTTTTGATCAAAGGGAAGACTTCGGACGAAACCGAAAGAACTTTCATATGTTAAAGATCCAGCTTATCGATCATGGGCTGCGTGATCAGGCAAATGCCGCTCTCCGTGCGCCGGAAGCGCTTGGCATCCAATATGGGATCCTCACCGACGATGAGGCCTTCCGGAATGACGACACCATGATCGATCACGACGTTCTTCAGCTGGGCGCGGCGGCCGATCTTGACACTCGGCAGAACGACCGCGCCTTCGAGTTTCGAATATGAATTAGCGCGAACGCCGGTGAAGAGAAGGCTCTTGTTGAGGCTGGCGCCGGAAATGATGCAATCGCCGGCGACGACCGAGGACGTTGCCGAGCCGCGGCGGTTCTCGTCGTCGTGGACGAATTTCGCCGGAGGGGTGATCTCGGCATAGGTCCAGATCGGCCAGGACTTGTCGTAGATATCGAGATCGGGAACGATAGCCGTCAGGTCGATATTGGCCTGCCAGTAGGCTTCGATCGTGCCGACGTCACGCCAGTAGGGCTCGTTCTCGAAATCGGAACGGACGCAGGACTGGGCGAAGCGGTGGGCGACGGCCTTACCGTTCTTGACGATATAGGGGATGATGTCCTTGCCGAAGTCCTTGCTGGAATTCGGATCGGCGGCATCACGCCGCAAGGCATCGATCAGGAACTTCGTGTGGAAGACATAGATGCCCATCGAAGCGAAGGAGCTTTCCGGCTTGCCGGGGATCGATGGCGGATCGGCGGGCTTCTCGACGAAGTCGATGATCCGGTCGGTCTCGTCGACATGGACGACGCCGAAGCCGGTTGCTTCCATGCGCGGCACTTCCAGGCAGCCGATAGTGACGTCGGCGCCGGAATCGACATGCTGCTGCAGCATGTATTCGTAGTCCATCTTGTAGACGTGGTCGCCGGCCAGGATGACCATGTATTCGACGCCATAGTCCTGGATGATGTCGATGTTCTGATAGACCGCGTCGGCGGTGCCTTCATACCACTGCGTTTCGGAAACGCGCTGGGAGGCCGGCAGGATGTCGAAGCTTTCGTTACGTTCCGGGCGGAAGAAGTTCCAGCCGCGCTGCATGTGGCGGATCAGCGAGTGTGCCTTGTACTGGGTGGCAACGCCGATGCGGCGGATACCGGAATTCAGCGCATTGGACAGCGCGAAGTCGATGATGCGCGCCTTGCCGCCGAAATAGACCGCGGGCTTGGCTCGACGGTCGGTGAGTTCTTTCAGGCGGCTTCCTCTACCGCCGGCCAGAACGTAAGCCATTGCATCGCGGGCAAGTGGCTGAATGCGCTTCTCTACCATAGTCTACTCCTCCCACCAGTCTTCAAGTCTCAGGTTCAAGCATGATCGTCGCCAGCGGCGGCAAGGTGATCGTGGCGGCGATGGTCCCACCGGCATTGACGGCTTGCACGCGCCCGCCATTGCCCTTGCCGCTGCCGCCATAGATATCGGCATCGGTATTGAGGATTTCGCGCCAGCGCCCCTCGAAAGGCAGGCGGATTGAGTAGTTCTCGCGGTAAACAGGGGTGAAATTGGTGATGACGGCTACCGGCTTCTGATCCGGCGCCTTGCGCAGCCAAGCGAAGACCGAGTTCTCGTGATCGTCGGCGATCAGCCATTCGAAGCCTTCGCCCTCGCAGTCGCGGGCGTGCAGTGCAGGCTTGGAGCGGTAGGTGAGGTTGAGATCGCGCACCAAGCGGCGCATGCCTTCATGCATGCGGTATTGCAGCAGGTTCCAGTCGAGTGAGGTGGCCTCGCTCCATTCGCTCCACTGGGCGAATTCCTGGCCCATGAACAGCAGCTTCTTGCCGGGATAGCCCCACATGTATGCGTAGTAGGCGCGCAGGTTTGCGAATTTCTGCCAGTCGTCGCCCGGCATCTTGGCGATCAGCGAGCCCTTGCCGTGGACAACTTCGTCATGCGACAGCGGCAGGACGAAGTTTTCCGAATAGGCATAGAGCAGGCCGAAGGTGAGCTCGTTGTGATGGTGGCGGCGATGAATGGGATCGCGCTTCATGTAGCTCAGCGTGTCGTGCATGAAGCCCATGTTCCACTTGAAGCCGAAGCCGAGGCCGCCTTCATGCACGGGTTGCGAGACCTTCGGCCATGACGTCGATTCCTCGGCAATGGTCATGACGCCGGGGTGTTCCCCGTAGATGCGCATGTTCATGTCCTGCAGGAAGCGCACGGCCTCAAGGTTTTCGTTGCCGCCGTATTCGTTCGGGATCCATTCGCCGTGTTTGCGCGAATAGTCGAGATAGAGCATCGAGGCGACGGCATCGACGCGCAGGCCGTCGAGATGGAATTTCTCGGCCCAGTAGAGCGCGTTGTTGACGAGATAGGAGAGGACTTCGGTGCGGCCGAAATTGTAGATCGCCGTGTTCCAGTCCGGATGGAAGCCCTTGCGGGGATCCTCATGCTCGTAGAGCGCCGTGCCGTCGAACCAGCCGAGGCCGTGCTCGTCGGTCGGGAAATGCGCCGGCACCCAGTCGAGGATGACGCCGATGCCGACCTTGTGGCAGCCATTGACGAAGCGCGCAAACCCCTCCGGCTCGCCGAAGCGGGCGCTCGGCGAATAGAGGCCGGTCGTCTGGTAGCCCCAGGAGGGATCGTAGGGATGCTCGGTGATCGGCAGGAATTCGATATGGGTGAAACCCATGTCCGTCACATAGGGGATCAGCGTATTGGCAAGCTCGTCCCAGGACAGGAACGTTCCGTCCTGGCGGCGCTGCCATGAACCGGCATGAACCTCGTAGATCGAGATCGGCTGGCGGCGCTGGTCGGCCTCGCGCCAATGCTTGAGATGGGCGGCATCCTCCCATTCCTGCAGAAGTTCCGGCGCGGTGACCGAGGCGGTCTTCGGGCGCAGCTCGCTGCGGCGGGCGAAGGGGTCGGCCTTCAGCGGCAAGAGCACGCCGTCGTTGCCGCGGATCTCGAACTTGTAGGGCACGCCGGTCGGCACATCAGGGGCGAAGATCTCCCAGATGCCGGCGCCGGAGCGGAAGCGCATGACGTGGCGGCGGCCATCCCAATTGTTGAAATCGCCGACGACGGAGACGCGCTGGGCATTCGGCGCCCAGACGGCGAAGTGGATACCCTGCGCGCCTTCATGCTTGATCCAGTGGGCGCCCATCTTGTCGAAAAGGCGCAGATGCGAGCCTTCACGAACGTAATAGTCGTCCATCGGGCCGAGAACCGGGCCGAAGCTGTAAGGGTCGGTGACGGCCCATTCCGCATCGCCTTTGCGGGCGCGATAGCGCACCGGCTGCTGCTTGGTGAGTTTCACCGGTCCGGCAAAGAAGCCATCCGGGTGAAGCTGTGTCAGTTCGCCGATGACAGTGCCATCGAGCGACATGGCGGTGACTTCTTCCGCACCCGGAATGAAGCAGCGGGCGGCATAGCTGTCACCCGCCTGATGCACGCCGAGCGCGGCAAAAGGATTTGCATGCGAGCCAGCGAGAATCGCCGCGATTTCGTCTGCCGAAATTTCCCAGGGACGCTTTACCTCAGGGGTGGCTTTCGGCGTTTTCATCCGGCTCTCCAGATCTCGTCGGCATATTGCCGGATCGTGCGGTCGGAGGAGAACCAGCCCATCCGTGCCGTGTTGTTGATCGTCTTGGTGTACCAGGACGACTGGTTGTTCCAGATCTGGTCGACCTCGCGCTGGGCCGCGGCGTAGGCGTCGAAATCGGCGGCGACCATGAACCAGTCGTGCGAATAGATGCCGTCGATCAGCTGGGTGTAGCGGTTGCGATCATCCGGCGAGAAGACGCCGCCGGCGATCGAGGCGAGCGCCTGAGACAGCTCGCGCGATCTCTCGATGATTTCGCGCGGATTGTGACCGTCGCTGCGCACCTTCGCCACTTCATCGGCCTGCAGGCCGAAGATGACGATGTTGTCGTCGCCGACATTGTCGCGCATTTCGACATTGGCGCCATCGAGCGTTCCGATCGTCAGCGCGCCGTTCAGCGCGAACTTCATGTTGCCGGTGCCGGAGGCTTCCATGCCGGCCGTCGAGATCTGCTCGGAAAGGTCGGCGGCGGGAACCATGACTTCGGCCAGCGAGACGTTGTAGTTCGGCACGAAGACGACCTTCAGGAGGCCACGGACGGCCGGGTCGTTGTTGACCGTGCGGGCCACATCGTTGATCAGTTTGATGATCAGCTTGGCATTGTGATAGCTCGGCGCCGCCTTGCCGGCGAAGAGTTTTACGCGCGGCGTCCAGTCCATTTCCGGATGCGAGCGGATCTGGTCGTAGAGCGCCACGGCTTCGATGACGTTGAGCAGCTGGCGCTTGTATTCGTGGATGCGCTTGATCTGGATGTCGAACATCGCCGACGGATCGAGCTTCACGCCCATACGGCTGGCAACGAGATTGGAGAGCGCCACCTTGTTGGCGCGCTTCACGGCGGCGAACTTCTGCTGGAAAGCCGGATCACTCGCGAATCTCTCGAGCGGCTTCAGCTTCTCGGCATCGTCCATGAACTCGTCGCCGATCGCTTCGCGGATCAGACCTGTCAGCCCCGGATTGCACTGCTGCAGCCAGCGGCGCGGCGTGATGCCGTTGGTCTTGTTGTTGATGCGGTCAGGATAGAGCTTGTGCAGGTCGGCAAAGACCGTGACCTTCATCAGGTCGGTATGCAGCGCCGAGACGCCGTTGATCGAATGCGAGCCGACGAAGGCGAGGTTGCCCATGCGCACGCGGCGATCGCCGCTTTCGTCGATCAGCGAGATCGAGCGGATTTCGGTGTCGGAGAAGTTTTTCTCGCGGCGCGCCTCGACCAGAACCTTGGCATTGATCGCATAGATCAGCTGCATGTGGCGCGGCAGCAGGCGCTCGAACAGCGGGATCGGCCAGGTTTCCAGCGCTTCCGGCAGCAGCGTGTGGTTGGTGTAGGAGATCGTGCGGCGGACGATATCGAAGGCGGTTTCGAAATCGAGGCCGTGCACGTCGCAGAGCAGGCGAGTGAGCTCGGCGACCGAGACCGCCGGGTGCGTGTCGTTCAGCTGGATCGCCACCTTGTCGGGCAGCGAGGTGAAATCCTCATATTGCTGCAGGTGGCGGCGCAGGATGTCCTGCAGCGAAGCCGATGAGAAGAAGAACTCCTGGCGCAGGCGCAGTTCCTGGCCGGCGGGCGTTGCGTCTGCCGGGTAGAGAACGCGGGTCAGGCTTTCTGCCTTGTTGCTCTCACGCAGCGCGCCGATGTGGTCGCCGGCATTGAAGGCGTCGAGCAGGATCGGGTCGATCGGCTGGGCCGACCAGAGACGGAGCGTATTGACGCGCTTGCCGCGCCAGCCGACCACCGGCGTGTCGAAGGCGGCGGCGATGACGCGCTCGGCGGGCTTCCAGACATAACGCGGTTCGCCATCGTGATCGCCGACCACTTCGACGGCGCCACCGAAGCCGATTTCATAGGCGCTTTCACGGCGCTCGAATTCCCAGGGATTGCCGTGGGCGAGCCAGCTTTCCGGCAGCTCGACCTGCCAGCCGTCGGCCAGCTGCTGGCGGAACAGGCCGTGGACATAGCGGATGCCGTAGCCATAAGCGGGGACATCGACGGTCGCCATCGATTCCATGAAACAGGCGGCGAGACGGCCGAGGCCGCCGTTGCCGAGCGCGGCATCCGGCTCAAGGCCGGCAATGACGTTGATATCGACGCCGAGAGAGGTCAGCGCATCGCGCACCTCTTCCATCAGGCCGAGATTGGAGACGGCATCGCGCATCAGGCGGCCGATGAGGAACTCGAGGGATAGATAGTAAACGCGCTTGTCGCCCGTGGCGTAAACCTTGCGCGTGGAGTCCATCCATTTGTCGATGATGCGGTCGCGGACCACGAGGATCGTGGCGGTCAGCCAGTCATGCGGCTTGGCGACTTTGGCATCCTTGCCGATGCGGTATGTGAGGCGCTCAATGATTTCTTCTGCAAGAATTTCAGGCCGGGAGCTGCGAGGAGCGGGGGAGGGGATGGTCGGCTTGGAAGCTGTGTTCATCGTCAGGTCTCGCCAATTTTGATTGGATTTCAGTATGTTATGCCTGAGGTAATCGCTTTGTCACACACACGAATACTGTCAGTTTATGCACCGTTACCAAGCACTTGCAACAGCCGATTTAACCAAAGCAAAAATTTGCGAAACCTTCACATTCCCCTCTGCCCCGGGACTTGATTTCAATCGATTTTCCCGATTTGATACAGAGGATTAGCAGACAACGAAAAGCCGCCCCGGTTTGTTCCGGAGCGGCTTTTGTTTTGGGAGGATTTGGGCGGGTTAGTTGGTGAGAAGAGTTTTGTCTTTGCCAGTGTCTTCGCCGATTTTCTGGAAGGCATCGAGAAGATCCTTCATGCTCTCCGCCTTGAAGTAAAACCCTGTTCCGCTTGAGCATGCTTCCAAGAGTTTTTGACCTGCGTCAGGCGCCATGAATGCGATCGAGTAAATCTTGATGCCGTCGGTCTTTGCACTGGTGCATGTCTTCAAGGTCGAGGTATCCGATGAGGAGGCGTTGTTCTCGCCGTCTGTCATGAAAACGATGTACTTCGTCAGGCTGGTATTTCCTGCAGCCTTCTGAATTTCGGTTTCCGACTGCGAATTCGTGGTTATCAGATCCTCATAGGCCTTTTTCATTGGCGCGGCGGACTCTGTGTTGCCACCTGCCGACATCGTGTTGATCACCTGTGTTCGGGTTTTGGCCGTCCCCCAAGAAAAGGCGTTGGAGTCCTGGATAGTGCCGCTCCAGGCTATCGCATTTGTTCTAACAAACTTGGCCTTGGGATCTGCTTCGTCCAGTTCGTCAAGCAGCAAGTTGGACGCGCTCTTCAAGGCGTCAATTTTCTTCACATAGCAAGGGCTGATATTACCGATCGACCTGCCGCTGGTGTTGTACTGTTGGCAAGATGTGGTCGGGACGATTTTTGTTCCGGTATTCGCGAGCATCGAGCCCGATTCATCCAGTACCAGCGTCATGGAGACTGCGCTGCGAAATTGATTGACACCGCTCGTCGTCGTGCTTCCTGCCGCAACGTTGAAAGTACTGTAGCCGAAGACCTTCGACAGCGGCGTCGTCGTCAGCGCGTAGTTGCTGGTGACATTGATTTTGTAACTCGTGCCATTTGATGTCACCGTTGTCTGAACATCCACAACGAGTGATTGTTTGATCGCTGCGACGGTTGCCTGATCGACAAAGTTAGACATTTGTCCGGCGACAAAATCCTTCGCCAGGGCCTTCGCCTCGTCGGCATTGGCCACTTTGCCATTTTTGAGTGCTGTCGCTGCCGCGAGCGCCGCAGAATCGGAGGCTTCTTGCAGTTGCCTTTGCGAAACGACGATATTCGAGACATCGATGGCGAGACTAGCGGCTCCAACGAGAACCGGAACGAGGATCGCGGTCACCATGCCAAAATTACCGGAGCGATCGCGAAGCAGGGCGGATGCCTCGGAGAGCAAAGTCGAAATGGGAGACATCATGTCACCTGCAATGGGGTTGGGTTAACATGACGGTTTACAGCCCGATTGTTACCGTACTCCTTAAGGTAAAACCTAAAATTGAATGCAACTCACGATTTCGGCACAGAATTTATGCGTATCAATGCATCGTTGATATTGAAGCCGGAATATTTGTGACATCGGCCCATTAATATCTATGGCACAGGCCTGTGCGCTTCACTGCTTCAGCGGCACCACATCCACGGCCTGCACCGCCCGCTGGCCGCCGTAGCTCTTGAGTACGCCGATCACCGGCGCCACATCGCTGTAGTCGCGGCCGTAGGCGACGACGATATGGTCGGTGCTGGCGGGGATGTTGTTGGTCGGGTCGAGTTCTACCCAGCCCAGCGTCTTGCCGCACCAGACGCGGACCCAGGCATGCATGGCATCGGCGCCTTCGAGGCGTTCCTTGCCGGGTGGCGGGATGGTGCGCAGGAAGCCCGAGACATAACCGGCGGGGATGCCGAGGCTGCGCAGCGCCAGGATCATCACGTGAGAAAAATCCTGGCAGACGCCACGTTTGAGCTCAAAGGCGTCGAGCGGCGTCGAGTCCACCGAGGTCGCCTCGGTGTCATAGGTGAAATCCTTGTTGATACGGGCGCAGACGGCCGTGGCGATCTGCAGCACGGTGCGTGAGGCATCGGCGCTTTCGCGGGCGTAATCCGAAATCGCCTTGGTCTCGCTGAGGCGCGGGCTGTCGCCCAGAAAATGGTGCGGCGATTCCGGGTCGAGCGACCAGATGGCTGCGACTTCTCCGGGTAAGCCCGCCAGCATCGGCGAGAAGTCGGCGGCGATCGAATGGCTCTCCACCTGGACGCGCGCCTGCATGCGGATATCCAGCGTTTCGTGTGGCGAGCGCAGCAGGAAGGATGTGGAGGGATGGCGGAAGAAATCGGTGAAATGCGACTGCTCGTCGGGTGACGGCGAGATGGTGATCGAGCCGGCGATCAGCCGCTGGCGGTCGGGCAGCGACAGCGGCATCAGCCGCATGATATGGCGGGCGCCGGAGGCCGGGCTGTCGTAGATGTAACCCATATGGAGCGAGAGGTCGTAGAGCACGGCGTCACCCCAGATAGGTCTGTGCGAGCAGATCGGAGAGCGCTTCGAGTTCGCGCTCCAGCTTCTTGTAGACCTCGACGCTCATCGTCTCCGGCGTCATCACGGCGAGGCCGGAATGAAGGCGCATCGCCTCGCGGTAGAAGGGCGACATCTGGCCGTTGATGAAGGCGTTCGGCAGCTGCTCCACCTCGCGATGGATCTCGTTCATCTGGAACAGGATCGAGCGCGGGTTGAGCGGATCGAGCGCCAGCAGGTCGGTCACCGTCAGCCGGGCGGTGTTGACGTTGTAGCGGCGACGATGGGTCATGACGCTGTCGCCGATCTCGAGCAGCATGTCGAGCGCGCCATCGGGTGCATCGGGGCCGGACATGTGGCTGAGCAGCCGGGTCAGGTGCAGGCCGCGCTCGATATAGCGGCCGAGCGACAGGAAGCGCCAGCCGGTGAAGCGGTACATGTTTTCGTGGACGAGACCGGCAAAGCCCGCGAGCTTGCGGAGCAGGATGGTCATCGCATGGCTGGCGTCGTCGCCGGCGGCCACTGTCATGCGGAAGCGGCGGGCGGTCTTGGCGAGATCGTTCAGCGCCAGCCAGCCATCGGGCGAGAAGCGGTCGCGGATATTGCTGGCGGAATAGACGGCGCTGTCGATATTGCGCAGCAGCGTTTCCGGCACCGGTTCCTCGGTGTCGATATCAAGCGCTGCCAGATATTCCGAGACGTCGGCAAGCAGCGGCTGGTTCGGGTCGGCGGCCTCGGCATAGCGGGCGTGCCAGGCGCGCAGGATGCGCAGCGCGCCTTCAGCCCGCTCGATGTAACGGCCGAGCCAGAAGAGATTGTCGGCGGCGCGGCTCGGCAGGCTGCCCGGCATGTTGCGGGTGAAGCTGCCTTCGGCCGGTAGAAGCGTATGGCGTTCGACTGGCTTGTCGCTGACGATCCAGACGTCGGCGGCGGCACCGCCGGATTGCATGGCGATCGCCTCGACATCGTCGCTGGCGCCGATACGGGCGAAACCACCGGGCATGATCTGCCAGCCGTTCGCGGTACGGGCTGCGAAGACGCGCAGCGACATCGGCCGCGGCGTGAGCTTGCCGTCGACCCAGGCGGGCGTGGTCGAGAGCGTCACGACTTCCTGGCCGACGAGCTTCGGGCCATCGCTGCCCAACCAGTCGGAAATCGAATCCTTCGCGGTCGCGCGCAGCGAGGAGCCGAGCACGGATTCGCCATTGTCGTCGAAGAACGGGGCGCGGGAGAAGGCGGGGCCGATCACCATCTTCTCGATATTGCCGGCGACATGTTCCTGTTCGCCCTTCTGGCCGCACCACCAGGTGGCGATCGAGGGCAGGCGCAGGTCTTCACCGAGCAGGCGGCGACAGATGGTCGGCATGAAGGCGAGCAGGGCGCGGGTTTCGAGAATGCCGGTGCCGAGGCCGTTGACGATGGTCACCGTTTCGGCTCGGAGCGCGTCAAGCAGGCCGGGCGTGCCGATATGCGAATTCTGGTTCAGCTCCAGCGGGTCGGCATAGGCGGAATCGAGGCGGCGCCAGAGCACGCCGATCGGCTTCAGGCCGGCAACGGTGCGCACCATGATGCGGCCGTTGACGACGGTCAGGTCCTCGCCCTCTAGCAGCATGAAGCCGAGATATCGGGCGATATAGGCGTGCTCGTAATAGGTCTCGTTGGCTGGGCCCGGGGTCAGAACCGCGATGCGGTCGTCGCCCGAATGCTTCATCGTCTGCAGCGTATCGCGGAAGGCGCCGAAGAAGGAGGCGAGGCGGTGCACCGGCGTTTCGGCATAGACATCCGAGAAGGCGCGGGTGGTGGCGACGCGGTTTTCCAGTGCGAAGCCGGCGCCTGAAGGAGCCTGCGTCCTGTCGGCGAGCACCCACCAGTTTCCGTCGGGGCCGCGGCCGATTTCGAAGGCGCAGAAATGCAGGTAGTGGCCGTTCGCCGGTTTGACGCCGACGAGCGGGCGCTGGAATTCCGGGTTGGAAGCGATCAGGCCGGGCGGCACGAAGCCTTCCTGGACGAGGGAATTGTTGCCGTAGATATCGGCGACGATCGCTTCCAGGAGATCGGCGCGCTGCACGAGACCGGCCGACAGCTGCTGCCATTCGCGCTCGTCGATCAGGACCGGGATGTGCGACAGCGGCCAGGAGCGCTCGCCGGTGCCTTTGTTGCCATAGGCGCGGTAGAAGACGCCGGCGTCGCGCAGATAGCGGTCGGCGCGGGCGAAGCGTTCGGCAAGCTCGGGCTTCGGTACGCGGCCGAAGGCGGAGAGGAAGCGCTGCCAGACCGGGCGGATGGCGCCGTTATTGTCGACCATCTCGTCGGCAACGCCGGGCAATGGCGAATAATCGAGGATCGCATCGTTGCCGCTGCGGTTCTCGATTGCCTTGCGCTCTGTTGCCGGTTTCTTGCCCATTAAAACCTAGCCTAAAGTCCTGCCGGGCGCCTGAGATCGAGCGTCAGCGGGAATTCCTGCGAACCTGTTTCGGCGCGCGGAATGAAGCCGCCTGCCGTATGTCCCCACGGTTCGAATCGCGCCAGCCGCCGGGCTTCCGCTTCGTTTCCGTTGACCGGGAAGGTGTCATAGTTGCGGCCGCCCGGATGGGCAACATGATAGATGCAGCCGCCGATCGAACGCTTCGACCATGTATCATAAATGTCAAAGGTGAGCGGCGTGTTGACCGGCAGGACGGGGTGCAGGCCCGACGAAGGCTGCCAAGCCTTGTAGCGCACGCCGGCGACGGAGACGCCTGATGTGCCGGTCGGCGTCAGCGGCACCGTCCGGCCATTGCAGGTGACGGTGTAGCGCGAGGCATTGTTGGTCTCCAGCCGCACCTGCAGGCGCTCGACGGAGCTGTCTACATAGCGAACCGTGCCGCCGATCGCGCCTTCCTCGCCCATCACATGCCAAGGCTCCAGCGCCTGCCGCAGTTCGAGCTTCGAGCCCTCGTATTCGACTTCACCGCAGAAGGGGAAGCGGAACTCCAGCTGCGCCTTGAACCATTCGGGGCTGAGGTCGAAGCCGTTTTCGCGGAGATCGTTGAGGACATCGAGGAAATCGGCCCAGACGAAATGCGGCAGCATGAACCGGTCATGCAGCGAGGTGCCCCAGCGCACGAACTTGCCATCGGCAGGATTGATCCAGAAGCGGGCGATCAGCGCGCGCACCAGGAGCTGCTGGGCGAGCGACATGCGGGCATTCGGCGGCATTTCGAAACCGCGGAACTCGACGAGGCCGAGGCGGCCGGTGGGGCCATCCGGAGAGAACAGCTTGTCGATGCAGATTTCGGCGCGGTGGGTGTTGCCGGTGACGTCGGTCAGGAGGTTGCGGAAGAGCCGATCGACGAGCCAGGGAAGCGGTGCAACGCCGCGGCCGGGCATCGGCACCTGCGCCATGGCGATTTCGAGTTCGTAGAGGCTGTCGTGGCGGGCTTCGTCGATGCGCGGCGCCTGGCTGGTCGGGCCGATGAACATGCCGGAGAACATGTAGGAGAGCGAGGGATGCCGCTGCCATTGCAGCACCAGGCTCTTCAAAAGATCCGGGCGGCGCAGGAACGGGCTGTCGCCCGGATTGGCGCCGCCGACGACGACATGGTTGCCGCCGCCGGTGCCGGTGTGGCGGCCGTCGATCATGAACTTGTCGGCGCCAAGGCGTGTCTCGCGGGCTTCCTCGTAGATGGTGGTGGTGATGTCGATGCAGTCCTGCCAGTTCGAGGCAGGGTGGATGTTGACCTCGATGACCCCCGGATCGGGCGCGACCCGGATCACGTTGATGCGCTCGTCCTGCGGCGGCGAGTAGCCTTCGATATGGACGGGAAGACCGAGATCGCGGGCGGCATGCTCTGCAGCGGCGATCAGTTCGAGATAGTCCTCGATGCGCTCGACCGGCGGCATGAAGATGCAAAGCCTTCCGTCGCGCGGCTCGACGGACATCGCCGTGCGCACCGAGCCGCCGATCTCGCCGATCGTCTGCTCGACACGGGTCTGGCCGCCTTCCTCTGCATGGCGCGAAGCTTCCAGCATGGCGCGGCCGGGCGGCGTCATCACCTTCGGCAGCGCTTCACGCGGGATCGAAGGGTCGGCGGTGTGGATATAGGGAAATTGCGCGGGCGAGATATAGGGCAGGGTGCCGAGCGGCAGGCGGTAGCCGACGGGGCTGTCGCCGGGCACGAGGAAGATCTTGCCGCGGCGCGTCTGCCACTTCTCGCTCATCCAGCGGCGGCCGGAGGCCTGGGCGTTCCAGGCCTGGACGGGGAGGATGTAGCCGGTCGGAACCGTCAGGCCGCGTTCGAAGACGCGGGCGATGCGGTTGCGCTCTTCGGGATCCTTGAGCTTCGAATTCGAGGGATCCACATTCTCCGGCAGATTGCCTTCCTTGACGATCCACTCGGCGGGATCCTCATAGGCGGGCAGCACCATGTCCGGCGAGATTGCCAGTTCGCGGGCGATGCCGGTCATCAGCCGTTCGGCATCAGCTGGTGTCACGCCGGTATCCTTGCCTTCGGCGGCAATCAGGTTCGGGTCCTGCCAGATCGGCATGCCGTCCTTGCGCCAATAGAGCGAGAAGGTCCAGCGCGGCAGGCTTTCGCCGGGGTACCATTTGCCCTGGCCGTAATGCAGGAAGCCGCCCGGCGCGAAGCGCTCGCGCAGCTTGCGGATCAGGCTGTCGGCCTTTTCGCGCTTGGTCGGGCCGACGGCGGCGGTGTTCCATTCGGCGGATTCGAAGTCGTCGATCGACACGAAGGTCGGTTCGCCGCCCATGGTGAGCCGGACGTCTTCAGCCTCCAGAATGCGGTCGATCTTTTCGCCGAGTTCGTTCAGTTCATCCCAGCTCTCGTCGGAGAACGGTTTGGTGATGCGCGGATGCTCGGCGACGCGGGTGACTTTCATGTCGAAGGCGAATTCGGTATTCGCCTCGCCGAAATAGCCGCCGGAGATCGGCGCGGCATTGCGGAAATGCGGGGTGGCGGCGAGCGGGATATGGCTTTCGCCGGTCAGCAGGCCGGAGGTCGGGTCGAGGCCGATCCAGCCGGCGCCCGGCAGATAGACTTCCGCCCAGGCATGCAGATCGGTGAAATCGACCTCTGTGCCGGAGGGGCCGTCAAGCGCCTTCAGATCGGGCGTCAGCTGGATCAGGTAACCGGAGACGAAGCGGGCGGCGAGGCCGAGATGGCGCAGAATCTGCACCAGCAGCCAGCTTGTATCGCGGCAGGAGCCCTTGGCAGTCTCCAGCGTCTGTTCCGGCGTCTGGACGCCGGCTTCCATGCGGATGACATAGCCGATCTGCTGCTGCAGCCGGGCATTGAGGCCGACGACCATATCGACGGTCGGCTGGCCCGGCGTGTAGTCGAGCGTTTCCAGAAGCGCCTTGAGCCGCGGGCCGGGCTCCTCGGGCTTCATGTAGATCGACAGGTCTTCGCGGATGGTCTCGGGATAATCGAAGGGCCATTTCGTCGCTTCCTCTTCGACGAAGAAGTCGAAGGGATTGTAGACGGTCATGTCGGCGACCAGATCGACCTCGATCTTGAATTCGGTCACCGGCTCGGGAAAGACGAAGCGGGCGAGATAGTTGCCGTAGGGATCCTGCTGCAGGTTCACGAAATGGTTCGACGGCGTCACTTTCAGCGAATGGCTGAGTACGCGGGTCTTCGAATGCGAGGCGGGTTTCAGGCGGATGACCTGCGGCCCGAGCCGGACCGGCTTGTCATAGGTATAGTGCGTCAGATGATAGATGCTGGCCTTGATCGACATATTTCGCCTTATCCGGCGCCGCATCGTTGCGCGGCTTAGCTGTTCCCAAAGCGATAGTGTGCAATGCAGCGAAAGAATGCAAGGCACAAAGGTTAACGGCTGGAAGGCTTTACGACAGTTTTGCGAAGGTGACCGAAGCCTTGAGGCCCTTTCCATCCGGACCATTGGCGAGCGTCAGGCTGGCATTGAAGAGATTGGCGATCTCCTCGACGATCGGCAGGCCGAGACCGGCGCCGGGCGCGCCCGAATCGTTGCCGCGCGAGAAGCGCTGGCGCACGGCTTCAAGCTTTTCCGGTGGAATGCCGGGGCCGTTATCCTCGACTTCGAGCGCCACCGTCTCGCCGTTGCGGCAAACGCGGACGGTCACCTCGGCGCCCTTTCCGGCATAGGCGATGGAGTTGCCGGTGAGATTGCGCAGGAGTTCGCCGATCAGCAGCGGCTCGGCGCGGATCATCGCGGCACCTTCGCCTTCGAAACCGAGATCGATCCCCGCCTCGGCGGCGGTCGGGATCAGCTCGCCGGTGATTTCCTGGGCGATCGGGGTGAGATCGATCGCCGTCGCCGTCAGCGCTTCCTTGGCGGTGGCGGCATCGATCTTCGCCATCAACAGCAGCTGGGCAAGGATGCGCTCGGCATGGGCGACCGCCTGGTCGCCTTTCAGGGCTGAACGGTGGGCTTCGTCCAAGGTCGCGGAGCGAGCGGAGAGCGCAAGCTGGGTGCGGATGATCGCCAGCGGGGTGCGCAGCTGGTGGCTGGCATTGCCGGTGAAATTGCGCAGCGCGTCGAGCGCCGATTGCAGGCGGACCATGAAGCTGTTGACCGTATCGACCAGCGGCTCGACCTCGGTCGGGACCGACTGGCGGATCGGGTGCAGGTCGTCGGGGCTGCGCTCGCCGATGGCGTCACGGAGCTTGTAGAGCGGGCGAAGCGCCACGGTGACCGAAATCCAGACGATAACCGCCGCACCCGCGATCATAAACAGCAGGCGCAGCGCCGAGCGCAGCAGGATGGCGCGGGCGAGCTGGCGGCGGGCGATGGTGGTCTCGGCAACGGTGACGGCGAATGGCACAGAGCGGATGCCCGTCGAGGCCGAACGCCGGAGCGTGGCGACACGGATCGGCTCGCCGCGGAAGATATCGTCGGCGAAGCCCGCGACTTCGCCGGATGTGTCGGCAAGCGTCGGCAGGTTCTGATAGCCGGTGATGAACTCGCCGGGCGGGCCGTCGACGCGGTAGAAGACGCGGTCCTGGGCGGCTGAGGTCAGCATTTCCAGCGCGACATAGGGAATGTCGACTTCAAGCGTTCCGTCTTCGGCAACGACGACACGCTCGGCGATGGCCAGCGCCGAGCCTGCGAGCACGCGGTCCGAGACGATGTTCGAAGTCTGGATCGCCTCGCGATAGGTATCGGCGAGCGCCAGCGTTCCGATGATGGCGGTCGAGATCAGCAGCCAGAACAGCAGCCTGCGGCGCAGCGAATAGGCAGCGCTCATGCGGCCTCGGTCAGTTTGTCGAGATAGTAGCCGATGCCGCGGGCCGTCTTGACCGTCAGGCCATAGGGCGCGAGCCGCTTGCGCAGGCGGCTGACATATTGCTCGATCGCATTGGCCGATATGTCGTCGTCGAAGGCTGTCAGCGACTGGATGATGGCCTCCTTGGCAACGACCTTGCCGGCGCGCATGAAGAGGATTTCGAGCAGGCCGAGTTCGCGGGCGGGGATATCGATCTGCACGCCGGCTGCCGAGAAGGTGCGGGAATTGAGATCGAAGGAAACCGGACCATACATGACGGTCGCCGAATGCAGCCCGGCCTGGCGGCGCAGGAGAACGCGCACGCGCGCTTCGAATTCGGCAATGTCGAAAGGCTTGATCAGGTAGTCGTCGGCGCCGAGATCGAGGCCGCGGACGCGCTCTTCCGGGGTGCCGCGGGCGGTCAGGATCAGAACGGCGGCCTTGCTTTGGCGGGCGCGCATGTTGCGCAGCACTTCCAGGCCGTCCATTTCCGGCAGGTTGAGATCGAGGATGACGAGATCGAAATTCTCGGCGGCGATGACGGCGTTGGCGGAGGCTCCGTCATGCACGACATCGACCGCATGCCCCGTACCGCGCAAGATCGCGGACAGGCCATCGGCAAGCGCGACATTGTCTTCGGTCAGCAGGATGCGCACGGATGTTTCCTTTTTTGGAAAGGAGATTACAGGGCGGGTGTGCCGCTGTCATCAGCCGTGCTGTCGGTGTTTTTGCTGATGCGGGGGTGAGCTGCCTCTTCCTGCTGCGCAATTTCGCGCAGCCTGATGAAGCGCGGGTGGGTACGGACGTTGTCCAGGTCGGAATCGTTGTCGAACCATTTGATATGGTAGATCGAGCTGCGCACCAGCAGCCTTTCCAGGAGCACCATCGCCTCGTCCACATCGCCGAGGACGGAATAGACGCAGGCTAGATTGTACTGCGCGACGATATCATCCGGGTCGATGGCGATGGCGCGCGCCGCCCAGTTGCGGGCCCGTCCGGCATCGCCGAGATGGGCGAGCGCCAGCGCGCCGCGATGCGCCGGCCCGGAATTTTCCGGGTTGAGGTTGAGGGCGCGTTCGGCGCGCAGCAGCCCGAGTTTCGCCCAGTTTTCGGTGTCGGCGGCGCGCCCGAGCGAGCGGTAGGCGCTCATCAGGTGGATTGGCGATACGTAGTCGTCGGTGCGGATATGGGCAGCGCGGGTGAAATAATGCACCGAATTCGCATAGTCGCCGCGCATGAAGAAGAAGCGACCGTAGTGGAAATTCGCTTCATAGAGGTTCGGGTCGAGGGCCAGCGCGCGCTCGAAGGATTCGATCGCCTGCTGCTCCTCGCCGTTCTGATGCAGCGCCAAGCCGTGCGAGGCATGGGCTTCAGCAAGATCAGGGTTGAGTTCCAGCGCCCGGGCGCTCGCCTTGAGAATCTGCTCGACGGAGACCTGATCCGGATCCCAGTCGCGGATGGCAGCGTCACAATCGGCAATACCGGCATAGGCGCGGCCATATTCGGGATCGAGCTCGACGGCCTTTTCGAACATGCGGCGGGCAAGGACGAGATAGGATTTCGTCCAGGTATGGGAGAGCTGCCGGCCGCGGAGGTAATAGGTATAGGCCTCGACATTGGCGGTCGGCTCTTCGGCGATCGCCTTGCGCTCCTCCGGCAGCAGCCGGATCTTTAGCTGGCCGACGATCGAATTGGCGATCTCGTCCTGGATGGCGAAGATGTCGGTCAGGTTCCGGTCATAGCGGTCGGCCCAGAGGTGGTCGCCATTGGTGGTGTCTATCAGGTGGCTGGAGATGCGCACGCGGGTGCCCGCCATGCGCACGCTGCCCTCCAGCACATAGCGGACGCCGAGTTCCTGGGCGACCTGCTTGATGCGCACCGAAGTCCCCTTGTAGGTGAAAACCGTGTGGCGCGGCACGACATGCAGGCTGGAGACCTTGGAGAGATCGGTGATGATGTCCTCGGTGATGCCGTCGGAGAAGTAGTCCTGCTCGGTATCGCCGCTCATATTGGTAAAGGGCAGGACGGCGATGAAGCAGGTGTTGCGCCGCTGGGTGGCGCTGCGGCTGCTGCCGGAACCCTTGGTGATGTCGATGGTATAGACCTGCACCGGCTGCTTGATGTTTTTCAGCGCATGCTCGCCCTGCAGCTCGAAGCCGACATTCAGCCGCGTACCGACCTGATCGCGCACCGAGCCGGACACGCAGATGCCGCCGGGCTGCGCGAGCTTTTCCAGCCGCGCCGCCACGTTGACGCCATCGCCGAACACGTCACCATCCTGGACGACGACGTCGCCAAGATTGATGCCGATGCGGAATTCGATGCGTTGTTCCTTCGGTACGCCCTCGTTGCGCGCCGCCATGTTTCGCTGGATTTCGACCGCGCAGGCAACGGCATTCACGACGCTCTGGAACTCGACAAACATTCCATCGCCTGTCAGCTTGAATGTCCGGCCCTTGTAGTCGGAGATCCTGACATCGATCAGTTCGCAGCGGTGACGGTTGAGAGCCTGGAGGGTGCCGGACTCGTCGATACCCATCAGGCGGCTATAACCCACGACGTCGGCAGCGAGTATTGCACTCAGCCGTCGTTCCAACATCCCCTCCATGAAAACGGTCTAATTTAGCTTAACTTCTTTTGAAGTTCTTGTCGCGGGGCGACTGCGATTTTGCCGCTTTGACTAGAGTATCGGCGCTTGCTCCCGTTTTGCACGCATGCAATCCTTGGGGCATGAGGAGACTTTTCATTCTTTTACTAATGCTCTGTCCGGGCTTTGCTTACGGCAACCAGACCTTCTACCCGGCAAAATCGGGCAAGGCGGATGCCAGGGTGCTGACGGTTTATTCATCGCTGGACGAGCCGCTTGCCAAGCCGATGATAACGGGGTTCCAGCATGCCAATCCCGATGTGGCGATCCGCTATGAGGATATGCTGACCGGGGAGATCTACGACCGGATCGTGCGGGAAACCGATGCCGGTAAGAAGACGGCGGATTTCGCCTTTTCATCGGCGATGGACCTGCAGGTGAAGCTGTCCAACGACGGTTACGCGCAGGTCAGCAACCTGCCGATGAGCGGGCGCTGGCCGAAATGGGCGAACTGGCGCAACACCGCCTATGCACTGACCTTCGAGCCCGCCGTCTTCGTCTATCATAAGCCGAGCTTCAAGCATGAGGCGGTGCCGTCGTCGCGTGCCGAATTCGTCGATTACCTCACGCGCAAGGGCAATGCCGTTTATGGCCGCATCGGCACCTATGACATCGAGCGGTCGGGCGTCGGCTTCCTGTTCATGGCGCGCGACCAGGAGCAGTTCGGCGATATCTGGTCGGTGATCGGCGCCATGGGTGCGGCGGGCGTCAAGCTTTACTCGACGAGCTCAGCGATCCTCGAGCGCGTTGCCGACGGGCGCTTCGTGCTTGGCTATAACATCCTCGGCTCCTATGCCGCTGACTGGGCGGCCCGGCATCCGGATGTCGGGATCGTGCTGCCGAAGGATTATACGGTCGTCATGTCACGCATCGGGCTGGTGCCGCAGGCAGCGGCCGACCCTGAGCTCGGGCGGCAATATCTCTCCTTCTTCATGTCGAAGGAGGGGCAGACGATCATGGCGCGCGAACTGCAGATCCCGGCCGTCAGCCCCGAGGTGGCGGGCGACAATACTGCCAATACCATGCAGGAGCTGCTCGGCGCGCAGCTGAAGCCGGTGCCGGTCAGTCCTGGTTTGATGGTCTATCTCGATCAGGTGAAACGGGCACGGCTGATAGCCCATTGGAACGAAGTGCTGCGCCGGCAGTAAGTCCGGCTCAGCGTCCCTTGAAGAAGGCGGCGGTCCGGCCCCTCAGCTCGTCATTCTGTTCGGCCGCGCTGTCATAGTCGAAATGGCCGGCATCGAGGATGAAAACCTCCTTCTCGCCCGGCAGAGCGTTGGCGACGGAAAACTGGCAGGGGGGTGCCACGGCAGGATCGAACCGGGCGGGTGCGACGAGCATCGGCACGCGGATGCGCGTTGCGGCCGTTGCGGCATCGAAGAAGCGCACGGTTTCCAGAACGCTGCCGTGCTTGCGCTGATATTGCTGCACGGAATCGGCGCTGCCGACGGTCGGTAGGCGCAGCCAGAGCGGCCGGTTTCCGAAGGTCGGCACAGTCAGGAAGCCGCGGTCGATACGCCGGTCGAAGGGGATCGCCAGGGCGCCCAGCCCGCCGCCGAAACTGACGCCGGAATAGCCGATTGCGCCATCGAGCCAAGGGTAGAGTGCGATCAGCGCCGAGACGCCAAGCCAGATATCCTCGACGCAGCCGCCGATGACATAGCTGTCGCGGCTCTCGATGCCATGCAGCACATGGCCGCTGGCCTCATTCGGGATCGGTGGATGGGCGCTTCGCGACATGCCGCGGGCGCAGAAGAACAGTACAGCGGTGTCTTCGACGGGCATGTCGAGATCCGGCTGATCGCGGCCGCCATAGCCATGACCGACGACGAGGCCGCGGCGCACCTGTCCGTGCTTCGGCAAAAGCAGCCATCCGCCGATCGTCACGCCGTCCGTCGAGGCGTAGGTGATATCCAGCACGTGCCAGCGGGCATGCCCGGTCTCGTTGCGCGAAACGGCAGGTTTCGGGTCGATGGTGAGTGCCCGGGAGTAGCGCTCTTCCCAGAAAGCATCGAAGCCATCGGGCGCTTCCGGCGGACGGATCGATTGCAGCGCCGACAGGGTGGCGCCGTAGGTGGGATCGAAGGGAAACGGATGTTGCTTCGGGATGCTCATGGCACATTCATTTCCCGAAAGTCTGATGTGCGCAAGCGGCTTTGATCCAGCTATTTTGAAGCTGGGTGAGAGCGGGAATTTATACTTACGCATATTCTCAAGTGATAATATTTATGCGGATCCCGCAAAAGAAAATTTTACTCTGAAAGTAAGAAAAACTTACTTCGGCCGAGTGTCGCCGAAAATGCCGCTTTTTTACATCTGATTTTACAAGTTCTTTGTTTTTATTACTATTTTTTCTGTGTCGCATTTAGCGAAAATTAATCGAAAACCGGTGGTTATTCTCGATATGAAACGGCTTGCGCGGGGCCGTCAGAATGTCCGTGCGGGCGGCATGAAGCTGCAAATCATATCTCTCCACAATGACGGGGCGGGGGAGCGCGAGAGCGCGGGGCCCCCTTTTTCAGAGGTTCTTTTTCATGAAGCGTCCAAACGTAAAAACATCGATGGTGGCGATATTCGCGGTCATCGCGGTCTTGTTCGGCCTGACCGGCTTTATTTCGCTGCGCAGCCTCAACACGTTCAACGAGAATGCCGACGACTTCGCGACCAGCTATCTGCCGGGCGTTTCGAAGGCGACCGATATCCAGCTGGCGCGCTACTCGCTGCGCGGCTCCTACGGTGACTACGTCATGGGCCGCACCGAAGGCGGTCCGGATGGCTTCGTGAAGAAGATCAAGTCGAAGCAGGCAGCGCTGCTGAAGGCCGTTGCCGACTTCAAGGATCAGGTCGATACCGACGCCGAGCGTGAGGCCTTCGCCTCGATCGACGATACGTCCTCCAAATATGTCTCCGCGGGCGACAACCTGATTGCGCTCCTCCAGGCCGGCGAAAAGCAGAAGGCAATCGATGCCTTCGACAAGGATCTCGGCCCGATCGCCGACGAGCTGGCCGCCAGCGTCGACAAGGTCGTGAAGTCGAACCAGGCACTGGCCGCCAGTGCCGCTGCCGAAAACCGTTCGGAATTCAGCCGCACACTGCTGCTGCTCAGCGTCATTCTCGGCATGAGCGCGCTGCTCGTCTGCGGTGCAGCCTATTTCGGCATTGCCGGCATTGCCAATGCGATCGGCCGGATCACCGGTTCGATGCGCGCCCTCGCCAACGGCGATACGCATATGACGGTTGCCGACGCCCATCGCGGCGACGAGATCGGCGAGATGGCAAAGGCCGTCGAAGTGTTCCGTCAGGCTGCGATCGAGAACGTAAAGCTGCAGGCCGATGCGGAAGCCAACCGCGCCCAGGCCGAAGCCGACCGCGAACGGCTGACGCGTGACGCCGAAAGCGCTGCCCAGGCACGTCTCAGCGAAGCGACCGCCGGTCTTGCGGCTGGCCTGAAGCGCCTTGCCAATGGCGATCTCAGCTTCCAGCTCAACGAAGCCTTCGCGCCTGATTTCGAGCCGCTGCGCCAGGACCTGAACGGCGCCGTCATGCAGCTTGCCAACACGATGAAGGCGATCTCCTCTTCGGCAGGCGCGATCGGCACCGGTACCCGCGAAATCGGCAGCGGTGCGGACGATCTCTCGAAGCGCACGGAACAGCAGGCCGCTTCGCTCGAGGAAACGGCAGCGGCGCTCGATGAGATCACCGTCAACGTCTCGAACTCTTCCAAGCGCGCCGACGAGGCCCGCCAGGTGGCGATCCAGGCAAATGAAAGCGCTGCCCGCTCCGGCCAGGTCGTCTCCAACGCCGTCAACGCGATGCAGAAGATCGAGCAGTCGTCGAACCAGATCTCCAGCATTATCGGCGTCATCGACGAAATCGCCTTCCAGACCAACCTCCTGGCCCTCAATGCCGGTGTCGAAGCCGCGCGTGCCGGTGAAGCCGGTAAGGGTTTCGCCGTCGTCGCCCAGGAAGTCCGTGAGCTTGCTCAGCGCTCGGCGGAAGCCGCCAAGCAGATCAAGGACCTGATCCGCAACTCGTCCGTCGAAGTACAGGGCGGCGTCCAGCTGGTGCGTGAAACCGGCGATGCGCTGAAGACCATTGAGGGGCTGATCGTCTCGATCAACCAGCACATGGATGCGATCGCCACGTCGTCCCGTGAGCAGTCGACCGGTCTCTCCGAGGTCAACAGCGCCGTCAACCAGATGGACCAGGTAACCCAGCAGAACGCGGCGATGGTGGAAGAAACCAATGCCGCCAGCGCGACGCTCGCCTCCGAAGCAGTCCGCCTGCGCGACCTGATCGCCAACTTCAAGCTGGCCGGCGATCACCATCAGGGTGCTTCCGACGCCGAAGCTCTGCGCCGCACGGCCTCTGCAATGGCCCGCAGCGCGCCGAAGGCCGCTGCACCGGTCTATCGCAGCCACGGCAACGCCGCCGTGCAGCAGGAATGGTCGGAATTCTAATTCCAACTGTCTGAAAACAGATCGTAATTCGATCGAACGGCCGGTCCGCTGAAAGGCGGGCCGGCCGTTGCCGTTTGGGTGCCCGGGCGAAAGAATTGCGGCAAAAAAGTGTCAACGGACACTGGATAGGTGGCGATGTCAGCTAAATGACAGCTTCTTGTGGTGCTTTCGGACACTTCTTCTCCGTGGAGGCGGAGGAAGTTTCGGGAGGACTTGCCGTTCATTTGCGATCGATCGCTCTTTCGCCGGCGGCCGTGCTTCCCCCGATCCCTGACAGCAATGACGCGGCTTAAAGCCCGCGCTCAAGGAGGACACGTCTTGAAACATACATTTATCGCCACTCTCTTTGCAGCCGCCATCGCGCTGCCGGCCGTTGCGGCCGATTACACGATCATCGCTCCGGCAGCGCCGGGCGGCGGCTGGGACCAGACGGCCCGTTCGCTGCAGTCGGTGATGCAGCAGGAAGGCATTTCCAGCAACGTTCAGGTTCAGAACGTACCGGGCGCCGGCGGCACCATCGGTCTGGCGCAGTTCGCCAACCAGAGCGCCGGCAACCCGAACACGCTGATCGTGGGCGGCTACGTCATGGTCGGCGCGATCCTAACCAACAAGGCACCGATCACGCTCGCCAACGTTACGCCGATCGCCCGCCTCACCGGCGAATACGAAGCCGTCGTCGTTCCGGCATCGTCCGACATCAAGACCATGGCCGATCTCGTTGCCAAGCTGAAGTCCGATCCCGGCTCGGTCTCCTGGGGCGGCGGCTCTGCCGGCGGTACCGACCACATCACGGCCGGCCTGATCGCAAAGGCTTCGGGCGTCGACCCGACCAAGGTCAACTACATCGCCTTCTCCGGCGGCGGCGAAGCGCTTGCCGCTATTCTCGGCGGCCAGGTCACGGCCGGCATCTCCAGCTACAGCGAGTTCGAATCGCAGGTTAAGGCCGGCACGCTGCGCCTTCTCGCCGTTTCGAGCGACGCTCGCCTCGAAGGCATCGATGCACCGACCCTGAAGGAAGCCGGCACCGATGTGTCGATCCAGAACTGGCGCATGGTTGCAGCCGCTCCCGGTCTGACGGACGAGGAAGTCAAGGTTATCGCTGCCGACGTCGAAAAGCTGCACAAGTCTGCCGGCTGGCAGGAAACGCTGAAGACCAAGGGCTGGGCTGACACCTACCTCGCGGGCGATGAGTTCAAGGCTCAGCTCGAGAAGGACGTTTCGGCGACCGAAGGCATTCTCAAAGAGATTGGACTGGTAAAATGAGCGAGGGTAACACCCCCTCGGCAACGAAGCGCCGCCCTGATTGGGCGGCGCTGGCTATTGCCGTCTTTCTGTTCGCAATCTCGGGCGTGATATTCTGGGATGCGTCTCATCTGAGCGCGATTGCGCAGTATGACCGCGTCGGTCCGGCGACAGTGCCGGAGTTCGTCGCCTTTGGTCTTGCCGCTCTCGGTCTGTGGACGGTCGCGGAAGCCTGGCGTGGCGAGTTCCCGGAGCGCGAGCGCCAGGAAGTTCCGCCGGTTCTCTGGGTCGTCGCGGGTCTGGCCTGTCAGATGATCTTCCTGCGCACCGCAGGTTTCTCGATCGCCACCGGCCTGCTCTTCGGCCTGACGGCGCGCGGCTTCGGCAAGCGCCAGCTGTGGATCTCGATCCCTGTTGGTATCGTCTTCAGTTTCATTGTCTGGATGATCTTCTCCAAGCTGCTGCAGCTGACGCTGCCTGCCGGCTGGCTTGAACATCTGTTCTTCTAAGGTGCAGCCCCCATGAGCACTTTCGAATTCCTTCTTCAGGGTCTCGCGGTTGCATTCCAGCCGATGAACCTGCTCTTCGCCTTCATCGGCGTCATGCTCGGCACCGCTGTCGGCGTTCTCCCGGGCATCGGCCCGGCGCTGACCGTCGCGCTGCTGCTGCCTGCCACCTACAAGCTCGATCCGGGCGGCTCGCTGATCATGTTCGCGGGCATCTATTACGGCGGCATGTATGGCGGGTCGACGACCTCGATCCTCTTGAACACTCCGGGCGAAAGCTCGTCGATCGTCACCGCGCTCGAGGGCAACAAGATGGCTCGCGCCGGACGCGGCGGACCGGCACTTGCGACGGCCGCCATCGGCTCCTTCGTCGCGGGTCTGATCGCGACGCTCGGCCTCGCCTTCATCGCGCCCTACATCGTCAAGCTGGCGCTGGTCTTCGGTCCGCGCGAATATTTCGCGCTGATGATCCTTGCCTTCGTCACGGTATCGTCTGCTTTCGGCGACTCGGCGCTGCGCGGTCTGACGTCGCTGTTCATCGGCTTTGCGCTGGCCATGGTCGGTATCGACCAGCAGACCGGCCAGGCGCGTCTCTCTTTCGGCATTCCCGATCTGCTTGACGGCATCGAAGTGACGACGCTTGCCGTTGCGATGTTCGCGATCGGCGAGACGCTTTACATCGCTGCCCAGGGCAATCTGGTTGCCGACAAGATCGAGGCCGTGAAGGGTTCGCTCTGGATGACGGCGCAGGACTGGAGCCGCTCCTGGAAGGCGTGGCTGCGCGGAACGGTCATCGGTTTCCCGATCGGCGCGATGCCGGCCGGTGGTGCCGAAATCGGCACGTTCCTCTCCTATGCCACCGAGAAGCGCCTGTCGAAGAACCCGGAAGAGTTCGGCAAGGGCGCGATCGAAGGCGTTGCCGGTCCCGAGGCTGCCAACAATGCATCGGCTGCCGGTACGCTCGTGCCGCTGCTGACGCTCGGCCTGCCGACCTCGGCGACGGCTGCGATCATGCTCGCCGGCTTCCAGCAATACGGCCTACAGCCCGGTCCGCTGTTGTTTGCGACCAATCCGCAGCTCGTCTGGGGGCTGATCGCCTCGCTGCTGCTCGCCAACGCTATGCTGCTGGTTCTGAACCTGCCGCTGATCGGCCTCTGGGTGCGTCTGCTGACCATCCCGAAGCCGTGGCTCTACGCCGGCATCCTGCTGTTTGCGACGCTCGGCACCATCGGCGCCAACCCGTCGGTCTTCGAACTCGGCATGCTGCTCGCCTTCGGCGTGCTCGGCTACATCATGCGTCTCTTCGGCTATCCGATCGCGCCTGTCGTCGTCGGCCTGATCCTCGGACCGCTTGCCGAACAGCAGCTGCGCCGTGCGCTGTCGATCAGCCAGGGCGACCTGACGACGCTGGTGATGTCGCCGATCGCGGCAGGCCTTCTGCTCGTTGCGGCAGCGGCCTTCATCATTCCGCTGATTCTTCGGTTGCGCGGGCGCGGGCAGGTCCTTTCCCAGCTCGCTGCAAACGAAGACTAACAAAAAGACGCCACTAACCCCTACCTGCCAACCGGCCCGCGCAAGCGGGCCGGTTTTTTTTCCGTTTTGACTGCAAGATGATTGGATGGACCGCTTTGTATTCCATAAATTTCGCTAGTGAAATTTGCGGTATTGGCGACCTCTTAGAGTTAATTCTGTTTTAATCCCTCAGCCATTACTTTGATAAGAATCGTATATGATGTCGCATCTTCGTATTTCTATTGCTGATGTCATATACTTTCATATTTTCATTTTAGGATCATTCGATGAAGCGCCCCCGCATCAAGATGTTATTGTCTGCCATTTTCGCCGCCGTCGCGATCATGTTTGCATTGCTTGGATGGATGGCGATCAGCAGCATGAGCATGCTGCACGGCCAGACCGAGGTGATCGCCACGAACTGGATCCCGAAGATCTCGACGGGCAAAAGCATCGAGAGCGCCTTCTACCAGCTCGACAACGCCTATTCGCAGCACATCCTGGCTTCGACGCCTGAGGAGATGAAATCTGCCGAAGCGCTGATTGCCGAGCGGAACGGCGCGCTTCAGAAGCAGCTGGAGACCTATCATCCGCTGATCTCGACGCCGAAGGGCGCAGACTTGATCAAGTCTATCGAAGACAGCATCGATGCCTATCGCAAGGCGTCCGAACACATGGTCGAGCTTTCCTCGGCAGGCAAGGATGCGGAGGCCAAGGCTTCGCTTTCCGGCGAGATGCGCACGGCGATGAACAATGCCAGCGCCCATCTGAACGAACTGCTCGACTTCAACACGGCGAGCTCCGAGAAAATCCATCAGCAGGGTGCTGACGTGTTCCGGTCGACGCTGGTATTCGCCTGCAGCCTGATTGCCGGATGCCTTGCCATCCTCATTGCCTCGGTGGTCTTTGCGATTGCCGGTATTGCGCGGCCGATCGAGGCGATCACGGCGTCGATGCGCGTACTTGCCGGCGGCAATGACGAGGCGGCGATTCCCTTTGCCGGGCGTACCGACGAGATCGGCGACATGGCGGCGGCGGTTGAGGTGTTCCGTGCCAATTCAGTCGCCAACAAGCGGCTGGAGCGGGAAGGGGCCGAGCAGCGCCATCTCACCGAAGAGCAGCGGCTTCGCACGGCCGAAAGCGATCGCATCAGGGCCGAGCAGATGCGCCAGGCGACGTCGGGCCTTGGAAATGGTCTCAAGCATCTGGCATCCGGCGACCTGTCCTTCCAGCTCGACCAGCCTTTCGCGGAAGATTTCGAATCCCTTCGTGCCGATTTCAACGGCTCGGTGACACAGCTTGCTGAGGTTCTGCGCGCCGTTTCCGCCAGCGCCTCGTCGATCGACAGCGGCAGCCGCGAGATCAGCCAGAGCGCCGACGACCTGTCGCAGCGAACCGAGCGTCAGGCCTCCTCGCTGGAGGAGACGGCGGCGGCACTCGACGAGATCACGGCGAACGTTGCCAATTCCTCGAAGCGTGCCGAAGAGGCGAAGGTCGTTGCCGTTGAGGCGAATGAGAGCGCCGCGAAGTCTGGCGCCGTCGTCTCCGATGCAGTCCGGGCGATGGAGCGCATCGAGCAGTCGTCGAGCCAGATTTCCAACATCATCGGCGTCATCGACGATATCGCCTTCCAGACCAACCTGTTGGCGCTGAACGCCGGTGTCGAGGCTGCGCGTGCCGGCGAGGCGGGCAAGGGCTTTGCCGTTGTTGCACAGGAGGTGCGCGAGCTGGCGCAGCGGTCCGCCCAGGCGGCACGCGAGATCAAGTCGCTGATCGACGCCTCGACGGGCGAAGTCGAGGCGGGCGTGCGGCTGGTGCGCGAGACCGGCGATGCGCTGACGGCGATCGGCGAGCACGTTGCCGTCATCAACCGCCACATGGAGGCAATCGCCACGTCGTCGCGCGAGCAGTCTCTCGGCCTCAACGAGGTGAACGCTGCCGTCAACCAGATGGACCAGGTGACCCAGCAAAATGCCGCGATGGTCGAGGAGACAAGTGCGGCCGGTGCCACACTTGCCACCGAGAGCGGCCGGTTGCGCGACCTGATCGGCAGGTTCAGGCTCGGCCAGCAGCAGGCGGCTGCGCCTGCCGCAAGGGCGGTCAGCGAGGCGGCTCCGCGTGCGGCGCGCTATGCAACTTCGGGCAACGCCGCACTGAAGCAGGAATGGTCGGAATTCTGAGTTTCACCACAGCCTGAACGCGATCGAAGCCCGGCTCTCATGTGGCCGGGCTTTTGCATTTCGGCCGCCGCATCGGCGTTTTTGCATGGCAGCGCTGAATTTCCGCGACTTGTGGTAGATGTTGCGATGCACCATATGTGAGCAGTCAATAATGAAGCTAAAGCGAGAAGACAATGTCCTACGTTAAGTCCATCCGTGAAGGTTTCCTTGGCCGCGCCTTCGCCGTCATTGGTGCCGCAAATGCAGTCAGCGCCGCAGTCGATGCAGGCCGCCGTCCGCAGGGCCGTCATCTGAAGACGCTCGGCATCGACGCCGATGTGTTCGATCACATCCGCCGCTAAGCGCCGCTGAAACCTACGCATGAAAATAGCCCGCAACCGGTTGGTCGCGGGCTTTATTTTTATCTTGGTGACTGCGGCTGATGCCCCGCCGCAGTCCTGCTATCAGGCTTCCACGCTCTTGGCGTGATGGCCGTGGGCAAGTCCTTCCGCTGCTTCCTTGCGGTTATGACGGATCGACGACCAGAGCGAGATGCCGATCAGCGTCGCGCCACCGAGACCGGTGATCACCTCAGGAATGTGGTAGAGCGTCTGGACATACATGATCACTGCCAGGATCAGGATCGCATAGAACGCGCCGTGTTCCAGGTAGCGGTATTCCGTCAGCGTTCCCTTTTCGACCAGCATGATCGTCATCGAGCGAACGTACATGGCGCCGATGCCAAGGCCGATGGCGATGATGAAGAGGTTCTGCGTCAGGGCGAAGGCGCCGATGACGCCGTCGAACGAGAAGCTGGCATCCAGCACTTCCAGATAGATGAAGGCGCCGAGACCGCCGCGGGCGGCTTCGCTCATCGCCCGCTGCGAGGCATCCAGCAGGCCGCCGATGACTTCGACAGCCAGGAAGGTCACTAGGCCATAGATCGCGCTATAGACGAAGGTGGTGGCTTCCTCGCCTTCCAGAAGCGACGAGAAGAGCAGGATGAGCAGGAGAACGACAGCGATCTCGATGCCCTTGATGGCCGCACCGCGCGACATCATCCGCTCCAGCGAGGAGATCCAGTGGATATCCTTCTCGTGGTTGAAGAAGTAGGAGAGGCCGACCATCATCAGGAACGTGCCGCCGAAGGCTGCGATCGGCAGGTGGGCGTCGTTCATGATGCGGGCATATTCGGCCGGTTCGCGGGCCGCGAGGATGATCGCGTCGATCGGGCCGATACCGGCGGCGATGACGACGATCGCCAGCGGGAAGACGATACGCATGCCGAAGACGGCGATGACGATACCCCAGGTCAGGAAGCGATGCTGCCACTCCGGCGTCATCTCTTTGAGCTTGTTGGCGTTGACGATGGCGTTGTCGAAGGAGAGCGATATCTCCAGCACGGCCAGAACCGCGCAGATGAAGAAGACGGTCGCCATGCCGCCGATCGTGCCGGTCGATTGCCAGCCGAGAATGGCGCCGAGCGCCAGGCCGACTGCGGTGATGATGAAGGACCAGCGGAAATATCCGAGGGTCGACTTATGGCTTTGTGCCTGGTTCATGGCCGCACCTCATTCGTGCGGACATCGTTTTTGACATTGGGTGTCGTGGAGGAACGCGGCATGCCAGAACGGGCATGCGCGAAAGGCATGGTGAACTTGTTCATCGATTGAAAATCCGCCGGCTCTCTGCAGGCGGTACCGACATCACGAGAGCGCCGTAAAAACTCTCGCCAGAGGGGCCCGGCACCAGTGTTTATCCATCGCCGATGTTTTTCGCATGGGGGGCAACCACGCACATCTCTGCGGCGACAGATCAGCGCTTAGGTAATCAACTTATACAGGCAGTCAAGAGGGAAGACGTCTGATCCCAGCACGATTTTCTTTGGAACCTTACGCAGCCCCGGCCGTTTGAATGAGGTTGAGCGATGCGATGCATCGCGGGTGCGATGATAAGGAGGCCGATGATGCAGACTTCGACCCACTCCCCCGACAAGAGAACCGAGGCAGCCGACCGCATGAAGCGGGCACGCCCGAACCGCATGCAGAAGGCACAGGTGCTGCCGCCGCATCAGGTGGATCTCACCCTGCCGCAATCGCCGGTGCATGATGTTCATGTCCCCGCGCATGTGAGCGGCAGCGATCTTTCCAAGGGCGGTCCGGATATTGCCGCCGATGCCATCAAGAACAAGCGCTGAGCCAGTAGCCACTATGAAAGGTGATACGCGAATGGACACTCGTCTTGTGCCGCAGGACATCTATCTCCAGCATGAAGAAGAATGGCGGATGATCCGCACAGCCGAAGACAGCGGCAAGGATGAGCGCAGAGGCAGCGTTGCCTGGAAAGGCATCAAGGCGAAACCGAAGGCTTCGCCATCCCTCGATCAGGAAAGATCGATCCGCAATTGATGTAGATGAGCCCGGCCCAGCCGGGCTTTTTCTCTAGTGGTGATCTTTCTCGTCGGAAGCAGAGAGGCGCTTTTCCATCTTGCCGAAGGCATAGAGAACGCAGACGGCCGCCACGGTGGCGAAGAAGGCGATCGGCCAGTAGCCGAAGCCCATGGCGAGACCGATCGCGCCGGACAGCCACATGCCTGCCCCTGTCGTCAGTCCCCTCACCCGGCCACGGGCAAAGACGATCATTCCAGCAGCCAGAAACGCCACGCCGGCCGTCACCGCTTCGATGACGCGGAGCGGATCGATGCGGACCTGCTGGTCGTCGGCAATGCCGGGCATATGCACGGCCTCGATCGAGATGATGCCGAAGAGGGCGGCGGCGAGGCTGATCAGGATATGCGTTCGAAAGCCCGCCGGGTGATCACGGGCCTCGCGCTCGATGCCGATTAGGCCGCCAAGGATGACCGCGCCGATCATGCGGGCGAAGATAACAGGGTAGTGGATGCGCGACTCGGGAAACATGTCGGCAAAGACAAGGTCCATGGCTTCAGTTCTCCAGCGAAGAATTCTTCGCTGACTAACGCCGGCAGGTCACCTTCGTTCGGCTTCAGAAACCGATCGTCTCTTCGTATTTGTCCCAGGAGCTGTACATGGCGTAGCGGCCAAGGCCCTTGATGGCGAAATTGCCGTAATAGGGGCTGAGCTGGAATTCGGCGGCGGTCTCGCTCATCTTCTCGACGGCGCCGACATAGATTGCCGAGGCAAGACCGGTCCGGTTGGCGCCGTGTTCGCAGTGGATGAGAAGCGGCTTCGGCGCATCGGCCATGATCTTTGCCAGCTTCTGCGCTTCCGCGATCGGCAATTCGCGCGACGAAGACATCGGGAAGTCGATCAGGGTGATGCCGTTGTCGGCCGCCGCCTTCTGTTCGTCGGTGTACCATTCCGTGCGCTTTTCGTTGCGCAGGTTCAGGATGGTGCGGATGCCGTGGTTCTTCGCGTAGGCGTTGACATCGGCGCCGCTCGGCTGCGCTGAGCGGTAGAGCTCTCCAGCGATCACTTCATGGAAATTACCCGTCGCCTGTCCGAGTGCCGCATGCGCGCCGACAAGGGCCGCCAATCCGAGGATGGCGCCTGCGGGCCAGGCTATGAAGGACAGATAACGCATCAGACACCGGTTGCTTTACGCGCGACTAGCCACCCAAATGGGGGCTCAATGTGACGGATGCCAGACCGCACGCATATTATTCTCAGATAGACCTTGTTCCGCTTCGTTGTCCAGCGTCCGCAGAAGCCTGTGCATAGCCATGCCGTTCGCCAACCTTTCGGAAAGGATTGCCGTCCAATAATCCGGCCACTCACGGGATTCGGGACAATGGCGAAGACAGCGACTCGCGGCCGTAGCCGCAAATCATCGGGACGCAGCAAGAGCAGCGGCAGCGGCATCCTGCCCTGGGCGGCGATCGGCATTCTGACCGTCGGCGGCATCTATGCGCACGACAACTGGAAAAGCGTGAAGCCGATGCTGGCCCGCGCACCCGATGTCTCGACGATCACGGCTGCAATCAAGCCGGATGCTCCGAAGGCCACAGCGCCCAAGACTGCGGAAACGAGGACTGCCGAGCCGAAGCCGGCCGTTGCACTCGCTCAGCCGCAGCGTCCGCTGCCGCCGGCCGATGTGCCCGTGCCCGCCGCCCAGCCGGTCAAGGCATCGCCGGCCGATACGCTAAGCGGCAAGGCTGCCTTCGGCTATTGCGGCCAGGGCGAGCATGTGAACTGCGTCGGTGATGGCGGGGTGTTCTGGTACAAGGGCGAGAAGATCGTCGTTGCCGATGCGCTGGTGCCAGATGTCACCAACGCGCGCTGCGAAAACGAGCGGCGCCTCGGCTTTGCCGCCAAATCGCGTGTCTTCAAGTTCCTGAATGCCGGACCCTTCACCATGAATACGGCCGGCAAGGGCGGCAATGACGGCGCCCCGCGGGTGATTTCCCGCGACGGCCGTTCGTTGGGCGCGCAGCTCACGAACGAGGGGCTGGCACGCAAGCCAGGCGCCGGCGGCGCCTGGTGCGCCTGATCTGATTATTTCTTGGCGGGTTTGGCCTCGGGTGTCGGCGCTACTGCTGCGGCGGGCGCCTTCGGCTGAACCGGCGCCTTGCCGTTAGTCTGGAAATTGGCAGCGAAGGTGCTGTCCTTGCTCTCGGCGGTGCATTCGATCGCTACCGGCTTGCCGCCGTAGGGATTGCCGAAGGTGCAGCTGCCGGCAACCTTCACTTCGCCGGTCATCTTCTGTCCGACGCCCGTGGTCACCAGCGTCAGCGGGATCCGGGCATTGCCGTTCGAGGCCGGCTTGATCGCCTTGCCGTCACCCTGGAAGCCCAGCATCTTGCCCTGTGCCGTGAAGATGAAGGTCACGTCGCCGTTCGGCAGCGCCACGGCCGCGATCTCGTTCTTGCAGGGCTTGGAAACATCGAGCTTGCCGACGACAAGCTTGGAGCATCGGCCGGCCAGCGTGGTAACGCCTGCGCTCGGAAAGTTCTGGGATTGGGCGGAGGCCGAACCGGCAAAGGCAAAGGCGGAAATGGTGGCTGCGGAGAGGGCTGCCGCGGCGGTAATCAGTCGTCTCATAAGGTTGCAAATCCTGTCATGCTGCTCGTCTGATCTGTGACTGGCATGTTTGTGTGTCGGAATTTTGCTTTGTTCAAGCCTTCGAGACCCGCAAAGATAGATGGCAGGCAAAAATGAAACGGGCCGCTACAGGGGATCGCGGCCCGTTCCAGGAAGCGGGGGCGCCTTGGCGGCAGCCGCCCTCTTTATCTCTTCAGTGCTGGCGGTTGGCGTCTTCCATCGACCAGCCAAAACGCCATGCCTCATAACGCGCGTACCAAGTTTCGAGGGCTGCAGCGTCCCAGATGGGCATGAATTCCGGGTGCGACATAGGGTTGTCACTCAGCCGGCATCCCAGGATGCGGTCGCGGATGCCCCGCTCCTGCATATTCAGCAGCTCTTCGATTTCCATATGCGTGCCCTCAACCACCGGCCCCTCAGCCGACCCGTTCAAGGAAACATTTCCCTTTACTAATGTCCACAAAAGCCGAACTCATCCCCGTTATTCACAGGATTAATCATGAAAAAGCCTTGACGCATTCGGTGATGCG
Source organism: Rhizobium sp. BG4 (assembly GCF_016864575.1). Classification (NCBI taxonomy): domain Bacteria; kingdom Pseudomonadati; phylum Pseudomonadota; class Alphaproteobacteria; order Hyphomicrobiales; family Rhizobiaceae; genus Rhizobium; species Rhizobium sp. BG4. Next base: position 2,480,366 of record NZ_CP044125.1, read on the forward strand.
CCAGTGCAACTTCTATCTGCTTAATCCAGTGCGAATTTAACCTTATTAGCACCTTGTGATGGATGTGTGCTGTTACGCCAACTATAGATTTTTATGGGTTGTAAGAGGGCGTGATGGGCAAGGTCGTATCGAAGATCATCCGGATATTGTTGCATCCGGCATGTGTTTGCATTGCCGCGATATTGTTTTTCGCGCTGATCCGTTACCTCGATACCCGCTGGCGGTTCCTGCCCTATACATTCGCCGTGACGCTGGTGATTGCGGCGATCTTCTTCCTGTTTTCGCGGCGCCCCGTCTTTTCGTTCTATGGCGCGGCGGCGATCGTGCTGTTGCAGACGGCGGCGTCGATCGTGAAGTTCAAGCTCAAGGGCTATTCGCTGCACGTTTTTGATTTCATCTTCACCAGCACCGATACGGCGATCCTCGCGTTCCTCATCAAGTATTATACGCCGCTGGTGGTTGGGGCGATGCTGGCGCTCGTTGCTACCGGCGCATTCCTCTGGGCGCTGTTCCGTGCTGAGAAGCCATGGAATGCGCCGGTGCTCGTCCGGTTGCCGGCGCTGCTTCTGACCGTCGGCGTCTCGATCGGCGCACATCCGACGGCGCGGCCGGGCGATCCGCCGTTCATCTTCGGCTTCAACGCCTCGTCGCTCTTCATGTCCTTCTGGCATATTCCGAGCCTGATCGGTGAGCCGCCGCTGGCCGCCAAGCTGCGGGCCGTCCAGACGCAGGGTGCGCTTGCGGATACGGTCGAATGCGGGCCGGAGGTGGGAAGGGCCGACCTCTATCTTGTGCTGTCGGAGAGCCACGCGTCGCCGATGCGATTTCCCGAGATCAGCTTCCCGCCCGAAATCGCCGACACGTTCCGCTCCGGCGACGGTACGATCAAGCCGATGTTCGTGGAAACCTTTGGCGGCGGCACCTGGATGAGCAATTTCTCGATGCTCACGGGACTTTCCAGCGCCGATTTCAGCTGGCAGGCGCCCTATGTGAACCAGTTGCTCGAAGGCAAGATCAAAGGCGCGCTGCCGGAGATGCTGGCGCGCTGCGGCTATCGCACCGTGGCGATCATGCCGATGAAATATAATGCGGTAAACGAAGGGCCGTTCCTGCGCTCGATCGGCTTACAAGAGGTCTTCGACGCCGCCGATCTGGCGCTGCCGGAATGGGGTGTGAGGGACAAACTCTACTTCGACTTTGCCGAAAAGCTGATTGCCGAGCACCGCAAGACCGACAAGCGGCCGCTATTTCTGGCGATGGAGACGATGTTTGCCCATGCGCCCTACGACAAGGAAATGGTGCCGCAGGCTCTCGTGCCCGCCGAGAGCTTTGCCGATGACCGGAAGGTCAATGAATATGCCAGGCGCGTGGCGCTTGCCCGTGCCGATTTGCAGGCGTTTCTCGATCGCCGTGCCGAGGAGGCGCCGGAGCGGCGCAGCGTCGCCGTCGATTTCGGCGATCACCAGTCCGAAGCGACGCTCGGCTACGCGCTGGCGCTCGATCCCGCGAAGAACATGTTCGCCGATTTCCGCTCGCCCGTTTACGAAACCTACTTCGCGGTGAGGGGCTACGGCGTCGACATCGACTATGCAAAACTCGATCAGGCGGAGGACATCGCCTTCGTCATGGCCCGAATTCTGAACGCCACGGGGCTGCCGATCTCGCCGAAATTCAGAAACCTGAATGAACTGAGCGAGGCCTGCGGCGGGCGCTATCACACCTGCAATGACCGCGGGATTGTCGATGAACACTTGAAAAAGCTAGCAAATTCAGGGCTTCTGGATGCCAGCTGACGGCTAAAATCGTCATCACTAATGTTGTAAAAATATCGTTAAAATTGCCCATAACAAGTTTTTGTTCATCTGCCGTTCAGAAAACTGTTTGGGAAAGACGCAAAGTGGCGCACACTCCTCCTTGTGAATAAGGAGATAGTGCATGATTCGATTGACCGCGGCTCTGACGCTGTTCTCAGTCTATGCGTTTACGATGTTCTTCATCGCATCCATTCCTGAGACCCCGTATCTGCAAACCGCAGCAACGACGATAACCGAAGACGCATCGCTTACGAAGTGAGTTGGGCGAAGAGGGCAGGCTTGGGGGCAAGCCTTTGTACAGGGTGGTGGCGTAAATGATACGCTTCCCTGTGTGACAGAGCTTTTATTGCTTTGTCGTGGTGTCAGGAGTTGCGGCCGGGCTGCCTGACTTTGCTGCGGAACCCTCCCATCACCGCGCTGCCGATTTTTATCCAAGCTTTGCCGGCTAGGTTTCAGCGCGTTTCTCATCCCGCTAATAATCAAGACAAAACAAGCTGCCAGAAGCTGGACGACAGCCGTCGGCCGTACGCTTAGGTTGTGCATTTTTCGCCGCTACGAATCGGGCGTTGTTTCTCCATCCTCGCGCAAGCTTAGTGCGACACATATCCCAGCAGGACAACGGCACATTAAGTTGTAATTGCTGGTTGTATGTGCGCCTGGATTTGCAGTTCGCAAATTGAGGCTTCGAGCGCAACGATGTTGCGATTGCCGTGCCGAGGCCGTGGTTGGGGGACCGTGGCTCGGCTCTATGTGCACTGTCCTGGCATCGGCTCCGTCGAGCGATGTCTTCCAAAGCAGTCTGTCGAACCATCCCCTCATGTAGCAACGCGCGGTGCGCGAAGGCTCCGGTCGTGGCTGGAGCGCGCGGACTGCGGCTTCAGGGATGCGAGAGACAGAGAAATGTAATCGCCAACGCCGGGGCAGGGCAATTTCATGACGTCGATCATCTCCTCCTTTACCAGCAGCCAGATCAAATCCCTGTCGCCGAAGACGATCCGGGAACTCTCGGCAGAGGATATTGCAGGGCTTTCGCCCGAACAGCTCAAGAACCTCAGCAAGGATCAGGTGGCGGCTCTTGAGGCCGAGGATATCCAGGCGCTCAGCTCCACCCAGCTGGGCGCGATCTCGACGAGCGCGATCGCCGGGCTGAAGCCGGAACTGCTCGCCGTGCTCGATGCGGCAAAGATCGCAAGCCTCGGCAAGGATCAGCTGGCGGCATTCAGCGCCACGCAGATTGCATCCCTTACCCCCGATCAGATCGAAGGCCTGACGGTCGACCAGATCAAGGGGCTGAGCGCCACGCAGATCGCGTCGATCGGCCCTGACGATATCATCAAGTTCACGCCTGATGAGGTCGCCGCCATCACGCCTCAGGCGATCAGCGGCCTGAAGCGCGAGACGATCGCAGCGCTGAGCGACGAGCAGATCGCCAAGCTGAGCGCCGACCAGATCAAGGCGCTGACGGCGCAGCAGATGCCAGGTTTCAGTGCTGCCCAGCTCGGCACCTTCTCGGCGGTGCAGATGGGCGCCCTGACGGCAACGCAGGTCGGCGCATTGAGCACGCTGCAGATCGTCGGCTTCAGCGGCAGCCAGATCGGCCAGCTCAGCACGGCGGCGATTGCCGGCCTCAAGGCAACGCAGATTGCGGCGATGACGGAAACGCAGCTTGAGGGCCTTAACGTGGCTCAGGCGGCCGCGTTGACGGCGGCGCAGGTGGCGGCCCTGACACCGGCAGATATCGAGAAGTTCACGCCGGACGAAATCGGTGCCATCGGTGCCAAAGTCATCGGCAGTCTGAAGCCGGAAGCCGTGGCCGCGCTCAGCGCCGAACAGATTGCCAAGCTGAGCCCTGACCAGATCAAGGGTCTGGCGTCGAAGCAGATCGTGATGTTCACGGCCGATAAGCTTGCAGGCTTCTCCCCGGCGCAGATGAGCGCGATGACGGCTGTGCAGGTCGGCGCCCTGACCAACGCACAGATCGCCGGCCTCAGCGCCGCGCAGATCGGCCAGCTCAGCACCACGGCGCTTGCCGGTCTCAAGGCGACCCAGATCACCGCGATGACGGCCGATCAGGTCTCCGGTTTCTCGGCCGCGCAGACCGCCGTCCTGACGGCTGTCCAGGTTGCCGGCTTCACCGCTGCAAACTTCGCCAAGCTGTCCGATGATGCTGTCGTGGCTATCGGTCCCAAGGCCATTAGCGGCCTGAAGGGCGAGGTGATGCCCGTCTTTAGTGATGCGGTCTTGAGCCGGTTGAGCACGGATCAGATCAAGGCGCTGACACCGAAGCAGATCGCCGGTTTCACGCCGGCCCAGATCGGATTGCTGTCCGAGACACAGATTAAGACCCTGTCGGCCGCGCAGGCGGCGGCGCTGACCACCGCGCAGATCGGCGGCCTTAGCGCCACCCAGATCGGCCAGCTGAGCAATGCCGCCTTCAGCGGCCTGAAGGCGACGCAGATCGCGGCGATGACCGGCGATCAGATCGCCGGGCTGACGGCCAGCCAGATCGGCTTTCTCACTGTCTCGCAGATCGCCGGCTTCGGTGCCGGCAACATTGCCAAGCTGAGCCCGGAGGCATTCGCCGCCATTCCTGCAAAGGTCATCGGCAGCCTGAAGGGTGAGGCGGTTGCCGCTCTCACCGATGCGCAGATTGCCAAGCTCAGCGCCGACCAGGTCAAGGGCCTGACCTCAAGGCAGATGATGAGCTTCACGCCGGAACAGCTCGGCCTGTTCTCCGAAACGCAGATGAAGGCCCTGTCGGCGGTCCAGGTCGGATCGCTGAGCAACACGCAGATTGCCGGGCTTAGTGCGGCCCAGATCGGCCAGCTCAGCAACTCGGGTATTGCCGGCCTGAAGGCAACGCAGATCGCATCGATGAGCGCGACGCAGCTCGAAGGGCTCAGCGTGGCGCAGGTCGCGGCGATGACGGCAGCGCAGATCGCCGGGCTGACGCCGGAGGATATCGCCACCTTCACGGACGACGAGATTGCGGCCATCAGCACCAAGGCTATCAGCGGCCTGACGAATGATGCGATCGCCAAGCTCAGCGAAAGCCAGATCGGCCATCTCAGCGCCGATCAGATCAAGGCTCTCACAACCAAGCAGATCGCCGCTTTCACGCCCGAGCAGTTCAGCAAGTTCACCGATACGCAGCTCAAGGGGCTGACGGCGGCGCAGGCCGGATCTCTCACCAGCGCGCAGATCGCCACGCTTTCCGCAGCCCAGATCGGCGAGCTTACCAACGTTGCCGTCAGCGGTCTGAAGGCCACGCAGATTTCGGGCATGACGGCGGATCAGGTGGCCGGCTTTACGGCGGCGCAGACCGCTGTAATGTCGGCGGCTCAGGCCGCCGGATTTACCGCGACCAATATCGTCAAGTTGGCGGACGATGCCGTCGCAGCCCTCAGCACCAAGGCCATCAGTGGCCTGAAGAATGAGGCGATTGCCAAGCTCAGCAATGATCAGGTCTCGATGCTGAGCGCAACTCAGCTCAAGGCCTTTACGGCAACGCAGATCACCGCCTTCACCGACACGCAGCTCGGCACCTTCACCGACGAGCAGATGAAGGCGCTGTCTGCAGCGCAGACCGGTTCGCTGACGGCCCCGCAGATCGGCGGGCTGTCCGGCGAGCAGATCGGAGAGCTTACCAATTCGGCCGTGACAGGTCTGAAGGCCGCGCAGATCGCCGCCATGACGCCGGCCCAGGTTGCGGGCCTGACCGCGGCTCAGCTTGCCGTCCTGACGGCAGCGCAGCTGGCCGGGTTCACCGCTATTAATGTCACCAAGCTGTCGGATGACGCAATTGCCGCGATCAGCCCCAAGGCGATCGCCGGTCTGAAGGGCGAGGCGATCGCGGCGCTCACCGACAGCCAGATCGCCAGCTTGAGCCCGGATCAGATCAAGGGCCTCAGCGCGCAGCAGATCGCGAGCTTCACGCCGTCCCAGCTCGGCAAGTTCAGCGGCGATCAGATCGCGGCGCTGTCGGGCGTTCAGGCCGGTGCCTTGACCAACGACCAGATCGCCGGTCTCTCCGCCGCCCAGATCGGCCAGTTCAGCAACGCGGCCGTTGCCGGATTGAAACCGGCGCAGATCGACGCGATGAGCGATGCGCAGCTCGAGGGCTTGAGCGTTGCTCAGGCCGGTGCGCTGACAGCCGCGCAGCTTGGTGCGATGACGGCGGCGGATCTCGCCCGGTTCACCGACGAGGAACTGGCAGCGATCAGCCCCAAGGCACTTGCCGGCCTTAAGAGCGAAGTCATCGCTGCTCTGAGCGACAGCCAGATCGGCAACCTGACGCCGGAGCAGATCGCCGGTCTGCTGCCGGCCCAGATTGCCAGCATCAAGCCTGCCCAGGTCGCCCGCTTCACCGACGAACAGATCGGCGCGCTGTCGGCGGCACAGGCCGGAGCGCTGACGGATACGCAGATCGATGGCCTGTCCGCGGGTCAGATCGGTCAGCTCAGCAATGCGGCCGTTGCCGGTCTCAAGGCATCGCAGATCACCGGCATGACGGCTGACCAGGTGGCAGGCTTCACGCCCGCCCAGGCGGCTGTGCTGACCGCGGCGCAGACGGCCGGTTTCACGGCGGCGAATATCGCCAAGCTCAGCGACGAAGCCGTGGCCGCTCTCACGCCTGCCGCGATCGCCGGCTTGCCGAATGAGGCGGTTGCCGCGCTGACCAGCAGCCAGATCGGCGAGCTCAGCACGGACCAGGTCAAGGCGGTCGCGACAAAGCAGATCCCGGGCTTTACCGCTGCGCAGATCGCCCAGTTCAGCGAGGCGCAGATCGGCGCGCTGACGGCGGCGCAGACGGGTGCGCTCACCGGAGCGCAGATCGGGGCGCTGACACCGGCGCAGATCAGCCAGCTCAGCAGCGCGGCGATTGCCGGCCTGACGGCGGCGCAAATCTCCGCAATGACGGCCGATCAGGTGGATGCTCTCGGCGCCGACAAGATCGCGCTGCTGACGGCCGCCCAGGTCGCCGGTTTCACGGCCGCCAATATCGCCAAGATGAGCGACGAGGCATTTGCCGCGATCAGCCCCAGCGCGATCGGCGGGCTCAAGCCTGAAGTGCTCGCGGGTCTCAGCGACAACGAGCTCGCTTCGCTCGGACCTGACAAGATCAAGGGACTGACCGCCCAGCAGATGGCCGGCTTTACGGCCGGGCAGCTTGGCAAGTTCACCGAGGAGCAGATCGGTGCGCTGTCGGCGGCGCAGACGGCCGGTCTGACCGAGACGCAGGTCGGCAGCCTCAGCGCGGCTCAGATCGGCCAGCTGAGCAGCGCCGCGGTTGCCGGTCTCAAGCCTTCGGTGATCGCCGCCATGTCGGCAGCGCAGCTTGAAGGTCTGAGCGCGGGCCAGACGGCGGCACTGACGGCGGCCCAGGTCGGCGCATTGAGCCCCGAGGCTATCGCCAAGTTCTCCGCCGATGAAATCGGTGCGATCAGCGCCACCGCGATCGCCGGCATGACGAATGCCACGATCGCGGCTCTCAGCACCGAGCAGGTCGCGAGCCTCAGCAAGGAGCAGATCGCCGGGCTGCAGCCTACGCAGATGCCGGGCTTCACGACGGCGCAGCTTGGCAATTTCACTGATGAGCAGATCGGTGCCCTGTCGGCAACGCAGGCCGGGGCGCTGACCAATACGCAGATATCGAGCCTCTCTGCCGCCCAGATCGGCAAGCTCAGCCCCACGGCCACGAGCGGCCTGAAGGCGAGCCAGATCACGGCAATGTCCGCCGATCAGGTCGCAGGCCTGACGGTGGCGCAGGTGGGCGCCCTGACGGCGCTCCAGGTCGCGGGTCTCACGCTTGCCAATATCGCCAAGATGAGTGACGAGGCCTTCGGTGCCATTAGCCCCCGGGCGATGATGGGCCTGAAGGACGAGATCATCGCGTCGCTGAACGACAGCCAGATCGGCAAGCTCAGCGCCGATCAGCTCAAGGCGGTCACCGCGCTGCAGATGACGCACTTCACCTCGGACCAGCTCGCCAAGTTTACCGATGCGCAGCTCGGCGCGCTGCTGCCGTCGCAGGTGGGGGCATTGACCACCGCTCAGATCACCAATCTGACGCCGGCGCAGATCGGCAAGCTCAGCGATGCCGCCATCACCGGCCTGAAGCCCAGCCAGATCGCTGCCATGACGCCTGCCCAGATCGAAGGTCTGACGCTGTCGCAGACGGCGAAGCTGACCGCCGAGCAGATCGCCGCAATGGCGCCCGAAGATGTGGCAAAGTTCGCCATCGACGAAATCTCGGCGATCAGCGTCGGCGCCATTGCCGGCCTCTCCGTCGATGACATCTCGAAGCTCGACAGCGCTCATGCAAATGCGTTCACGACGCAGCAGGTCGAGGCGATGACCAACGACCAGCTGGCGGCAGTGATCGCGGCCTACAATGCCGTCTGAGCGCTAGACAGAGCAGGGGTGCGCCAGCACCGCTGATCGCAATCGGGTCCGCAATCTTGCGGGCCCTTTTTCGTTTCCGAAGTCAGATTTCGATTCGCGGCGCGAACCGGCGATCATCGCGTGACGTCGAAACGAATTGTCGAGGATGTGAGATCGGATGGTGGGCGTGACAGGGATTGAACCTGTGACCCCTACGATGTCAACGTAGTGCTCTCCCGCTGAGCTACACGCCCATCCGATGGGCAATAAATCCGTCGCGAATTCATGCCCTTAACGGCGCGCTTGATAGCGAGCCTTTGGCGCCTTGGCAAGCGCTTATGTGATGCGGCGCGATCGAATTTGTGGATCGAGCCCGGTATTGTGCCTGGCACGCTGAAATGCGCGATATCGAACGTTCTGAGGAGCCGAGGAAGGGCCGCGGAGCTTGCTGCCGTGAGGCCGCGAAACGGAGCGGCGATCGCTGCCATCGCCAAGCCTTGCCGTGCGGCAGGCTTCTCCGCGCGACAAAGCGAACCGTTCTTCGCTTTGCGAACCGCTTCTCTAAGTCTTTGACTTTGTGGAGATTTCGGATGGTGGGCGTGACAGGGATTGAACCTGTGACCCCTACGATGTCAACGTAGTGCTCTCCCGCTGAGCTACACGCCCATCCGATGGCGGCGCATAGATCACAAAACCTTTGGGGCCGTCAATAGGCTTTTTTGAAGTTTTGTGACGCGACGCCTGGAAGCCTTATGCGGCAAGCATTTTATTCACTTCATCGACCAGGTCGCGGAGGTGGAAAGGCTTGGAGAGGACCTTGGCGTCCTTCGGGGCCTTCGAATCGGGGTTCAGCGCGACGGCTGCGAAACCGGTGATGAACATGACCTTCAGGTCCGGATCGAGTTCGGTGGCGCGGCGCGCCAGCTCGATGCCGTCCATTTCAGGCATGACGATATCGGTCAGGAGGAGTGAAAAGGGTTCTTCGCGGAGCCGGTCGTAGGCGCTTGCGCCGTTGTCGTAGGACAGAACCTTGTAGCCGGCCTTTTCGAGCGCCTTCACAAGGAAGCGGCGCATGTCATTGTCGTCTTCTGCAAGCAGTATCTTCTGAGTCATTATCCAGACCGCTGGTGAGATGAATTTTTATGGAAGGCTCCAGCCATTACACTAGTCCTTCCCCAGTAAACAACCGGTGAAGTGACGGCCCAAGGCTGTCATCCCCTGTACATAGTATGGACTTGAGGCCGGGCAACTGGCAACATAGGCCAAGTCAGCCTCGAACGACATGGTTAAGAGGGCAGAAGGTGCCGGAAATCCGCGAATACGAGCTTTTTGAGATACGTGAGCCCGTGTCGCAGACCATTCCCTTCGTTTACAATTCCCCCATAGCGGCCGTATTTATCCACCGGAATTTATCGCTCAGTCGCGTTTGCAGGGCATTTCGATCCGCCGCTCGGAGGATCATTATGTCGAAGAGCTGTTCTCGGCGGCGAGCATGCTTGGTGCGCCGCTGCTCTTCGCAAACTTCCCGCGCGCCTATCTCGACGTTAACCGTGAACCGTACGAACTCGATCCGCGGATGTTCGACGGCATGCTGCCGTCCTATGCCAACGTCAATTCGCTGCGGGTTGCCGGCGGTCTCGGGACGATCCCGCGCATCGTTGCCGAGAACATGGAGATCTACTCTCACCGGATCCCGGTCCAGGAGGGGCTCGACCGCGTCGAGAGCGTCTATAAGCCCTACCATGCGGCGCTGCGGCGGCTGATTGCGCGTACCCATGTGCAGTTCGGCTTCGGCGTGCTGATCGACTGCCACTCGATGCCGGGTAATATCCGTATCGCCGGCAGCAACCAGCGGCCGGACTTCATCATCGGCGACCGCTACGGGACGTCGGCATCGGCCGAGTTGTCGCGCACCGCGATCAGCATTTTCGAGGAAATGGGCTTCAACGCCATCCGCAACAAGCCTTATGCCGGCGGCTTCATCACCGAGCATTACGGCCGCCCCTCGCGCGGGCTGCATGCGCTGCAGATCGAGGTGAACCGTTCGATCTATGTCGATGAGGTGACGCTGGAGAAGCGGGCCGATTTCCCCGTCATCGCCAATGCGGTGACAAGCTTCATGCGGCAGATGGCGGACTACGTACAGCGTTTCGCCGACGATACGGCGCTTGCCGCAGAGTAATTCCTCCCTCCAGGTCAAAAAAAACCGCGCTCTGCAGCGCGGCTAAGTCTAGGGAGGAAACACCCAAGGAGGGTATTTACAGTCAGAAGACTGTAAGAAGAAGCTACTATTGCATTGCACAATCGTCAAGCAAAATATTGCAGTGCGAAATATTTAGGCAGATAAAGATCGATTGCCTGAAGTGTTTGCATTTTAACGCAGTTTCGCTATGAAAAGCGCCATTACCGAGGCTAGAAACGGATCCGCCATGCTCCCCGACCGCTCGTTCTTCAATCGCCTGGCGGAAGCCGCCAAGGCTGAGACTTTGCCGCGTTTCCGCTCCGGCCTCAGCGTCGTCAACAAGCTCGCCAGCGGCTTCGACCCGGTCACCGAGGGTGATCAGGCGGCAGAAGTCGCGATCCGCAAGCTGATTGAAGAGCACTATCCCGAGCATGGCATTCTCGGCGAAGAGCATGGCAGCGTCGGTCTGGATCGCGAATATGTCTGGGTGATCGATCCGATCGACGGGACCCGCGCCTTCATTTCGGGCGTTCCCGTCTGGGGCACGCTGATCGGTCTGCAGAAGAACGGCCGGGCGGTCATGGGCATGATCGAGCAGCCGTTCACCGGCGAGCGCTATTTCGCCGATGAGAACGGCGCGATCTATACGGGTCCCGAGGGCGAGCGGCGGCTTCAGGTGCGCGATTGCGGCAGCCTTTCCAACGCCATCCTGTTCACCACCTCGCCGCATCTCTTTACCGGTAGCGAGATGGACAAGTATCGCGAGATCGAAAGCCAGGTACGGCTCTTCCGTTACGGCTGCGACTGCTATGCCTATGCGCTGCTCGCGGCCGGTCATATCGATCTGGTGATCGAAAACAGCCTGAAGCCCTATGATGTCGGCGGCATCATCCCGGTCATCGAGAAAGCAGGCGGCATCATGACGACATGGGACGGCGGACGGCCGGAAAATGGCGGCTCGATCATCGCCGCCGGCAGCCGCGCCGTTTATGAGCAGGCGATCGCCATCCTGCAGCGCTAAAGGGCGCGGGCGTCAGACGCCGATTCCTTCGACCTCCTGCTCAGCCTCGGCATCGCTGCCGGGGATGAAGGCGTGGAAGGCGGCGAGCGCGGCGGCGCGATAGGCGTCGCGCTCCTGGAAGATCTCGTGACGGGCGCCGTTGATCGGTACCAGCTGTCCGGCGCGGAAATAGCGCGACAGCCGCTCCTGGGCGATATAGGGCACGACGCCATCGCGGGTGGGGGCGATCACCACCGTCGGGATAGTGATCGAGAACAGGTGGTTCGGCGTCATGACCTTGTCGATCGTCTTGAAGGATTCGACCAGCCAGCGGGCCGTCGGCGGCCCGAGCGTTAGCTCGGGGTGGTCGCGCATCATCGAAACGTTGCGCTCGAAGCGCACTTCATCCGAGGTCAGCGGATTGTCGCGGAATTCCGGCTCGCGCAACTTGCCGGTCAGCGGCATGGAGCCGAGCCCGATGGCGCAGGCCGTCGATGCCAGCCTCCTGATCGTCGAGGCGGAAGCCGCTTGGCCGATCAGGCCGATGAATGGCGCCGAAAGCACCATGCGCTCGATACGGGTGGCGAGATAGGGTGCTGCCGAAAGAGCGATCAGCGCGCCGGTCGAATGCGCCAGAATGTAGAAGGGCAGGCGGGTATCGGGCAGCACGACCTTCTCGAGGAAGATATCGAGATCGCGCTCGTAATCTGAAAAGCGGCGGACATGGCCATGCTGGCGCTTCTTGACGAGGCGCGGCGAGCCGCCCTGGCCGCGCAGATCGAAGGTCGCAACCCAGAGACCCCGGGCGGTCAGGTCGCGGATCGTCTCGAAATATTTCTCGATATATTCGTTGCGCCCCTGCAGCAGGACGACAGTGCCCTTGGCAACGGAGGCGTTGGAGCGGAAGACGGCATAGCGCAGTTTCTGACCATCGAACGTCTCGAAATAGCCTTCGGTCCGGTTGTCGGGTGCCGGATTGTCTGGTGTCGAGATGAGAACCTGATCCATAGACGTCTTTGCCATTCAGTGCTGCGCTTCGTTCAAAATTATCGCAGCGTCACGCTCAAGGGAAGCGAGTGCCTGATCATAACTGCATGATCTGTTGTTCGGAAGCTTGTCTCTGCTACCTAAGGTAGATGTTGGTCGGTTGTTCCTCTTGGTGGCGAAGGGATAACTTCAGAACGTCAGGAGGGCACTCTAATGGAGCCGACCAGTCTGCTTTTGGAATATCTGAAAGAACAATACACCCAAGCGCGTCAACATGAGACAAGACAGACGGCCGCAACTACATTTCTGACGGCTGCCGCTGGATTGCTCCTTGGGGGCGACGCGTGTGAATACTTGAAGTCCAACAATTGGGAGACGGCGCTTCTCATTTTCTTGATCGGTCTCGCCAATTGGCAGATCAATGAAGCCAACTTCAAAGGCAATCGATTTCACGCCAGGCTCGCCGGCTACACTCGAATCGAGCTTGAGAAGGCTCTCTCTCCGTGGCCAGCCGATATAGCCACGCCAACAGCACTCAGAGATCGTGCGCTCAAGGAAGTAGGAATCATAGGCAACGTCGGCGAAAAGGTCCATCAAGCAATGCGTCTGGTTCCGATCGGCGTCATGGTCATCGGCATACTCCTATTGATCTCGGCAGTATTGAATCTCTGAGAAAAAAAAGAGACCGGCGGGGCGAGAGGGATGCCCGGCGCCGGTCCATAATCGGACTGAAGAAGAAGGGACGATGCACTTCAGCCATCGGGCCAGTTTGATCACCCGACGATCCGATTCCTAAGGCAGGACGGCTGAACGCATGCCGAACCGGGCGTTCATGCGTGGTTCACGGGTGTTAACGGCAGGGCTTGAACTCGCCAAAAACCATCACCATCTGAATTCTGCAGGCGCCGGAAGGGCCTGCGAAACCGTCCCGAAGCTGCCGAATATGGGGTTTCAGGGGCATCTTTATCGCAACTCGTCGCTTCCCAAGGAGGACACCATGCGTCACGTCGATTTCTCTCCCCTCTACCGTTCCACCGTCGGTTTCGACCGTCTCTTCACGATGCTCGACAGCCTCGCTCAGCCGGATCAGGGCCAGACCTATCCGCCCTACAATATCGAGCGCACCGGTGAGAACACCTACCGTATCACCATGGCCGTCGCCGGTTTCGACGAAAGCGAGATCTCGATCGAAGCCCAGGCTCACGCTCTGAACGTCAAGGGTGAAAAGAGCGAAGACAATGCCGAAGGCAGCGAATTCCTCTATCGCGGGATCGCCAAGCGCACTTTCGAGCGCCGCTTCCAGCTGGCCGACCATGTCGAGGTCACCGCCGCTTCGCTGAAGAACGGTCTCCTGCATATCGATCTTCTTCGCAGCATTCCGGAGGCCATGAAGCCCCGCAAGATCGCGATTGCCGCCGAGCCGGTGAGCGCGCCGAAGGCGATCGAGGCTCAGGTCAACAGCTAACCAATTCCTCCCAGGAATAGGAAAAGGCAGGCGGCGCTCCGTTGGAGCGCCGCTTTTTTATTGCGCTATATCTAAGGGGATCAGGCCGGGCTTGCGGCCTGTTCGATTTCCTTGGCAGTCGCCCGCTTCTTGGCGGCGGCTGCATATTTCTGGGCGATGACGGCGCAGGCCATCAGCTGGATCTGGTGGAACAGCATGAGCGGCAGAACGATGGCGCCGATCGGCTGGCCGACGAAGATGACGTTGGCCATCGGCACGCCGCTCGCCAGACTCTTCTTGGAGCCGCAGAAGGTGATCGTGATCTCGTCGGCCTTGTTGAAGCCGAGCAGGCGGCTGCCGAACATGGTGAAGAGCAGCACGAAACCGAGCAGCAGCATATCGACGATGATGACGGCGGCGATGTCGCCGATCGAGAACTGGTGCCAGAGGCCCTCGATAACCGCCTTGCTGAAGGCTGCGTAGACGACCATCAGGATCGAGCCGCGGTCGACGGGCATCAGGATCTTCTTCTTGGAGCGGATCCAGTCGCCGATCCAGGGCTGCAGCACCTGGCCGAGCACGAAGGGCAGCAGCAGCTGCAGCATGATCTGTTCCAGCGCATCCCAGGAGAAGCCGCCATGGCCGCCGACCGAGAAGAGCAGGCCGACAAGCAGCGGCGTCAGGAACATGCCGAAGATATTCGATGCCGAAGCCGAGCAGATGGCTGCCGGAACGTTGCCGCCGGCCATCGAGGTAAAGGCGATCGACGACTGCACGGTCGAGGGCAGGACGCAGAGGAAGAGGATGCCAAGATAGAGCGGTTGCGGCAGGATCCAGTCCGGGATGAAGCCGATCGCCAGGCCGAGCAGCGGGAAGAGGGCAAAGGTGACCAGCAGGATCGCCAGATGCAGGCGCCAGTGCAGCACGCCGGCGATCACCACATCGCGCGACAGGCGGGCGCCGTGCAGGAAGAAGAGAAGGGCGATGGCGAAATCCGTTGCGATGTCGAAATAGCCTGCGAACGCGCCATTCGCAGGAAACAGCGAGGCGAGGATGACGGTGCAGACAAGCAGGATCGTGAAGGTATCGGGCAGGAAACGGCGCATGGTGGTGGTCCCGGGCAATAACAAGTTCATTGTCTTGTCATCCATTGTGATTCAGGATGCAAGGAATAACAGTTATCACGAAATGGGATCGTCATGCTTGATCTGACCCAATTGCGCAGTTTCGTTGCCGTCGAGCAGATGGGCAGCTTTACCCTTGCGGCGGAGCGGCTCGGGCTTGGACAATCGACCGTCAGCCAGCATATTCAACGGCTTGAAAGCTCGGTCGGCCGGAAGCTCTTGGCCCGCGATACGCATAAGGTGGTGCTGACAGGCGATGGCGAGGCGTTGCTGTCGCATGCCCGCGCCATGCTTTCAATCGAGGGGCAGGTGCAGTCGCTGTTTCGGGGAAACAGCCTGCGCGGCAAGCTGCGGCTCGGCGTTTCCGAGGATTTCGTGACCAGCCAGCTGCCGGCCGTGCTTGAGGATTTCGTGCGCTCGCATCCGTCCGTCGATCTCGAGCTGACCGTCGCGCTCTCGGGTGCGCTCTATGAGATGCAGGACAATGGCGAGATCGATCTGGTTCTCGCGAAGCGCAGGCTCGGCGATGCGCGCGGCAAGCTCGTCTATCGCGAGCCGCTGATTTGGCTGGCGCGCGATCCGGAGCATGTTCTGCAGCAGAGTCCACTGCCGCTGATCGCCTTTCCGGCGCCGAGTGTCACGCGCAGCATCGCGCTGGAGGCGCTGGGGCGGACGCAGGTGGCCTGGCGGATCGTCTGCACCTGCGGCAGCCTGAGCGGCCTGACGGCGGCGGCCCGCGCCGGGATGGGCGTGCTGGTCCAGCCGCGCAGCATGGCGCCGGCGGGATTGAAGGAGATCGCGCCCGGGCGGTTGCCTGTTCTCGAGGATGTGGAATTCGTGCTGGTGCCGCGCAAGGGGGCGGACCGGGCGCTGGTTTCTGCTCTGTCGGACGATATTCTCGGGAAGGTTCGCAGCCTTCGCTCCGGCGGCTGACAAGAAAAACCCCGCCGGAGCGGGGCTTCTCTTCAATCAATAGGGGCCGACGCACTGCTGGCGGGGACCGTTATAGGGCTGGAACGTGTTGTCCGATGCCCTGTAGGAGCGATAGCGGCTGTAGCACCAGCGGGTATGCGAGTTGCCGCCGTAGTAGCGCGGCTGTGTGGCAGCGCTCAGCGCACCACCGATGATCGCGCCCGCTGCGAGACCGCCGATGATCGCACCGGCATTGTTGTGGTGGTGGTGATGGTAGTAGCGGCCGCGATAGTAGCGGTTGTTGTAGTAGCGCCTGTTGTTGCCGTGCCACCCATGGCGGATCCAGCGGCGGTCGCGGACCTGTTGTACATCCGAGGCAATGCCGGGCGATGTGATGTCGGGCCTCTGGATTGCCATGACCGGGAAGGCCTGAGCGGGGGCGATGCCTGTAAAACCGGTTACAAGCGAGACGAGTACGATTGCGAGCTTTTTCATGATTTTTCACCTTTCGCCTGTAAAGTCCTGAGGCGAGGGTAAAGTTCCGCAACACTTTGCTTTTGTTTGTATCTTCACGCAAAAGTTAACGCCCTGCTTACTATTTTAAGCAGGTCTCAACCCTGTCGCTTAGGCGTTTGGTCAGATTTCGGTTCGTAATTTAGCACCAGGTAAAGGTCGTCGTTCGGGGCAAGGGAGAACGGACCGATGATTTATGGTGCAGTGTTCATATCCGGGCTGGTTGCCTGCGTGATGATGATCGTGGTGATCGGCCACGAAGCAGAAAAGGCGGATCAGGGAGCGCCCCAATCCGCCGTCTTCGGGCATCAGAATTGATGCTGTCTTATGCCGCCAGGCATTTCAGGAAGCCGTCGACATCGGCTTCCGTCGTCGCGAAGCTGGTCACCAGGCGGATCAGCGTTTCGTTGTCGCCAACAAGTTCCGGCATGGAAACCGGGATCGGCCATTCATAAAATTTCGCGCCGCGGCTTTCGGCCGTCTTTGCAGCACTCTTGGTGATCACCGCGAAGACCTCGTTCGATGCCGTCGGCCAGGCAAGGCGGGCAGAGTTGCTGGCGCCGATGCCGGCGCGCAGGTGATCGGCCATCCCATTCGAATGGCGGGCGAGGCCAAGCCAGAGCTCTTCCTCAAAATAGGCATCGAACTGCGCGGCAATGAAGCGCGACTTGGAGAAGAGCTGGGCGGCGCGCTTGCGGATGAACGGCATTTCCTTTGCCTGATCCGGATCGAAGAAGACGATTGCCTCCGCACACCAGCAGCCGTTCTTGGTGCCGCCGAAAGAGAGAATGTCGACGCCGCGCTTCCAGGTCATTTCGGCGGGTGTGGCGCCAAGCGCCACGAGCGCATTGGCAAAACGGGCGCCATCCATATGCAGCGGCAGATTGCGCTTCCTGGCGATCGAGGAAATCTCGCCGATCTCCGGCAGCGAATAGACGGTGCCGATCTCGGTCGCCTGGGTGATGGTGACGGCGCTGGCGCGGCCGTGATGCACGGCGTCCTCAGGGTAACCGGCGATCTTTGCCGAAAGTTGCGCGGGATCGATCTTTCCGAACTCGCCGCTGACGGCAACGAGGCGCGAGGCGTTGGAAAAGAACTCCGGGGCGCCGCATTCATCTTCGATCACATGGGCTTCCGAATGGCAGAAGGTGATGCCGCCGGGGCGCTGGACACTGGCAAGCGACAGCGAATTGGCAGCTGTGCCGGTCGAGACGAAGAAGACGGCGACATCGCGCTCGAAGACTTCGGAAAAGCGGGCCTGGACCTTTTTGTCGAGGTCGCTGTTGCCATAGGCGGCGGCAAAGCCGGTGGAAGCGGAAAGCAGGCGCTGGGCAATGGCTTCGTGAGCGCCGGCCCAGTTATCGGATGCGAAGAACATGAGGAAACCGTTTATCAAATGAAAAGGCGGGGCAAATCCCGGCAGGGACATTACGCCATTGCGGTGAGCGATCAAGGCGCCATTGCAGTGAGCGACAAGGGGCCGCTGGCCGATCCATCACGAAATCTGATTTCGGCAATCAACAAACAAAATAATGCAAAACTGTGTAATTTTATTGCGTACCAAAAATACAGATTGTAATTTTCATTCGGAAGTTCATGTTTTTTTAATTTGATGGTCTTGCGGGTGCCCCAGCCTTCTGTCATAGAACTAGTGAATTAGGGCAGGGTTGCTGTCCTATTTTGGCCTTTATGGCCGAAGAGGCGCCGAGAGTCCTGACGTTTTCAGGCTTTCACGTTATAGTCGCCAGGAGCGCGGGCAATCGGCCCAAGCGGAGGCGGCTGGCAGGCGCGGAGCGCGGCGGATCGCTTTTGGCGGACGCATGCGGCCGGATCTTCACAATGCAACAGCGCTGTCACGCGCCGAACCTAAGATCGGGGACGGTGCATGACGAAAGGCCGCCCGCAGTCCCCGCGGGCTTTGACAGGAGCGAAGACGATGACGAAGAAGACGCCATCCACGAGTTTTGACCAGATTGCTGCAGCCGATGCGCGCGCAACGGCCAAAACGCGCAAATTCGCTTCCGGTCTGCCTGCCAAGCAGGGCCTCTACGATCCGCGCAACGAGCATGATGCCTGCGGCGTCGGCTTCGTTGCCCATATGAAGGGCCAGAAGTCGCATCAGATCGTCAAGGACGGTCTCTTCATTCTCGAGAACCTGACGCATCGCGGTGCCGTCGGCGCCGATCCGCTGATGGGCGATGGCGCCGGCATTCTCGTGCAGATCCCCGACCGCTTCTTCCGCGAGGAGATGGCGAAGCAGGGCATTACCCTGCCGAAGTTCGGCGAGTATGGCATGGGCCATATCTTCATGCCGCGCGACGAGAAGCAGATCGAGCATTTCAAGAAGGTCATCAAGGACGTCATCGTCGAAGAAGGCCAGGTCTTCCTCGGCTTCCGCGATGTGCCCGTCGATAACTCCTCGCTCTCCAAGGCGCCCGAGATCGCCGCCACCGAGCCGCATCACGTTCAGGTCTTCATCGGCGCTGGTAAGGATGCCGCGACCAACGACGAGTTCGAGCGCCGCCTCTTCACGCTCCGCAAGGTGATCTCCAACCGTATCTATGACGAGTTCGACGGCGAGGAGAGCAACTTCTATCCGGTGTCGCTGTCATCGGCGACCGTCGTCTACAAGGGCATGTTCCTGGCCTATCAGGTCGGTGACTACTACAAGGACCTGGCGGACCCGCGCTTCGAATCCGCGGTCGCCCTGGTGCACCAGCGCTTCTCGACCAACACCTTCCCGTCCTGGAAGCTGGCGCATCCGTACCGCATGGTCGCCCATAACGGCGAAATCAACACGCTGCGCGGCAACGTCAACTGGATGGCGGCGCGTCAGGCTTCGGTTTCCTCGCCGCTCTTCGGTGAGGATATCTCCAAGCTCTGGCCGATCTCCTATGAGGGGCAGTCGGATACGGCCTGTTTCGATAACGCGCTCGAATTCCTCGTGCGCGGCGGCTACTCCATGGCGCATGCCGTGATGATGCTGATCCCGGAAGCCTGGGCCGGCAACCAGTCGATGGCTGCCGAACGCAAGGCATTCTACGAATATCACGCCGCTCTTATGGAGCCGTGGGATGGCCCGGCAGCCGTTGCCTTCACCGACGGCAAGCAGATCGGCGCGACGCTCGACCGTAACGGCCTGCGTCCGGCCCGCTATCTCGTCACCAACGACGACCGCATCATCCTGGCCTCGGAAGCTGGCACGCTGCCGGTTGCCGAAGAGGATATCGTCCAGAAGTGGCGCCTGCAGCCGGGCAAGATGCTGCTGATCGACATGGAAAAGGGCCGCATCATCTCTGACGAAGAGGTGAAGTCCGAGCTTGCGACCAAGCATCCCTATCGCAGCTGGCTCGATCGCACCCAGCTCATCCTCGAAGACCTGAAGCCGGTCGAGCCCCGTGCGCTTCGTCGCGACGTGTCGCTGCTGAACCGCCAGCAGGCCTTCGGCTACACGACCGAAGACACCCGCATCCTGATGTCGCCGATGGCGACGACGGGCCAGGAAGCCGTCGGCTCGATGGGCACGGATACGCCGATTTCGGCAATGTCCGAGAAGTCGAAGCTGCTCTACACCTATTTCAAGCAGAACTTCGCGCAGGTCACCAACCCGCCGATCGATCCGATCCGCGAAGAGCTGGTCATGAGCCTCGTGTCGTTCATCGGCCCGCGTCCGAACCTGCTTGACCATACCGGCATGGCGAATGCCAAGCGTCTGGAAGTGCGCCAGCCGATCCTGACCAATGGCGATCTCGAAAAGATCCGCTCGATCGGCCACACGGAAGACCGCTTCGACACCAAGACGCTCGACTTCACCTATGATGTCGAGCGCGGCGCCGAAGGCATGCCCGAGATGCTCGATCGCCTCTGTGAGCGCGCCGAAGCTGCGGTCAAGGGCGGCTACAACATCATCGTTCTCTCGGACCGCCAGCTCGGCCCGGACCGCATCGCCATCCCGGCGCTGCTGGCGACTGCTGCCGTCCACCATCACCTGATCCGCAAGGGTCTGCGCACGTCCGTCGGCATCGTCGTCGAAACCGGCGAGCCACGCGAAGTGCATCACTTCTGCCTGTTGGCCGGCTACGGCGCCGAAGCGATCAACCCGTATCTCGCCTTCGACACGCTGCTCGACATGCATGCCAAGGGCGAATTCCCGAAGGAAGTCGACGCCTCGGAAGTCGTCTACCGCTATATCAAGGCTGTCGGTAAGGGCATCCTGAAGGTCATGTCCAAGATGGGCATCTCGACCTATCAGTCCTATTGCGGCGCGCAGATCTTCGATGCGATCGGCCTGCAGCAGGAACTGGTCGACAAGTATTTCTTCGGCACGGCAACGATGATCGAAGGTGTCGATCTCGCGGCGATCGCCGAGGAAACCGTTGCCCGTCACAATTCCGCTTTCGGCAAGGATCCGCTGCTCGCCACGACCCTCGATATCGGCGGCGAATATGCCTACCGCATGCGCGGCGAAAGCCACGCCTGGACGCCGGATGCTGTTGCGACCCTGCAGCACGCCGTTCGCGGCAATGCCGAGGACCGCTACCGTGAATTCGCCGAGATGGTGAACACCTCGGCGCTGCGCATGAACACGATCCGCGGCCTCTTCAACATCAAGAGTGCCGAGCAGCTCGGCCGCAAGCCGGTCTCCATCGATGAGGTCGAGGCTGCTGCCGATATCGTCAAGCGCTTCTCGACGGGCGCCATGTCCTTCGGCTCGATCAGCCGTGAGGCGCATACGACGCTGGCAATCGCCATGAACAGGATCGGCGGCAAGTCGAACACCGGCGAAGGCGGCGAAGAGAGCGACCGCTACATGCCGCTGCCGGATGGTTCGTCCAACCCGGAACGCTCGGCGATCAAGCAGATCGCGTCGGGACGCTTTGGTGTGACCACCGAGTATCTCGTCAACGCCGACATGCTGCAGATCAAGGTCGCGCAGGGTGCGAAGCCCGGCGAAGGTGGTCAGCTGCCTGGCCACAAGGTCGATGCGACCGTCGCCAAGACCCGTCACTCGACGCCTGGCGTCGGCCTGATTTCGCCGCCGCCGCACCACGATATCTACTCGATCGAAGATCTGGCGCAGCTGATCTACGACCTGAAGAACGTCAACCCGACGTCGGATGTCTCGGTCAAGCTCGTCTCGGAAGTCGGCGTCGGCACGGTTGCTGCAGGTGTTGCCAAGGCGCGCGCCGACCATATCACGGTCTCCGGCTTCGACGGCGGTACCGGCGCATCGCCGCTGACCTCGCTGAAGCATGCCGGGTCGCCGTGGGAAATCGGCCTTGCCGAGACGCAGCAGACGCTGGTGCTGAACGGCCTTCGTTCGCGCATCGCGCTGCAGGTCGATGGCGGCCTGAAGACCGGCCGCGACGTTATCATCGGCGCGCTGCTCGGTGCTGACGAATTCGGCTTCGCGACGGCTCCGCTGATCGCGGCAGGCTGCATCATGATGCGCAAGTGCCACCTGAACACCTGTCCGGTGGGCGTTGCGACGCAGGATCCGGTCCTGCGCAAGCGCTTCAAGGGCACGGCAGAGCACGTCATCAACTACTTCTTCTTCGTCGCCAACGAAGTGCGCGAAATCCTGGCGTCCCTCGGCTTCACCAAGCTCGATGACATCATCGGCGCTTCGGAGCTGCTCGAGAAGGACGAGATGCTGGCGCACTGGAAGGCCAAGGGTCTCGATTTCAGCCGCATCTTCCACAAGGTCGAAGCTGACAAGGAAGCGACCTACTGGACGACCCGCCAGAAGCATCCGATCGACGACATTCTCGACCGCAAGATGATCGAGCAGGCGCAGCCGGCTCTTACGTCGAAGACCCCGGTTGCCTTCGAAGTCGACATCAAGAACGTCGACCGTTCGGCCGGTGCCATGCTGTCGGGTGAGGTGGCCAAGCGCTACAATCACCGCGGCCTGAAGGAAGACACGATCAACGTTACCCTCAAGGGTACGGCTGGCCAGAGCTTCGGCGCGTTCCTTGCCCGCGGCGTCACCTTCAACCTGATCGGCGACGGCAACGACTATGTCGGCAAGGGTCTCTCGGGCGGCAAGATCATCGTTCGTCCGCCTGAGAATTCGAAGATCGTCGCCGAAGACTCGATCATCGTTGGCAACACCGTTCTCTACGGCGCGACCGAAGGCGAGTGCTACTTCCGCGGTGTCGCGGGCGAGCGCTTCGCGGTTCGTAACTCCGGCGCCATCGCTGTCGTCGAAGGCGTGGGCGACCACGGCTGCGAATACATGACGGGCGGCGTGGTCGTCGTGCTCGGCGCAACGGGCCGCAACTTCGCGGCTGGCATGTCCGGCGGTGTGGCCTACGTTCTCGACGAGAGCGGCGACTTCGCCAAGCGCTGCAACATGGCCATGGTCGAACTCGAGCCGGTTCCGGAAGAGGACGACATGATGGAGAAGCTGCATCATCACGGCGGCGATCTGGCGCACAAGGGACGTGTCGACGTCTCCGGCGACATGACGCGTCACGACGAGGAGCGCCTCTACCAGCTGATCTCCAACCATCTGCACTACACGGGCTCCACCCGCGCCAAGCAGATCCTGGACGCCTGGGCCGACTACCGCCCGAAATTCCGCAAGGTCATGCCGGTCGAGTACCGCCGTGCGCTTGAGGAAATGGAGCGCGCCCGGATGGGGATTGCTGCCGAATAACTTGCAGAGAAGTCCGCCGTGCCGGTGCATGGCGGATGACCGGACTATCTTCAAATGACCCGCGCCGATCGGCGGCAGCATCCTGCTGCTGGTCCGCGCGGATGGATCTCAGGGGATAAGTGCTGATGACGGTCGAAAGAAGCAACCTGCCTCCGAAGTTGAGGCTGATGATGGACAACTGGCCGCAGGCGAGGCGGTCATGAGTGTAAGGGACGAAAATATGGGTAAGGTTACAGGCTTTCTGGAAATCGACCGGCAGGTTGCGAAGTATCAGCCGGCGTCCGATCGTATCCGGCATTTCCGCGAATTCACGATCCCGATGTCGGACCCGGAAGTGCAGAAGCAGGCTGCCCGCTGCATGGACTGTGGCATCCCCTATTGCCACGGTCCGACCGGCTGCCCGGTGCATAACCAGATCCCTGACTGGAACGACCTCGTCTACAACAACAACTGGGAAGCAGCGATCCAGAACCTGCATTCCACCAACAACTTCCCGGAGTTCACCGGCCGCGTCTGCCCGGCGCCCTGCGAGGAAGCCTGCACGCTGAACCTCGAAGATACGCCGGTCGCGATCAAGACGGTCGAACAGGCGATTGCCGACAAGGCCTATGAGCTCGGCTTCATCCGGCCGCAGCCGGCGACGGTTCATACCGGCAAGAAGGTTGCGATCATCGGCTCCGGTCCTGCCGGCATGGCGGCTGCCCAGCAGCTCGGCCGCGCCGGTCACGAGGTTCACCTCTACGAGCGCGAGTCGAAGCCCGGCGGCCTGCTGCGCTACGGTATTCCTGACTTCAAGATGGAGAAGAACTTCATCGATCGCCGCGTCGAGCAGATGAAGGGCGAAGGCGTGACCTTCCACTGTGGCGTCAATGTCGGCGTCGATGTGAAGATGGAGCAGCTGCTCGCCGATTACGACGCCGTTCTTTATTGCGGCGGTTCGGAAACGCCGCGTGAGGCAGGCATTCCGGGCACGGATTTCGCCGGCGTTCACGATGCGATGCCTTACCTCGTGCAGCAGAACAAGCGCGTCGGCCGCGAGAATATCGACAGCGTCGGCTGGCAGGCAGATCCGATCCTCGCCGGTGCCAAGCACGTCGTCGTCGTCGGTGGTGGCGATACCGCGTCGGACTGCGTCGGCACGGCTTTCCGTCAGGGCGCCGTGAAGGTCACCCAGCTCGACATCCGCCCGCAGCCGCCGGAGAAGGAAGACAAGCTCGCCGTCTGGCCGTTCTGGGCCACGAAGATGCGTACCTCCTCCTCGCAGGCCGAAGGCGCGGTGCGCGAGTTTCAGGTCGCGACCCTGGAGTTCATCGGCGAAGACGGCCAGCTCACCGGCGTCAAGTGCTGCGAAGTCGATGAGCGCCGCAAGCCGGTTCCCGGCACGGAGTTCATCATCAAGGCCGATCTCGCTTTCATCGCGATCGGCTTCCGCGGCCCGTTCACCGATAGCGTGCTGAAGGATCTCGACGGCAAGCTGACGCTCAATACCGACCGCCGCGGCTCGACCAACGTCGTTGCCAACGACAGCGACTACAAGACCTCGGTCGACAAGCTCTGGACCGCTGGCGACGTGCGCCGCGGTCAGTCGCTGGTCGTCTGGGCGATCCGGGAAGGCCGCCAGGCCGCCCGCGCCATCGACGAAGCGCTGATGGGTTCGACGGTTCTGCCGCGCTAATCTGCCGGTCCGTCCGGTTTCAGACGAGCCGCTTGCGAGACATCGCAGGCGGCTTATCTATGCCTGCCATGACCTACTCGTTTCGAAAAGCCGTGCCTGAGGATGCCGCCAATGTTGCGGCTCTGGCGATCCAGGTCTGGCTGCATACCTATGCGAAGACAGGCATTCGCCGGGCGATTGCCGACTACGTCCTGCAGCAGTTCACCGAGGAAAACTTCAGGCGCCAGATCGCCTCGGATCCGCAATATTTCATCCTCTGCGAAAGCAAAGGCCATCTCGTCGGCTATCTGCGGCTGGATTTCGAGGCGCCATGCCCTGATGAGCCCGATATCGATACCGAGATCGTCACGCTCTATATTCAGGAGCATTTTCTAGGGAAGGGTCTTGGCGCGAAGCTCCTGGAAGAGGCGGACCGCGTGCTGTCAGCGCGCGGCAAGCGTCATGCCTGGCTTGGGGTCAACCATCAGAACCTCCCGGCAATCCGCTTCTATCAGAAACAGGGGCTTCGGCGGGGCGGCTCGACCTATTTCGAGTTCGAGGGAGAGCAGCACGAGAATTTCATCTACATCCGCTCTGCCGGTTAGCCGTTACTTCGCCGAAACCTGCTTCGGCTCCTTTGCTGGAAGGCGGTAGTCGTCGACGCGCCCGGCGGGAGCCTCTTCGACCATGCCGTCCTGCACCAGCATGTCGCGCGGCGACTTGGTGAGCGAGACCGGCGGCGCCTTGGCGCCGAGCAGTTCGGAGCCGCCGTCGAGATTGGGATCGGAGAGGCTGATGGGCTGCGTATGCGGCACGTTCGGCTCCGGCAGGCCGAGGCTCGGCAGGTTGCTGGTGTCGAGGCGCACGAGGTCCGGGCTCGCCTGCGTGCCGAGGATGCGGCGGGCGGGCTTTTCGACATAGAAGGCGACCTTGCGGCGGCCGGCCTGCGTCAGGTTGATACCGTCGGAGGTGCGCAGGCGCACCTGCTGGCCGTTGATATCGGAACCGGTGACGATGAACTGGCCGCCCTCGTCGACGAAGCCGTCCCAGATGTCGACGAACTCGCCGCCGACGCTTTCCACCTGCTTGCGGTAGAGCTGGTTCATCTGCACCGCGTCCGAGGTCATCGAATCGGAACCGAAGGCGGGAAGGCCGACCCAAAGCAGCGGGATCTTGCGGTTGGTCACTTCCTTGCCGAAATTCAACACGCGCTTCTGATATTCGGCATACCAGGCCTCGGTGCGGAATTTCTCCTTGTCGCCGTTGATCGCCATCTGCTGGCGGTCGTTGGCGCCGATCATGACGACGACGATGGCGGGCTTCACCTCGTCCATCATCTTCAGGAGCTGCTCGGGCCAATTGTAATAATCGTCGCGCACCAGGCCGGAGGAGACGTTGCCGCGCGCATCGATGACGACGCCCGGCGAGGTCTTGAACGCATCGGTCATGCCATCGCCGAGGCCGCTGGCCAGGAAGTCGCCGACGATCAGGATCTTCTGGGCGTTTTCGAGCTTCTGAACCGTCTCCTCTTGCGGAACGACAGGTGCGGGCTTCGGCGCGGATGTTACCGCCTTCGGCTTGGCCGGAGGGCGCTTGCGCTGCGGGCGGGGGCGCTCCACATCCGGCGGCGGCGGATAGTCGTCGACATAGGTGCGGCGGCCGAAGAAGAAATCGAGAATCGAGCGGCGCTCGTAGCGCTCCTGCGCATCGGCGAAATGAACGGGCGCCGTCACGCCGAAAGACAGGGCCAACAGCGCGATCGTCGCCGTCCGCCAGCCGGATTTACGCTTGTTGCCCTGTGGTCGCATGGTCATGTCCCGCATCTCGCGGCATTTTCGCATGGAGTGGGCGCGAGCGTCCACTCCGGATAGGATTTATGTCGCGAAATCTTGCCGTCTAGCGGCGCAGCGCGTTGAGCAGCGGAAGCGAGGGCTCGCCGTCGGCCTGCATGCCCAAGCGCTCCTGCACGGCCGAGATGGCGGCCTTCGAGCCGGAGCCGAAATTGCCGTCGACTTCGCCGTTGTAATAGCCGAGCGTCTTCAGGCGCGTCTGCAGCTCGAATTTTTCCTTCACATCGAGCGTGCCGTCCGGGCGCGGCCAGCGCTGCTTCATGCCGCCATAGCCGGCGATCTCGTCGGCGAGCAGGCCAACGGCAAGCGCGTAGCTGTCGGAGGCGTTGTACTTCTTGATGGTGAAGAAGTTGGAGGTCATCAGGAAGCCAGGGCCACCAGCGCCGCCCGGCATCTTCAGGATCGCCTTGGTGCCGGCGTCCTTGAAGCTCTTGCCGTTCGGACGCGTCAGACCCATCGCCGCCCACTGCGCCAGCGTGTGGGTCTTGCCCGCCTGCTTGGCGGCAGAGGCCGGAACCGAAACTTCGTAGCCCCAGGTCTTGCCGGTCTGCCAGCCGTTCTTGGCAAGCAGGTTGGCCGATGTCGCCAGCGCATCGGGAACCGAATTCCAGATGTCGCGATGGCCGTTGCCGTCGGCATCGACCGCGTAGAGCAGGTAGCTGGTCGGAATGAACTGCGTGTGGCCCATGGCGCCGGCCCAGGAGCCGGTCATGCCATCGGCGGAGATGTCGCCGTTCTGCAGAATCTTGAGGGCTGCGATCAGCTGCTTCTTGGCGAATTTCGCCCGGCGCTCGTCGGCATAGGCCAGCGTCGCAAGGGCGCGCGGCACGTAATGCAGGCGATCGTCCTTTTCGAGAACGGCGCCGTAATTCGATTCCATCGACCAGATCGCCAGGATGATCGTCTTGTCGACGCCGAAATGGCGCTCGATGGCGTTCAGAGTCGAGGCGTGCTTTGCGGCCATTTTGCGGCCGATCTCGACCGTATAGGGGTTCACGCGGGAATCCACATAGTCCCAAATCTTGGTTGTGAATTCCGGCTGAAAGGCCGCCTTTTCAAGGACTGTAGGGTCGGGTTCGCTCACCCCGGCGAAAGCTTTCCGGTAGGTTGCCTTGCTGATGCCATTTTGCGCGGCAGTTTGATAAAAATCCGCGATCCACTTCTGGAACCGCTGGTCGGCAGCCGCGTTATGGGGTGCCAAACCGGCGGACGCGGTCACAACGAGGGCGAGGGCAAGACCACGAAGGGAGTATTTGTGATTTTTGGTCATCGGCAGTCCGTATCCGTCATCTCTGTTACAAGTGCGGCGGAGGGGCATTCCGTCCGGACCCGAGACTACCGGAACGAAGTCAACAAATTCTTTACCATGACAACGTCTTCCCGTCATCATTTGTAAAACAGTAGCGAATTTAGCTTAATTCACCCCAAATAGCTTGAGTTCAAAGCGATAAACCCCCCAGGAGGTTCTACGTGACGCAGCAGAAAAAAGTTCGTAAGGCGGTATTCCCGGTCGCAGGTCTTGGAACCCGGTTCCTTCCAGCGACGAAGGCCGTTCCGAAGGAAATGCTGACCGTCGTCGATAAACCGATCATTCAGTACGTGGTCGACGAGGCTCTGGAAGCCGGTATCGAACATTTCGTTTTCGTCACCGGCCGCAACAAGCACATCATCGAAGACTATTTCGATATCCATTTCGAACTGGAGCAGACGCTGCGCGAGCGCAGCAAGAAGGCCGAAATGACGCTGCTCGAAGCGCAGCTGCCGAAGGCCGGCACCGTCAGCTTCACCCGCCAGCAGGAGCCGCTTGGTCTCGGCCACGCCGTCTGGTGCGCCCGCGAGATCGTCGGCGACGAGCCCTTCGCTCTGCTTCTCCCTGACATGATCATGAAGGCCGAAGGCAAGGGCTGCATGAAGGGCATGATCGACCTTTACGGCCAGAGCGGCGGCAACATCATTGCCGTCGAGGAATGCGCTCCGGACCAGGCTCACAAGTACGGTATCGTCGGCGTTGGCGATGCGATCGGCGACGGCTTCCGCATCACCGGCATGGTCGAAAAGCCTGCCAAGGGCACGGCGCCCTCGAACTTCTTCATCAATGGCCGCTACATCCTGCAGCCTGAGATCTTCAAGATCCTGGAAACCCAGGAACGCGGCGCCGGCAACGAGATCCAGCTGACCGACGGCATGCTGAAGCTGCTCAAGGATCAGGCCTTCGCCGGCTACCACTTCCGCGGCACGACCTATGACTGCGGCGCCAAGGATGGCTTCATCCTCGCCAACGTCGCCTTCGCGCTCGACCGTGCGGATATCCGCCCGACCGTCGAGGAAGGCTTCAAGGCGTTGCTCAAGGGTCTCTGAAGTCTAGCGCTTCAACCGCAAACCGACACCGGCTCGCCATTGCTGCGAGTCGGTGCCTTCATCCCGCGTCGTCAGCTCATAGCCGACAGTGCTCGTCAGATCGAGATAGCGGTTGATGTTCCAGATCAGGCCGGCGCTCGTCGTATAAACGGTCTCGTCGCTGCTTGCTCCGGCCGGATAGTCGCGGAGCGTCACTCCACCCAGAACCGTTGCCTGCAGATTGTCACGCAGCTGATGTGTGATCGTTGTCGACAGGGCATGCGACACGTAACCGCTCAGCCCCGGCGTGGTGGAAGGCTGAATGCTGGTCTGCAGGTCGAAGCCGACATTGGTGCCGCGCAGCGGCGACCAGACGATATTGGCATCGACGGTTGCCGTATCGATCGAGGACAGACGATCGTCGTCGAAATTGGCCGTCTCGTAACCGGCACTGACTTCGCCCTTCAATTTCTCGCCGAGATCGATCTGAACGCCGGCCTTGGCGCCGTAGCTGTTGCCGGAGCGGGCATAGCCTGAGCTGTCGCGCGTCTCGTCATAGACGGTCTTGCCGACGGTGCCTTCGATGAAGGGGATGAGCGCCGGGGAGAGCTCGTAGCCGATGCGGGCGCGGAAATTCCCGGCGGTCTGGTCGCGGTCGCTGAGGGAAACAGTCGTGCCGTTCGCCAGCGTCACGTCGGAATAGATCGTCCGGACGACACCGATTTCCGTCGTGCCGCGCAAGACGCCGAAGTCGCGCTCGATCGAGGCGCCGGTGCTGAATTCCTGGACGTTCGACTGCTCGTCGGCGTCGGAGATGGCGTTCGGATCGTCGGTGTCTTCGCGGTAGAAGCGGTAGCCGCCCTTGAGATGGGCGGTGGTGTCCTCGGGCAGATCGAGGCGCAGATCGCCATCGATCTGGAAGGACGGCTGTTCCTCGCCTTCGCCGCTGATGTTCTGCTGCCAGCTGCCCTCGCTGGTGACTGTCAGCTGATGCAGGCCCCAATCGGAGGTCAGCGTCGCATTGCCGTCGGTCTGCAGGAAGCCGCGGCTTTCCTTGATGCCGTTATCCTTGGTCGTCTCGGTATTGATCGACTGGGTGATCGACGGGCGCAGGATGAAGGTGCCGACGCGGATGCCGTCGGTGTCCTTCTCGGTCAGCGTATCGTCGGCCTTGCGCGGCAGGCGGCGCTCATCGATCGCCGGTTCGCGGGTGTTCAGGCGGCGGATGTCCTCGTCGAGGATCGAGCCGGTTGTTTCGTCGCTCGGCTGCTGGTCACCGGTTGCCGTGGTGGGTGCCGTGCCGGTCTGCTGCGTGGTGCCGGTCTGGGTCGCCGTGCCATCGGGGGAGGGAACGCCGGGCTGGCCGGGATCCGGGACGCCGTCGCCATCAAGATCAACGGTTTGCGCCTGCTGATCGCCGGTGTTGCCGCCGGAAGAATATTGGGACGATGATTGATAAGCGGATGTGCCGCTGCCGTAGCTCTGTGCCGATTGGGCGAAGGCCGCCTGCGGCAGCGCTGCGGCCAGAAGAACGGCAGACACGGCAAAGCGCGTCGCACGGAGCGGCGTCAAACTGCTCGTATCACGTTCCTTGCCCATTCAGAATCCGCGTGTGGCATGCTTCAACTCGTTACCCGAAAGTAAAGTGTCATAGTTAATCATTCGTTTAGGACGACCGAGGCGGCCTGTGCTTGCAAGCGCGACAACGATGGACAGCCACAGTGAAAAGCGGTAACGCAAGCACATGATGAGAAAAGTCGTCAATCTGATCGAAAACAGCGTGCTGGAGTCCGCGCGGCGGACCATCAGCATCGAGCGGCGCGGCCTTGAAGCCCTTGAGCGGGCGCTCGACGATGGTCTCTCCGGACCCTTCAGTCAGGCCGTCGAGACGATCAGCGCCATCAAGGGGCGCCTCGTCGTGACCGGTGTCGGCAAGAGCGGCCATATCGGCGTCAAGCTCGCGGCGACATTTGCTTCAACGGGCACGCCTGCGTTCTTCGTCCATGCCGCCGAGGCCAACCATGGCGATCTCGGCATGATCGGTGATCAGGACGCGATCGTTGCCGTTTCCTGGAGTGGCCAAGCGCCGGAACTGAAGGCGATCCTGAACTACTCCCGCCGCTTCTCGATCCCGCTGATCGCCATTACCTGCGATGAAAAGTCCGTCCTGGGCGAGGCAGCCGATATCGTGTTAAAGCTGCCGAAAGAGATGGAAGCCTGCCCGCACGGCCTGGCGCCGACGACATCGGCGATGATGCAGCTGGCTATCGGCGATGCGCTCGCCATGGCGCTGCTCGATGCGCGCGGCTTCACGGCCCGCGACTTCCACGTCTTCCATCCGGGCGGCAAGCTGGGCGCGAGCCTGACCCACGTCTCCGACATCATGCACAAAGGTGACCGTCTGCCGCTGGTGGCGGAGGGTACGCCGATGCAGGATGCGATCAAGGTTCTGTCGAGCAAGCATTTCGGCTGCGTCGGCGTTCTCGACGGCGAAGGAAAACTTTGCGGCATCGTCACCGAAGGCGATATGGCACGCAACCTGTCGCGCAATCTTGCCGAACTGGCTGTCGACGACATCATGACGCGGACGCCGAAGGTGGTGAAGCCGAAGGTACTTGCGACGGCTGCGCTTGCCTTGCTCGAGGAATATCACATCGGCGCGCTGATCGTCGTCGACGACGACAACCGCCCCGTCGGCCTTGTCCACTTCCACGATCTCCTGCGGATCGGCGTCGCCTGATCAGGCGGCTTCCACCGTCAGGTCGCGCCCGGTGCTGGCGACGACCCTGACGCGGGTGCCGGCCGGCAGGTCCGGTCCCATGACCTGCCAGATCGTATCATCCAGCTTTATCCGGCCGCGGCCTTCAGTGATCGGCTCCGCCAGCGTGGCGGTGCGCCCGACAAGGCTCGCGCCGCGCTGATTGAGGAAGGGCTCGTCGGTCGCATCGTGGCGCAGCGTCAGGCGGCGGCCGATAAAGGTCGCGGCGACCGATAGCGCCGCGAACAGGATGAGCTGTACTTCCCAGACCCAGAAGCCGGCATCCCAGAGCAGCAGCGACAGTATGCCGACGGCAAGCGCCGCCAGCCCGATCCAGACGAGGAAGAAGCCGGGCACGATCATTTCGGCGGCCAGCAATACGAGGCCGGCTACCCACCAGGTCCAGGGCCCGAGCTCTGCAACGATGCGTGCCAGCATGCGTCAGCGCTCCGGGTTCTGGTTGAAGGGGTTGACGGGCGGGGTGCTGCGCTGCGCCACCTGCCGGGGCGGCTGCGGCGCAGGCGGGGTGCTGCCGTCGCCGAAGACTTCCTTGGCGATGGCGCCGATGCCGCTCAGCGAGCCGAGAATCGACGATGCCTCGATCGGCATCAGCACGACCTTGGAATTGGATGCCGAGCCGATGGAGGTCAGGGCTTCGGTGTATTTCTGCGCCACGAAGTAGTTGATCGCCTGGACGTCACCGGCGGCGATCGCCTCGGAGACCATCTTCGTTGCCTTGGCTTCGGCCTCGGCCAGGCGCTCGCGGGCTTCAGCGTTGCGGAAGGCGGCTTCGCGTTGTCCCTCAGCCTGCAGGATGGCCGACTGCTTGGCGCCTTCGGCGCGCAGGATCTGGGCGTTTCGCGACCCTTCCGCCTCCAGAACCTGGGCGCGCTTCTCGCGCTCGGCCTTCATCTGGCGGGCCATGGCATCGACGAGGTCGCGGGGAGGCTGGATGTCCTTGATCTCGACGCGGGTGACCTTAATGCCCCAGGGATGCACGGCCTCATCGACGACGCGCAGCAGGCGGTCGTTGATGGCGTCGCGGTTGGAGAGCAGTTCGTCGAGGTCCATCGAGCCCATGACCGAGCGGATGTTGGTCATGGTCAGGTTGAGAATGGCGTTTTCGAGGTTCGAGACCTGGTAGGCGGCCTGCGCGGCGTTCAGCACCTGATAGAAGGACACGGCATCGGCCGAGACCGAGGCGTTGTCCTTGGTGATCACTTCCTGGGTCGGCACATTCAGCACCTGTTCCATCACATTCATCTTGGCGCCGACGCGCTCGATGAACGGGGTGATCAGGTTGAGGCCGGGCTCCAGCGTGCGCGTATAGCGGCCGAAGCGCTCGATCGTGTAGCGATAGCCCTGCGGCACCGTCTTGATGCCGGCAAACAGCACCAGGATGACGAAGATGACGAGTGCGATGACGACGATGTCGAAGCCGCCCAGGACCATGAAATTCCTCCACCGGTTGTTGCCGGAAAATCCGGCACACATCAAACGTGGAGACTTATCCCGTTATTTGCAACGATCCGCAACAAAAAGCCGCTGGCTGGATCACACCCAGCCGAGCAGCTCCCGGCGGACGACCTTCTCGAGCACGCGCATGCCGTGCTCGCTGTCGTTGAGACAGGGGATATGGGTGAATTTCTCGCCGCCATTCTCATGGAAGGAATGGGCCGCCTGTTCGGCGATTTCTTCCAGCGTTTCCAGACAGTCGGAAACGAAGCCCGGGTTGAGGACGGCGATCTTCTTGACGCCGTCCTGCGCCAGCTTCTCGACGGTCTTGTCGGTATAGGGCTGAAGCCATTCTTCCGGCCCGAAGCGGGACTGGAAGGTGACCATGAACTTTTCCTTCGGCAGGCCCAGGCGCTCGCGCAGCAGCCGTCCGGTCTTCTGGCACTGGCAGTAATAGGGGTCACCCTGCTTGAAGTAGGACATCGGGATGCCGTGGAAGGAGGCGAGCACCATGTCCGGCTCCCAGTCGAGGGTCGCGAGGTGCTGCTGCACGGAGTTGGCGAGCGCTTCGATATAGGTCTCGTCGTCGTGATACTCAGGGACGGTGCGCACCGCCGGCTGCCAGCGCATGGTGAGCAGCTTCTGGAAGGCCTTGTCGTTGACGGTCGCCGTCGTCGCTGCCGCATATTGCGGATAGAGCGGGAAGAGCACGATGCGGTCGCAGCCCGCAGCCTTCAGGCTGTCGATTTTCGAGGCGATGGAGGGGTTGCCGTAGCGCATCGCCCAGTCGACGACGACATTTGGCAGGTCCTTCAGCCGCGCAGCCATCAGTTCTGACTGGTTGCGGGTGTAGGTGCGCAGGTAGCTCTCGTTCTTGTCCCTGTTCCAGATCGTCTCATAGGCCTTGCCGACTTTCTGGGGGCGGGTGTTGAGGACGATGCCGAAGAGGATCGGGTACCACTTCCAGGGCGACCATTCGATGACGCGCTTATCGGTCAGGAACTCCCGGAGATAGCGGCGCATCGAATTGTAGTCGGTGCCATCGGGCGTGCCGAGATTGACGAGCAGCACGCCCACCTTGCCAAAGCTGACGGGCGGATGGTCCGCCGGGCGGTTCGAAATTTCAGCAGTCATACTGGCCCCAACGCTCATGATGTCTTCGCCCCGCTCATACGCAGCCGGGTTCGGTTGGTTCAACCCTATAAGTAGAAAAGCCGGCCCGGGGAACCCCGGACCGGCTTCGAAGATCGGGACAAATCGTCTTACTTGGCGGGAAGCTTCAGCTCCTCGCCGACCATGAGGCGGCGCGGGTTCGGGCTACCGTTGGCTTCGGAGATCTTCTTCCAGAGTTCACCGTTGCCGTAAAACTGCTTGGCGAGATCCCAGAGCGTGTCACCGGCGGCAATGACGTGGCTGGACGGCGTTGCGGCGGCCGGTGCGGAAGCGGCCGGTGCAGCCGGTTCGGCAGACGGTGCCGGTGCTGCGGGAGTGGCGGGTGCCGCCGGCGCGGCCGGGGCAGCAGCGGCGCCGGCTGCAGCGATCTCGGTGACGCGGCCATCGGTGTAGGGCTTGTAGGGGTTGTGCGCCGTCAGATACTCGACAGTGACGTCGGCAAGATCGGGGCCGAAGTCATAGGCATTCTTGCCGGCGCTCTCGAAGATCGAGTAGCCGTCGCCGCCCGCGCGCATGAAGTTGTTGGTGGCAACGCCGTAGGTCTTGGCCGGGTCGATCGGCGCGAAAGCGTCACCGGTCTTCACCTGAACGTCGCTAACGCGGCTGCCGACGGGCTTCGACTGATCGAAGGTATACTTGAGACCCGCAACCTGCGCGAAACGGCCGGCGCCCTGGTCGATCTGGCTGACGCCGTTTTCCAGCGCCTTGACGACGTCGGCACCGGTCAGCTGGAAGGTTGCCAGCGTGTTCTGGAAGGGCAGGACGGTGATGACTTCGCCCTGGGTGACTTCGCCGCCATCGATGGAGGCACGCAGGCCGCCGCCGTTCTGGATGGCGATCTGGACGCCCTGGCTCTTGGTGCGGTCGAGCATCGCGTCGGCGACGAGGTTGCCCATCGAGCATTCCTTGACGCGGCAAATGGTGCGGTCGCCCTCGATCGGGCCTTCCGAAGCACCGATGACCTTCTTGCGGAGGTCTTCGATCGGCTTGGCGAGCTCGGCAATGCGTGCCGTCAGCGCCGGATCGGGCGTGAAGGAGGAGTCGATCAGGATCGGATCGCCCTTGGCGCTCTTGACGACGCCGTTGTCGTCGAAGTCGACGACGAGATCGCCGAGATACTTGCTGTAGGATGCGGCCTGGACGACCGGAACCTTGTAGCCGCCGGGATTGTCCACCATCGTCGGATAGGGGCCTTCGGCCTTCGGATCGGTATTCGACAGCAGGCTGTGCGAGTGGCCGCCGACAACGACGTCGACGTCAGGGATCTTGGCGATGAAGGCGAGATCGCGCGGATAGCCGACATGGGTCAGCGCGATGATCTTGTTGATGCCCTGAGCCTTCAGTTCCTGAACGGCTGCGGTGATCGAGGCGACGTCGTCGGCGATCAGTACCTTCGGGCCGGGCGAGGAGAGTTCTTCCGTATCGTTGGTCACGGCGCCGACGACGCCGATCTTCTGGCCGCCGACATCGAGAACCAGCGACGGCTTGATGCGGTCGCCGAGCTTCGAGCCATCACCGGCAAGCACGTTTGCGGAGATGACTGGGAACTGAACCTTGTCGAGGAAGGTGGCGAGGCCGTCTTCGCTGTCGTCGAATTCATGGTTGCCGACGGTCATGACGTCGAACTTCATGGCGTTCAGCACTTCGGCTTCGGCCGCGCCCTTGTAGGTCGTGTAGAAGAGCGAGCCCTGGAAATTGTCGCCGGCATTGAGCAGCAACACATTCTGGCCTGTGAGAGCCTGGCGGCGCTGGTCGATCGCGGTCTTCAGGCGGGCGGCACCGCCGAAGCATTCCTTCTTGCCTTCTTCCTCGGCAGAGCAGGTGGAATCGAACTTGTTGATCGATTCAATGCGTGAATGGAAATCGTTGATGTGAAGAATATTGAGCTGGTAGTCCGCAAAGGCGGCGCTTGTGCTGAGCGCCAGCATGGATGCCGTCAGCAGACCGAAATTAAAGGATTTCGTCATCCTGTTCTCCTGATTTTCCGGCGGCAGCGCTTACCCCTGGCTGTTCCGCCGATCCCTCTTAGCCGTTACCCGGCGCGCCGGATGTTTTCATCAAGCCTGCGCAACCGCAAGCGAAAAGCTGTGCCAGTCCCGGCGCTTTCCAAGTAGCGGTAAACAAAAAAGCTCCCGCGAAGGGGAGCTTTTCATCGTCCAGATTTCGAGCGCCTTTACATGCTGCGCGTCAGCGTGAACTGCGAGCCGGAATCGGCGGTGCAATTCAGCTGGGTCGGGTTGACGAGGGCGCAATTGACCTTCGACTGCGTCTTGCGCACCAGCGAGGTCATATTGATCTCGACCAGAGACGGACCGGTGTTCACATAGGTACCGGAGGCGAGCAGCTGGTTGCTGTCGGTCGTGCGAGTGGTGAAGGTACCGGCCTGGAAAGTCGAGACGATGCCGTTCGGATCGCGCCATGCGCCTTCGACACCGGCCGGAGCGGCGCTTGTGGCGACAGGCATCGGGCGGGGATCAGAGGAAACACAGGCGGCGAGCGCTGCTGCGGCAGCCGCCAGCGCGGCAATATTTCTCAACTTCATAAGCTTCTCCGGCGATTGACGGCGGACTTTATCCGCAAGAGTTCGGAAAAAACATGGCGCGGGGCGGCCGCCAAGGCAAGCCTTCTGCAACGCCGAAGCGAATTTACACAGCAGGCGTTACAAAAATGCCCGCCTTGCGGCGGGCATCTTGGTTTTCATCGGTTCGCGATTACGAGCGAACGAGGATGTTCTTGAACTGCCACGGATCCTTGGTGTCGAGATCTTCTGGGAACAGGCCCGGGCGGCCATCAAGCGGGGTCCAGTCGGTGTAGTGACCTTCGACCGGGCCGAGGTAGGGCAGCTGCACTTCGAGGCAGCGCTTGTAGTCGATCTCGTCGGCTTCGACGATGCCGGCCTTCGGGTTTTCGAGAGCGTAGACCATGCCGGCCAGAACGGCCGACGTGACCTGCAGGCCGGTGGCGTTCTGGTACGGCGCGATGCGGCGGGTTTCTTCGAGCGACAGGCGCGAGCCGAACCAGTAGGCGTTCTTCTCGTGGCCGTAGAGCAGTACGCCGAGTTCGTCGATGCCTTCGACCAGCTCGTCTTCGTCGAGGACGTGGTGAACCGGCTGCGCGTTGCCGCCGTTGCCGAACATTTCATGCAGCGACAGAACGGCGTCGTTCGCCGGATGGTAGGCGTAGTGGCAGGTCGGGCGGAAGGTCACTTCGCCGTCCTTGTCGCGCACCGTGAAGTAGTCGGCGATCGAGATGGACTCGTTGTGGGTGACGAGGAAGCCGTACTGCGGACCCGGCGTCGGGCACCAGGTGCGAACGCGGGTGTTGGCGCCCGGCTGCTCGAGGTAGATCGCGGCCTTGCAGCCCTTCTTGTGCTTCTTGGCGTTCTTCGGCATCCAGTTTTCGTGGGTGCCCCAGCCGAGTTCGGCCGGCTGCAGACCTTCGGAGATGAAGCCTTCGACGGACCAGGTGTTCCAGAAGACGTTGAGCGGCTTCGGGTTCTTGGTGAGCTGCGTGTCGCGCTCGGCAATGTGGACGCCCTTGACGCCGAGCTTCTTCATCAGCTTCGCCCAGCCTTCGCGGTCGTGCTGATCCGGCTCTTCGAACTTCAGGCCCGTGTCATTGGCGAGGTTGACCAGCGCCTGCTTGACGAACCAGGAGACCATGCCCGGGTTTGCACCGCAGGTGGAAACGGCTGTTGCGCCGCCCGGGTTCTTTTCCTTTTCCTTGCGCACGGTTTCGCGCAGCGCGTAGTTCGTGCGGTCGGCGTTCTTCATGTTCTTGTCGAAATAGAAGCCGAGCCACGGCTCGACGACGGTATCGATGTAGAGAACGTCGAGCTTGCGGCAGAGCTTCATCAGGTCGAGCGAGCCGGTATCAACCGAGAGGTTGACGCAGAAGCCCTGGCCTTCACCTTCCGTCAGCAGCGGCTTCAGGAGGTCCTTGTAGTTGTCCTTGGTCACATATTCCTTGATGTGACGGACGCCGTGCTTCTTGAGGATTTCCATGTCGCCCGGCTCTTCGCGCGGGTCGATTACAACCAACCGGTTCTTGTCGAACTTGAAGTGGCGCTCGATCAGCGGCAGCGTGCCGCGGCCGATGGAGCCAAAGCCGATCATCACGATCGGGCCGGTAATTTCGGCATATACCGGGTGGTTTTGTTCCGTCATTCTTTTCTCCTGTGGAAGGCGACGAAGGCGATCTGCCTGAAGAATTCTTCAAAATGGGCTGAAAATTCGCGAAGTGACCGGCTCTAACCACAAAATGGCGTCACAATAAAGAGCGTTCGGCCGGGAAATCTAATATCAGGCGGGTGCGAGCTGTTGTGCAAGGCTGTGCAGCTTCTGCACGAGCTCGGCTTTCTGCAGTGTCAATCCCTTGTAAGCCGTCTGCTGTTCGTCGAGCGCGGCAAGCTGCGTGGCGAAACTCGACGCGAGTTCGGCGGCGCGCGGGTGATGCTCGATCGCGGCGATCGGATCGACATAGACGCGGATCGTGAAGACGATGTCGCCGGAAACAGGAAGCTTGCGCAGCGTCTGCCGCTCGACGCGGGCGAAGCGCTCGGCAAGCGTGAAATCCTCGGAAGACGGCGGGCGGCGGTGCTTGGACATCGGCAGGAAGAGATCGCCCGTCGTGTTGACCGACCAGTTCATACGCTCGACCGGCTGGGCGACCAGCAGGTTGTCGAAGATGCGGGTGATCAGCGCCGCGTTGCGCGTGCCCTCGCTGAAACCGGGCACATCGGCATGGATCGCCTGCATCGGCCGGCCGAACTTTTCCTGCAGCGACCAGGACGACGGGAAGGAGACATGGCCTGCGACCAGATGCCACCCATCGTCCTTGCGGCGCATGATGACCAGATCGTCCTCGACGAGAAGGCCGGCGCGCATCAACGGCGGCAGTGAGACGTCAGCGAGATCGACTTCGGTATCGCCGGCCGTGATGATGTCGCCATGCCTGACATAGCGATCCGGGTAGGCGGAGCAGAGATGATCTGCGAGGAGGCCGAGACATTCTTCCTGGGCCGCCTGCGTATCGTCTTCGGCGACGAATACATCCTTGCGGCGCGCGGCGAGAAGCCCGCGCTTTTCCGCCAGATAGCGCCCAAGGTCACCATCCGGCTCGATCCAACGGCCCGCATCGAGCGGCATCAAGCCGATGGTGAACGGCTTCGAGGATCCATCATAAGGTGTGTAAGCGGGAAGTTTCATTGTCAGGAAACTGCCGGTTTGCGGTGATTGATGCAAGAGTAAAGAGGCTAGCCCTTCAACGCTTCCAGTCCCTCATTAACCGTCGTCAGGGCCACTTCGGTCACCTCATACTCCGCCACCCCATGCACCGCAAACGGATCGGCGGAGACATAGGCTTCGATCTCGGCGCGATTGCCGGTGGCGAGGATGACGCCGCCGGTGCGGGGGACTTTGCGGCCGGAAGCGAGGAACCAGCCCTTCGCATAGCCTTCCTTCACCCAGGCCATATGCGGCTCCATGTGCTTGTCGGCCTCTTCGTTGGGCTTCACATAGGTGAGGGAAAGTATGAACATCTTTGATCCCGAGGGTTGTGCCGTTTTGGGGCTGTTGATAACAGAAATTGCACTGCCTTATCCATTTTCTTTTTATAGTTTTGAAGCATTGTGCCACACATCGCCATTAGTACGCCCGGAACCGTCGCATGACCAATATATCGGAGCGGCTTGCGGAGTTGCAGGAGGAAAGCGCCGTCATGATCGTCCTCTACGATCAGGACGACCGCGTGCAATATACAAATGCCGCCTTTCGCTCCACCTTCGCGCTTGAGCCGGACGAAACGCCCACATGGGCAGAGCTGATGCGCCGCAACACCAAGGCCGGGCGCGGCACCATCATTCGCACCACGGATTTCGAGGCATGGCTGATGTCTGCCCAGTCCCGCCGCGGCAAGCTGCCGTTCCGGGCCTTCGAGATGGATGTCGTCGACGGGCGCTGGTTCTGGATGACGGAGACGGTGCAGCGCGACGGCTGGATGCTGTGCATGGCGAGCGACATCACCCATATGAAAACCAGCCAGCGTGATCTGCGCCAGGATCGCGATTTCGCGCTGAGGGCATCGCAGACCGACGAGCTGACCTGTATCTCCAACCGCCGCTTCATGATGGCTGCGCTGGAGAACATGATCGCCCGTCAGGAAACATCGGCGCTCAGCGGCTGCATCTGCATCGTCGATCTCGATTTCTTCAAGCGCATCAACGACAATTTTGGCCATCAGGTCGGCGACCAGGTGCTGATCGACTTTGCCCGGCGGGTGCAGCCGGTGATCAGGCGCCGCGACAGCTTCGGGCGGATCGGCGGCGAGGAATTCATGCTGGTGTTTCCGGATACGACGCTGGAGCAGGGCGAGCGGATCATCGATCGCGTGCTGGAGCTGGTGCGCATTGCCCATCCGCTTCCCGCCCTGCCGGGCTTTTCCTATACGTGTTCGGCGGGCCTTGCAGAGCTCAAGGTCGGAGACACGGTGCAGCAGCTCTATGCGCGGGCCGACGAGGCGCTCTACATCGCCAAGCAGAGCGGCCGCGACCGGCTGAAGATCGCAGCTTAGCTTAGGCAAGCACCGAGGGGATCAAGCCGCGCAGCGAATTGCCCATGTAGAGCTTGCCCCCGGCAATATCGGCGAGGCTGATCCTGCCGACGCGGGCCTTGCGCTGGCAGATGAGTTCGGTGCGCAGCACGCCGGCGAGCAGGCCGCAGGAGATTGGCGGAGTGCGCAACAGGTCCGAGCCGTCGTCGAGAAAGACCGAGGTGATCGTGCCTTCGCAGATCTCGTCATTCTCGTTGAGCATCAGGACCTCGTCCGCTTCACTCGCCGGATATTCCGCGCGGGCGGCTTCGTAGACCTCTCGTCGCGTGGTCTTGATCCGCAGCAGCTTGTCGGCGCTGTCGAGCCGTTGCGAGGCGATGCGGAGTTTCCAGATTGTGTCCGGCGCCGGTGGCGTGAAAGCCGCGCTCGTCACATCGATCCGCCCGGCAGCATCGAGCGTCAGGCGGACGCGCAGCGATGTCGTCGCACCAGCGACGGC
This sequence comes from Rhizobium sp. BG4, assembly GCF_016864575.1. NCBI lineage: Bacteria > Pseudomonadati > Pseudomonadota > Alphaproteobacteria > Hyphomicrobiales > Rhizobiaceae > Rhizobium > Rhizobium sp. BG4. The sequence continues at coordinate 2,521,662 of NZ_CP044125.1, forward strand.
CTCTTCCAGCCTGTCCTTCGCCTGAAGCGGCGTGGGGAAGCCGATGCGGCGGGCGGAGCGGTCCAATCGGGCAAGATGCAGCCGCAGGCGGGTGAAGCCGATACCGGGTTCCCATCGCAGGGTTTCGATCAGGGAGAAATTGCTCATCGGGCAATCTCCTGGTCGCCGATCGCGAAGCGGGCCTTCAGCAGGCATTCCTCGTATTCGGCTTCGGCGGTCGAATCGAAGACGATGCCGCCGCCGACATTGAAGACGGCGCGGCCGTTGTCGAACAGGCTGATGGTGCGGATGGCGACGGAGAAGCGCATGGCGCCTGTTGGAGCGATCATGCCGATCGCGCCGCAATAGACGTCGCGCGGCCGTTCTTCGAGATCGTCGAGGATCTGCATGGCGCTGAGCTTCGGGGCACCGGTGATCGAGCCGCAGGGGAAGAGGGCGGCGAAGATATCGCGGATCGTCAGATCCGGCAGGAGTTTCGCCTGCACGTGGCTCACCATCTGGTGCACGGTCGGATAGGTCTCGATATCGAAGAGTTTCGGGACATCGAGTGTTCCGACTTGCGTGATCCGCGAGATATCGTTGCGCAGCAGATCGACGATCATCCGGTTCTCGGCCTGCGTCTTGATATCCGCGAGCATCGCCGCCTTGATCGCCTCGTCCTCGGTGGCATCGGCGCCGCGCCTGGCGGTGCCCTTCATCGGATGCGTCTCGATCCAGCCGTCCTCATCGGTGCGGAAGAAAAGCTCCGGCGAGCGCGACAGGATGATGGGACCACCGAGATCAGCATAGGCGCCGTATTTCACCGGCTGCCGCTCGATCAGCGACCAGAAGGCGGCGAGCGGATCGCCGCTCCAGCGCGCCTCGATGGGCATGGTCAGGTTCGCCTGATAGCAGTCGCCCTGGCGCAGATGCCAATGGAGGCGGTCGAAGCGCTCCTTATAGGTTTCGAAATTCCAGCCGGCTTTCGGGGCGGTGAGGAACTCTTCGTTGTCGCGGCGGCGGACCGGCTGGGCGAGGGGATGGTCATTAGGTGCCGGGCTGTTGAAGACGCCGAAGCAGACGAGAGGGGATTGGCGATTGGCCGGTAGTTTTGGAGCGAGCTTGTTCTCGAAGAGGTAGCCGGCCTCGTAGGACATATAGCCCGCAAGCCATTTGCCGGCGGCTTTTGCGTCCTGCATGCGTTTCAGGGCCGGGAAGAATTCGGCGCGGTCGTTGGCGATGATGATTTCGGACGGCTCGGAAAAGAGCATCGTCTGATTAGCCGTGTCGTCACGGAACAGGATGAAGGGGCCCAATTTATGTCTCCCTCATTCCTGTGCTTGTCACAGGAATCCAGTGCGCCCAAGTCCTTGGGCGCGGAAGACTCCTTTCACGGCGCAGACGCGCCGTGGCTGGATTCCTGTGACAAGCACAGGAATGAGGGAGGTCATTAGTTGGCATCATCGGTTTCTCATAGCCCCAGAGCGAGATGCGACATTGTTTTGGGAAACTCTGCGCCGCTCTCCCTCATCGGCCCTTCGGGCCACCTTCTCCTCGCAAGGAGAAGGCCTATCACTTCAGCCCTTATCCAAAGCTTCCAATTCGTCGATCAGGCCTTCGATCATCGACAGGCCCTTGCTCCAGAACGACGGATCGGTGGCGTCGAGGCCGAAAGGCTTCAGGAGTTCGGAGTGATGCTTGGTGCCGCCGGCCTTGAGGAGCTCGAAATACTTGTCCTGAAAACCCTTGTCGGCCTTCTGGTAGACGGCATAGAGCGAGTTCACCAGGCAGTCGCCGAAGGCGTAGGCATAGACGTAGAAGGGCGAGTGGATGAAGTGCGGGATATAGGCCCAGTAGGTCTCGTATCCCTCGGAAATCTTGATCGCCGGGCCGAGGCTCTCCGACTGGACCGATAGCCACAGTTCGCCGATATCGTCAGACGTCAGCTCGCCGGCCTTGCGGGCGGTGTGCATCTTGCGTTCGAATTCGTAGAAGGCGATCTGGCGCACGACCGTGTTGATCATGTCCTCGACCTTCTGGGCGAGCATCGCCTTGCGCTCGCGCTTGTCGCTGGTCTTGTCGAGCAGAGCACGGAAGGTCAGCATTTCGCCGAAGACCGAGGCGGTCTCGGCCAGCGTCAGCGGCGTTTGGCACATCAGCGCGCCCTGACCACCGGCCAGAACCTGATGGACGCCGTGGCCGAGTTCGTGGGCGAGCGTCATCACGTCGCGCGGCTTGCCCATGTAGTTGACGAGCACATAGGGATGCGCGGAGGGAACGGTCGGGTGCGCGAAGGCGCCCGGCGCCTTGCCGGGGCGAACCGGAGCGTCGATCCATTCCTCGTCGAAGAAGCGCTTTGCGATCGCGGCCATCTCGGGTGCGAAATTGCCGTAGGCGGAGAGGACCGTGTCCTTTGCCTCGTTCCAGGAAATGACGGCGTTCGAGGTTTCCGGCAGCGGCGCGTTGCGGTCCCAGAAATTCATCTGGTCCATTCCGAGCCACTTCGCCTTCATCGAATAGTAGCGGTGCGAGAGGCGCGGATAGGCTTCCTTGACGGCGGCGGCCAGCGCATCGACGACTTCGCGCTCGACGCGGTTGGCAAGATGCCGGGAGTCGGCAATGTCCTCGAAGCCGCGCCAGCGGTCGGAGATGTCCTTGTCCTTGGCGAGCGTATTGGTGATCAGCGTGAAGGTGCGGATATTGGCCTTGAAGGTTTCCGCCAGAGCCATCGCCGCCTTGTGGCGGGCTTCCGGGTTCGGATCCTGCAGCATGTTGAGCGCCACTTCGAGCGGCAGCTTCTCGCCGTCGATCTCGTAGCGCAGCTCGGCCATCGTCTCGTCGAACAGGCGATTGAAGGCAGCGGCCGATGTCATCGACTTCTCAAGGAAGAGCTGCTCCAGCTTGTCGTCCAGCTGGTAGGGCTTGTCCTTGCGCAGATCGACCAGCCACGGGCGGTAGTGGCCGGCGGCGGGATCGTTCGCCATGCAGGCGTCCATCACCGCGTCGTCGATGCGGTTGAGCTCTAGCGCGAAGAACAGCAGGTGACCGGAGAATTCGGTGATGCGCGCCTGGACGTCGCCATAGAGCTTGCCGTTCACCGGGCTCGTCGTATCGGAGAAATAGGTGAGGCCGGCAAAGGAGCCGAGACGGCCGATGATGTCGTCGAGCGCCTCATATTCCTTCAGCGCCTGGCCGATACCTTCCGCACCCGTCTTGGTGGCTGCGGCGGCCAGCTTGCCCTTCCACTTCTCTTCGAAGGCGATCGAGTTCTTGCCGGCCTTTTCCATGTCGCTGGTGAAGGCGGTCGAGATTGCGGAAGGGTAGAGATCCTGCAGTTTCCAGACTGGAAGATCGCCGAGCGCAGCGTCGGATGCCCCGGCGGCAGATGTTGCCGAAAAATTAAGACCGGCGGCGTTGAGCACAAAATTCATGGCAGGGCTCCTCTTCCTCTTTTCAAACAGGTCTGACTGTCTATGCGCCAGAAGCCCCCGCATCAAGGGGTTTTCAGCAGCCAAAAGGCCCCGCTTCGGCACGGAATCGCCATCGTCACAATCGTTAAAATGCGATTATTTCTCAAAACTGGATGTTCAAGCCTTTCGGGCAGAGTGCAACCTAGGTTTCGCATGAAGTGAGGCGACAATGACCGGTTACAATGAGCTCAAAGGGGCAGGGCAGATACTCGTGGTCGAGGATGACCCGGTACAGCGCCGTCTGTTGAAGAACGCAATCGAGCGCCACGGGCACGTCGTCCATCAGGCAGAAAACGGCCGCATCGGCCTGGAGATGGTCAAGCGCGATGCTGGCCTTTTCAATGTGATCGTGCTCGATCTGATGATGCCGGAAATGACCGGTCTCGAGTTTCTTGAGGCGGTGCACGAATTCGGCACACAGATCCCGGTGATCGTTCAGACCGGCCAGGGCGGCATCGAAACGGTCGTCCAGGCGATGCGCGCCGGCGCCTTTGATTTCGTCGTCAAGCCGGTTTCCCCGGAACGTATCGCAACGTCGATCGCCAACGCGATGAAGCTCGACCAGCGTGAAGTGAAGGCCCGTGCCGGCCGCCGCTCGCGCTCCGGCGTCGTCGGTTTCGATGATATCGTCTCGGCAAGCCCGGCGATGATCCGCGTCATCGATCTGGCGCAGCGCGCCGCCCAGTCGAACATCCCGGTCGTTCTCGAAGGCGAGTCCGGCGTCGGCAAGGAGCTCGTCGCCCGCGCCATCCAGTCCGCCGGCGATCGCTCCGGCAAGCCGTTCGTGACCGTCAACTGTGGTGCGATCCCGCACAATCTGGTCGAAAGCATTCTCTTCGGTCATGAGAAGGGTGCGTTCACCGGCGCGACCGAACGCCACATCGGCAAGTTCATGGAAGCCGACGGCGGCACCATCTTCCTCGACGAAATCGGTGATCTGCCGCTCGAGGTTCAGGTGAAGCTGTTGCGCGCCGTGCAGCAGGGTGAGATCGAAACGGTCGGCGCCCGCACGGCCCACAAGGTCAATGTCCGGCTGATCTCGGCGACCAACAAGGACCTGATCGAAGAGGTCAAGAACGGCCACTTCCGCGAAGACCTCTACTATCGCCTCAACGTGTTCCCGATCACCATTCCGGCGCTGCGCAAGCGCAAGGAAGACATCCCGCATCTGGTGCGCGTCTTTGCCGACCGTTTCTCTTCGGAACAGAAGAACGGTCACCGCATGACCGTCAGCGCCGGCGCGCTGGCGCTGCTGACCGCCTATGACTGGCCGGGCAATATTCGCCAGCTGGAAAATGCGATCTTCCGCGCTGTGGTGCTTGCAGAGGGGCCTGAGCTGACGGAATCGGACTTCCCGCAGATCGCCGCACAGCTGCCGGAATACGATGTCGTCGATCATCTGGCGCTGGTGGCCGACAATTCGCACCGTGACCGCGAAGCCGAGTTCGCAGCGGCCGATTACAGCGTTCCGCCGCCGTCGATGATCGACACGTCGGGCCGCCATGGCGAAACGGCCGATAACGCCATCGCCAGCGTCAACCCGGCGGGCGAAGTGCGCAAACTTGCAGATGTCGAAGAGGAGTTGATCCGATTCGCCCTTAAATTCTATCGGGGCCAGATGAGTCAAGTTGCGAGGAAACTCGGCATCGGACGATCAACTTTGTACAGGAAGCTGAAAGATTACGGCATCGACCCCGATAATCCCCAGAAAGACGCGGCATAGCAGCTGCCGCGTTAACATTCCCGCAAGCATGTCCGGTTACTGTTTATAAACCACTTGTTAGTCGATCGTTGACTATGTAAAGAAAAGGTTGATCGTGTGTGGCATTTTTGCCATCGTGTCACCGCATTTGACAGTCATTGGGACAGCTGGACTATTAGGGCAGTCTGACGGGGATTGAGTTTGCCGGATTTGAATGAGCATACCAAGCCTTCGCGCTTGAGCTGGCGTGCACGTTGCGCCAACGTTAGCGGAAAGGCGGTTAGGACGGCGATGGCCGCCCTTCTCGCGCTCGCGGTGTCCTCACCGGTATTCGTCGGGACGCCGTCCGAGGCGGCGGGGGAAACCCGCAGCCTTAAGCTCTATTTCATCCATACCGGTGAAAAGGCAGTCATCACTTACAAACGCAACGGCAAGTTCGATCCGAAGGGTCTTGAGCAGCTGAACCGATTCCTTCGCGACTGGCGCAAGAACCAGCCGACGAAGATGGACCCGCATCTGTTCGACCTGATCTGGGAAGTCTATCGCCAGAGTGGCTCGAAAGATTACATCAACGTCGTCTGCGGTTTCCGTTCGCCCGGCACCAATGCCATGCTGAAGGCGCGTTCGCGCAATTCCGGCGTCGCCGAAAAGAGCCAGCACATGCTCGGCAAGGCGATGGACTTCTTCATTCCCGATGTGAAGCTCGCAACGCTGCGCGCCATCGGCATGAAGATGCAGGTCGGCGGCGTCGGTTTCTATCCGAAATCGGGTTCGCCCTTCGTGCACATGGATGTCGGCGGCGTTCGCGCCTGGCCGCGCATGAGCCGCGACGAGCTGGTCCGGCTTTTCCCGAACGGCAACACCCTGCATATCCCGGCTGACGGCACGCCGCTTCCGGGCTACCAGCAGGCACTCGCCGACTACAAGCGCCGCGTCAATTCCGACACGCTCGTTGCTGCCGTTGGCGGCGATAACCTTGCCTCGTCCAAGAAGCCGAAGACGCTGTTTGCGGCGCTGTTCGGCGGTGGTGCTGATGAGGAAGAGGATAGCTCGGACGATTCTGCACCGGTCGCAGTTGCCAAGGCAACGCCGACGAAGCCGGAAGCTCCGGCTGCCGCGGCTGAGCCTGCCGCGCCGGAAGACGTTCAGGTGGCTGCGGTCAACGCGCCGGTTCCGCAGGTTCGTCCGGCCTTTGCCGGTCAGCTCGGCGGTGGCGAAGTTGCCAATGCGATGCTGCCTGCCAATTCCGGCAATGCTGCTCAGCAGGCGCTTGCCGCCGCAACGGCGCAGGAAGACCAGCCGCAGCAGTTTGCCGATCTCAGCACCTACCGCGTCCCTGTTCCGGAGCTGCTTGGCCAGCGCCGCGAGCCGGGTGATGCGGAAGTTGCGTCTATCGATCCGTCGATGGCTGTCCCCACTCCGGTCGATCGTCCGGTGGCTGCAGAGAACCTGCTTGCCGCTGCTGCCGACGCTGATCCGGATGCTGCAGGCGACGAGGCCGAGGCGCAGCAGCTTTCGCCTGCCGTTGCCCAGCAGCTCGCCAAGGATGGCGCTGCCGCCAACCAGCAGGTCGCGGCTCTCGCGCCGTCGACCGTCGAGCAGGCTATCAGCGCTGCGATGCCGGGTTCGGCCAAGCCCGCTGAGAAGGCTCCCGTCCAGCTCGCTGCTCTGGCGCCCGCCAAGACCGCAAGCTTCGGTGACAGCTTCTACATGCCGCAGCAGCGCGCCAGTGATGATGTCGCACCGGTCGCGCCTTCCAAGGGTGGCCGTCCGACCAAGGCCGTTGCCGCTGCCGCCGATGCTGGCCGCGCTTCGATCCGCACCGAGCCGAAGCTGACGCAGAAGATGATCTCGCAGTGGGCGCTGACGAACTCCCGCATGGAAATGGTCACCAAGCCGGTCAAGGCGCCGCGCTTCGTCAGCCAGACGCTCCGCGCCCAGCCGACGGCCGTCTACGCGGAAGGCTTCAACGTCAAGACAGCTTCGATCGATCCCGGCCGCTTCAGCGGTACCGCCGTCAACTTCATGGAAGTGAAGAAGTTCAACACGAACTGACCGGTTTCAAATTCATTGAAAAAGCCGCTGGAGCGATCCGGCGGCTTTTTTGTTTGGGTTCTGTCACGGCAATAAAAAAGCCGCCGAGGCGCGGGGCCTGGCGGCTTTCGAAGCGAATATCTGGGATCAGCCTTCCGGCGGAGCCTCGATCATGCCGAGCGCGTGCAGGTAGGTGTCGAGGATCGCATCTTCTTCCATGCGTTCCTGCTCGTCCTTCTTGCGCAGAGCGACGACCTTCTTGAGGATCTTGGTATCGAAGCCCATGCCCTTGGCTTCGCCGTAGACATCCTTGATGTCGTCGGCAATGGTCTTCTTTTCTTCTTCCAGGCGTTCGATACGCTCGACAAAAGCGCGAAGCTGATCGCGGGCGACGCCATGAGCATCAGACATCCGTGTTCTCCTGATTTTTCGGATTGGAATTCGTGGCAGTGACTGCCGTGAAGCGGTGCCGCGGTCAAGTCCCTTCGGCGGCGATGACGTTATTTGTGGGGATTGTTTTCGGCAAAAGCCGTCTTCTGTGCTTCCGATGCCTCGTTCTGGTGGAGGTTTTTCCACTCGTCATAGGGCATGCCATAGACGATCTCGCGGGACTGGTCCTTGGTGACAGGCACACCGTTTTCCTCGGCCGCCTCGCGGTACCAGTTCGACAGGCAGTTGCGGCAGAAGCCGGCGAGGTTCATGAGGTCGATGTTCTGGACGTCGGTGCGCTCACGCAGATGGGCGACCAGCCGGCGGAAGGCGGCTGCCTCGAATTCGATCTGCTGTTCCTTCGTCAGTTCCGTCATCGTCTCCTCCTTCATGCGTAGGGGCCGGTGCGCGAGGGATGCACCTTGTATTCGTGCAGCGTCGGATCGGCATTCATCGCCGCAAAGACCGGCGCCAGCCGTTCGGCCCATTCGGCAATCCCGGCCTCGTCGCCGATCAGATCCTGGCGGACCTCGAGGAGCGCGTGCGGGATGCCCGTCACCATGCAGTGCTGGTACATGGTATCGCCTTTGAGCGCGCCGTCATAGGGCTCGTTGTCGCCGACTACCAGATCGGGATCGCGGCGCAGCATGTCAAGCAGCGGGCCGACGGCGCGGTGATCGCTATCCCAGAGCACGGCGGCGTGCCAGGGACGGGGAACGCCCTTCCACGCGGGCGTATAGGAATGCAGCGAGAGGACCAGCGGCGCCTTGCCGGTGGCGCTGGCCACCTTGGCGATCTCCATCGCTACGGCATCATGATAGGGGCGATGAAAACGCTCGATGCGGCCCTGCCATTCGGCCTTGGAGATCGGGTGATTGCCGGGAATGATCGCGCCGTCGGAGATTTTCATGATCAGCGTCGGGTCGTCTTCGCCGCGGTTCGGGTCGATCAGCAGGCGGGAGAAGCCGCCGAGAACGGCGGGTACACCGAGCCTTGCCGACAGGCTGCGCACCAGGCCCTCGATGCCGATGTCGTAGGCGATGTGGCGGGCGAAGGCGGTCTCCGGCAGGCCGAGCTTTCCGTAGCTTTCGGGTAGCCGGTTCATGGCGTGATCGCCGAGGATCACCATGCCGCTGTCATGTTTGCCGGGTAGGATTTCGAAGGGTTGGAAGTCTTCCATCAGCGAATGGCCATTCGTCATTTCGGGCGAGGGGTCACTGATCGCATGCACGTGCCGGAGGTTCAAGCCGGATCATCGCGCGTCTGCGGCAACGCGATGGTCACAAGCAGGTTATGAAAGGAATATAATCGATTAGCATCGCGTTGACATTCGCCGGATGGCGGCGCAAGAAGGCACGGGAAAACGAATAACCGTGGGAGCAAATCGGAAGCCGTGTTGATGCAAGCCGCACCAAGTTTCCTCACCCGGTCCGGGCCGCTTGCCCGCCTCGCATTGTTCGCATTCGCAGCCATGATGCCATTCTTCGCCGCAAACGCGGCCCGCGCGGACTTCCGCGTCTGCAATGGCACGCAAAATCTGGTCGGGGTCGCCATCGGCTATCGTGCCAAGGATGGCTGGATTACCGAAGGCTGGTGGCAGGTCCCGGCAACGACCTGCGCGACGCTGATCGAAGGAGAGCTGCAGTCGCGATACTATTACCTCTACGCAGAAGATGCCGCCCGGGGAGGCCGTTGGACGGGCGATGTGCAGATGTGCGTAGCGGAAAACGAGTTCAAGATCACGGGCGTCAATGACTGCTATGCCCGTGGCTATCAGAAGATGGGGTTCAAGGAATATGATACGGGCCGCCAGGGCAGCTGGATGGTCCAACTTTCCGATACGCCCGGAACGCAAGAAAGCCCGAATTGATGAAGCGTAACCGCAAAGTAAAAATCCTCGCAACGCTCGGCCCCGCCTCCAGCGAAGAAGCGATGATCGAGAAGCTGCACCAGGCCGGTGCCGACGTTTTCCGCATCAACATGAGTCATGCGAGCCATGACCTGATGCGCACGCTGGTCCAGCGTATCCGCTCGGTCGAAGCGCGCTCCGGCCGCCCGATCGGTATTCTCGCCGACCTGCAGGGCCCGAAGCTTCGCGTCGGCAAGTTCGCCGATACCAAAGTCGACCTGAAACCCGGCCAGACCTTCACGCTCGACAACAACGAAGCCCCTGGTGACGCCACCCGCGTCTTCCTGCCGCATCCGGAAATCCTGGAGTCGGTGCAGCCGGGCCATCGCCTGCTGATTGACGACGGCAAGCTCGCCCTGCGCGCTGAGAAGTGCGACGGCAAGAGCATCGTCACCACTGTCATTTCCGGCACCAAGATTTCCGACCGCAAGGGCGTGAGCCTTCCCGATACGCTGCTCACCGTCGGCGTTCTGACCGACAAGGACCGCGTCGATCTCGACGCCGTGCTGGCGACCGACGATGTCGACTGGGTCGCGCTTTCCTTCGTGCAGCGCCCGGAAGATCTCGCCGAAGTGCGCAAGATCGCTAAGGGCCGCGTCGGCATCATGTCGAAGATCGAGAAGCCGCAGGCAATCGAGCGTATCGAAGAGATCATCGAGCTTTCCGACGCGCTGATGGTTGCCCGTGGCGACCTCGGCGTCGAAATGCCGCTCGAAGCCGTTCCCGGTATCCAGAAGCAGCTGATCCGCGCCTGCCGCCGTTCGGGCAAGCCGGTGGTCGTTGCTACGCAGATGCTGGAATCGATGATCACCGCTCCGGTTCCGACCCGCGCCGAAGTTTCCGACGTCGCGACCGCCGTGTTCGAAGGTGCGGATGCCGTCATGCTGTCGGCCGAATCCGCTTCCGGCGACTATCCGGTCGAAGCTGTTGCGACCATGGCGTCGATCGCCAGCGCCATCGAGCGCGAGCCGCACTATCCGGGCATCATCTACGCCCAGCGCGCCCAGCCTGAAGCAACCGGTGCCGACGCGATCTCGCTCGCAGCGCGCCAGATTGCCGAAACGCTGAAGCTCTCGGCCATCGTCTGTTATACCTCGTCGGGCACGACCGGCCTGCGCGCCTCGCGCGAGCGCCCGCAGGTTCCGATCCTGGCGCTGTCGCCGATCATCAAGACCGCCCGCCGTCTGGCGATCGTCTGGGGCCTGCACTGCGTCGTCACCCATGACGCGACCGACCTCGACGACATGGTCAACCGTGCCTGCCGCATCGTCGCCGACGAAGGCTTCGGCAAGCCGGGCGACCGCATCATCATCTCGGCCGGCGTTCCGCTCGGCACGCCTGGTGCCACCAACATGATCCGCATCGCCTATATCGGCTCCGACGGCCGCAGCGGCATCTGACAAGTTCGAGGCTTGGTCTCGATAGCCCGCCGGGAAACCGGCGGGTTTTTCTTTTGCGGTAATCTTGAACGGACGATGGCGACATGCGAGCCTCCGGAAAAATCCGGGAGGTGGATATGGACGCCGTTACAATTCTCGCCTTTGCCGCAGTTTCTTTCGTTGGGATCGCGACACCTGGGCCGACGGTCCTGCTTGCGCTCAACAACGGCTCGCGCTACGGCGTGAGGCGGGCCATTCCCGGCATGCTGGGCGCCGTGTTTTCGGATTTCGTCCTGATCGGGGCGGTTGCCGTTGGTCTCGGCGCTTTGCTTGCCGCGTCGGAATTCTGGTTCTCCGTGCTGAAATATTGCGGCGCGGCCTATCTCGCCTTTCTCGGCGTCATGCTGCTGCGATCGAAGGGATCTCTCGATGTCGCGCTCGCGGAGCAGGGCGGCGGATCCCGGTCAGCGATTGCTATCGGGCTGAAGAGCTTCATGGTGGCTGTTACCAATCCGAAGGGCTACCTGTTCTTTTCCGCCTTTCTGCCGCAGTTTATCGATCCCACATCGCCACAGGCATCACAGTACCTGCTGCTTGCGCTCGTCTTCTCCGCGCTCGATTTCTTCATCATGTTCGGCTACGCGGTGTTCGGTTCGCAAGCGGCGCGCTTTCTCAAGACGAGCGGTGCCATATGGCTTGAGCGCGCCTGCGGGGGCGCGCTCCTGGCTCTTGCGGGCTCGCTCGCCTTTTACCGCCGGGCAACCGCCTGAACGGCAGCTGGCAGCGACATGTGCCCGACGCGGTAGATCTGGCCGTCGCCTGATATCAGCGGCATATCCGCGTAGAGCATGAAGCGGACGAGCGACCACGATCTGGCTTCGAAGCCGGAGATCGAGGCGAGGGCGTCACGTTTGCGTCCCGTCTGCCTTGCCCGCTCGGTTTCTTCCGCGCGCAGAGCCGCGAGATCGGCGTGCGGCTCGATCGGGAGACGCTCGGCGGTCGCGAACTTGGCATTGCAGAGATCAGCCACCGTTTCGGCGTGCCACACCATCCATTGCTCGATGCCTGGCCGGCCGAAAGATTGCGTCAGCGCCTGGAAGCCCGGGCCGGTGATGAAGTTGCTCGCGCCCTCCGGCTGGTCCCAGAGGTAGAAGGGGGCGTAGAGGTTTTCCTGGCCGCCGAATTCGCCTCTCCTGGCGCTGAGATAGGCCTTGAAGGCGAGATGCGGAAAGCCGTCGGTGCCCGGGCCGCGTTCGCGCATGCGGCGGTCGATGATGCCCATGTCGTAATCGGCAGGCAGGGTGAAGCTGTATTGCATGGCGATCATCGCGGTAACTCCACGGGTTCCAGCCAGTCGACGAAGCGCTCCCCATCGGTTGCTTGGATGCTGAAATAGCTGAAGGGCGCATCCTCGGCCGCGCCGTGCCAGTGCTTCTCGCCAGCCGCAAACCACACGGCGTCGCCGGGCCTGATTTCCTCGACCGGGCCGCCATCGCGCTGCGCCCGTCCTATGCCCGAGAGGGCATAGAGCAGTTGTCCGCGGGGATGCGTGTGCCAGTTGGTGATTGTGCCGGGATCGAGCGTGGCGCGCATTGCGGCATTCTCTCCGGCGGCACTGCCTTCCAGCAGCGCCTCCACCCAGAAAGGCGCGGATGCGATGCCATCGGGGGAGCGCACGGCGCCTCCCGGACGGCGGATCGTCATGGCCGTGGGATTGCCGCTCATCACGGCTCTCCCATGGCGCGGGCACGCCAGTTGTCGTCGGCCATCTGCGCCACGCCGTCGCCGAAGGACCATTCGTCGGGCTGCGAGCTGACGATGGTGATCATGATGTCTTCCTTGCGCAGGCCCGGCGCCTCGCTCAGCAGTTCGGCGGCGCGCTTGAAGAAGGCCTTGCGCGTCTCCGTGCTGCGCGGGCGTCCGGCGCGGATGGCAAAAACCACGAAATCGTCGGAGCGGGGTCCGGCCAGATAGTTGCGGTCGAAGATCAGCTCGCCGGGTTCATGCTGCTGGATCTCATGGAACCGATCGGCCGGGGGCACGTCGAAAGCCTCGACGAGGGCGCGGTGGATGCCATCGGAGAGGGCGCGCAGATATTCCGGCGACTTGCCTTTGAGGAGAGAAATGCGAACGAAGGGCATGGGAGCCTCCTTGTTTGAAATCTTGACAGGAGGACCATTGCACGGCAAATTAATCCATAAAATCAGAATATATCGAACGTATGATCCTGAAAAATGGGATTGATGATGCGCAAGACAAATTTCGATCTGGATGTTCTCCGCACCTTTGTGACCGGCATGGAGCTCGGCAATTTCGCCAAGGCGTCCGAGCGTCTCGGCCGCTCGACATCGGCCGTCAGCGCGCAATTGAAGAAACTGGAGGAGCAGGCGGGAACGCCGATCTTCCGCAAGTCCGGCCGCGGGCTGGCGCTGACCGATGCCGGGGAGACGATGCTTGCCTATTCCCGGCGGCTTCTGGAGCTCAACGATGAGGCGGTGGCGGCGATCCAGAGCGTCGAGCTCGAAGGCTGGGTGCGGCTCGGGCTGCAGGAGGATTTCGGCGAGACCGTCTTGCCGGAGGTGCTTGGCCGTTTTGCCAGGGCGCATCCGAAAGTCCGGATCGAGGCGCGCGTGGTGCGCAATGCCGAACTGATCGAGCGGGTGACGACCGGCAAGCTCGATCTGGCGCTTGCCTGGAGCAACGGCAATGCGACGGCGCATTGCGAGATGGTGGGCGAGGTGCCGATGCTGTGGGTCGGACCGGCTTCGGGGCCGCAGGGCTGGACAGTCGAAAGCGGCGAGCCGCTGCCGCTGGCTTCGCTCGAAGCGCCCTGCCTGCTGAGGACCGCGGCAATCGATGCGCTCGACCGGGCCAACATTCCCTGGCGGCTTTCCTTCGTCAGCCCAAGCCTCGGCGGCCTCTGGGCGGCGACGGCGGCGGGGCTCGGCATCACCATCCGCACGCCGCTCGGTCTCCCTGCCAAGGTCAAGCCGGTTTCGCCTGACGCTGCCGGTTTGCCCGCTCTGCCGTCGCTCGGCTTGATGATGCATCGCGCCGAGGCGGATCCGGATGCGGCAACCGCGCGGCTGTCATCGATCGTGCTGCAGGCAGCACAGGAAGCGCTTGCCGGTCTTTCGCCGCAACCGATGTTGATGCGGGCCTAGGCCACCAGTTCGCTTTGGGCGTTGCGGCGGATGACGGCCGGCGGCTGGCCGAAAGCGCGCAGGAAGGCGCGGCGCATCCGCTCGCGGTCGGCAAAGCCAGTCTCGCGCGCCACGACATCGATCGGGTGGCGGCCCTGTTCCATCATCAGCCGCGCCGCTTCCAGCCGCAGGTTTTCCACGGCCTTTGCCGGGGACTGGCCGGTCTCGGAGCGGAAGGTACGGCTGAACTGGCGCGGGCTCAGATGCGCGGCGTCGGCGAGCTCCTCGACGGAGAGCGCGCTCGTCAGATTGCTTCTGGCATAAGTGAGCGCCTTCTGGATGCGGTCCGATTTCGGCTCGAGATCCAGGAGCGTCGAGAATTGCGACTGGCCACCGGCGCGGCGGTGATAGACGACCAGCTTGCGGGCAACGGCGCGGGCGACGTCGGCGCCATGATCGTTCTCGACCATCGCCAAAGCCAGATCGAGACCGGCAGTCATGCCGGCCGAAGTCCAGATCGAGCCATCGACGATGAAGATGCGGTCCTCATCGAGCTTGATGGCGGGATAGCGGGATTTCAGCTCGCGGGCGAGATGCCAGTGGGTGGTGACCCTGCGGCCGTCGAGGACACCGGCATCGGCCAGCAGAAAGGCGGCCGTGCAGATCGAAGCGAGTCGACGTGAGGCATCTGCCGCCTCACGAATGAACGCGGCCTCTCCCGCAGTCGGCAGGCGGATATCGGGCGCGCCGGAAACGATCAGCGTATCGAAGGCGGGATCACTGAAGGCTTCTGTGTGGATGATCATGCTCAGCGAGCTCGGCACAGGGCCGCCGGTTTCCGAGACATAGCGGATCTCGTAGGCCTGCTCGCCAAGCTGGATATTGGCGAACTCGAAAGCCGAGACCGCGGCGAGGCTCATGATCTGGAAGCCGGGATAGACAAGAAAGCCGATGCGCTGCATGGCCGAAAACTCCGTTTGTCCTAAAAGGTGGTTTATATGACATTCAGGACATCGGCAATCCCTCGTAAAACATCCCTCAAGCGATGGCATTCGCCAAAGCAATTGAAGGAGAAAGACCATGAGCGATTTGAACAAGGGCATCGCGCTCGTCACCGGTGCGTCATCAGGCATCGGCGCGATCTATGCCGACAGGCTTGCCAAGCGCGGCTACGATCTCATTCTGGTGGCGCGCAATGGCGAACGCCTCTCGGCGCTCGCGAGCCGCATCAGCGGCGAGACCGGCCGCAAGGTCGAGACTGTCGTTGCCGATCTCGGCGCGCAGGCTGATCTTGCCAAGGTGGAAGCTGTGCTGAAGGGCGACCGCAACATCACGCTCTTGGTCAACAATGCCGGTGTCGGCGGCACGGCGCCGCTGCTTTCGGCCGATGTCGACAAGATGCAGCAGATGATCGACCTGAACGTGACGGCGCTGATGCGGTTGACCTATGCCGCAGTGCCGGGCTTCGTTGCCCGCGGCGGCGGCGCGATCATCAATATCGCCTCGATCGTGGCAATCGCGCCGGAGATCCTCAACGGCGTCTATGGTGGCACGAAAGCCTTCGTGCTGGCCTTCAGCCAGTCGCTGAAGCATGAGCTGACGGACAAGAATATCCGCGTTCAGGCCGTTTTGCCGGGCGCGACCGCAACGGAATTCTGGGGCATTGCCGGGATGCCGGTCGAGCACCTGCCGGGCGAAATCGTCATGTCCGCCGAAGCGATGGTCGATGCCTCGCTCAAGGGCTTCGACCAGGGCGAGTTCGCGACCATCCCGGCGCTCGAAGACTCAGCGCTGTTGCAGGCCCATGAAGATGCGCGGCAGGCAATGATGCCGCACCTCTCGCGCTCTGTGCCTGCAGCACGCTACGGCGTCTGATTAGCCGAAGCGCTCCAGCGCCGTCGCGAAGACATCGGTATCGACATTGCCGCCCGAGGTGATGGCGATGACGGTGTCGCTCTCCAATGCCTTGCCGTGGAACAGTGCCGCGGCAAGCGCCACTGCGCCGCCCGGCTCGACGATGATCTTCAGCCGCTTGAAGGCGAGCGCCATGGCACGGAGCGCCTCCTCGTCGGTGACGACGATGCCGGCGCCGGCGAGGCGCTTCAGGATCGGGAAGGTGATTTTGCCGGGCTCGGGCGTGATGATTGCATCGCAGATCGAGCCGGTCATCGAGGCATTGCGCCTGATCTCGCCTGCGGCCAGCGAGCGGGCGAAGTCGTCGAATTTTTCCGGCTCGCAGGTGCGGACCGTGAAGGACGGCGCGCTGGCTTCGAGTGCCAGAGCGACGCCGGAGCTGAGGCCACCGCCACCGCAGGGGATCAGCACTTCGGCCGTCTTGATGCCTTCCTCCTCCGCCTGTTCGGAGATTTCCAGACCTGTCGTGCCCTGTCCGGCGATGACCAGCGGCTCGTCGAAGGGTTTGACCAGCGTCAGGCCGCGCTCGGCGGAGAGGCGGTCGCCGATCGCGTCACGGTCTTCCTTGGCGCGGTCGTAGAGCACCACCTCGGCGCCGAAGGCGCGGGTGTTGTCGATCTTCAGCTTCGGCGCGTCCGAGGGCATGATGATGACCGAGGGGACGCCGTGCAGCTTGGCGGCCAGCGCCACGCCCTGGGCATGGTTGCCGGAGGAGAAGGCGATGACGCCGCGCTTGCGGACATCAGGCTCCAGCCCCGATACCGCCGACCAGCCGCCGCGGAACTTGAAGGAACCGGTATGCTGCAGACATTCGGCCTTCACGAAGACCCGCCGCCCGGCCATTTCATCGAGGAACGGTGAGGAGAGCAGCGGCGTGCGCCTGGCATGCCCGCGCAGGCGGGCACGGGCGGCAACGATCATTTCAATGGATGCCATGGGATGTTCTTTCGGCTGATGTGCTGCGCCATGAATAGAATGTGACAAAGCCGTTGTGAACGGCGGTTTTTGTCACGGTGACACGAATGCCGGGGCGCGGCTTGGGCTCGCGACCGTTCCGGCCTGCTCGCGCCGCCGGTATTCGGTCGGGCTCGCGCCCGTCACCCGCAGGAATTCGCGATTGAAGTTAGACTTGCTGATGAAGCCCGCCTCGAACATCACGCTGGTGACCGGCAGCTCGGTGCGGACGAGCTGATCGCAGGCAAAGCGGATGCGGAACTCGTTGACATATTGCGAGACGCTCATGCCGTGGATGCGGTTGACCGCCGTCGAGACGCTGCGGGCCGGCAGGCCGAGCTTGCGGGCGATGCGGCTCAGATTGAGTTCGGGATCGCGGTAAATCTGCCTGGTCTCCATCAGGCTGTCGAGATGGGCGGCAACGGCGCCATCCTCCTCAGTCGGCAGGCTGGGCGGGGGTGGCGCGGCTTCGGTTGCCGGTTGCTCCGGCTGGCTTGTTCCGGCAGCGGCCGCCGCGCTGCCGAGGATCAGCAGCACAATGACATTGCCGAGCGCCACGATCCGCCCGGCATGGGCGCCGCCGGTATTGTCGAAATCCAGGCTGATGAAGACGTCGCTGAGCGCAGAGGCGATCAGGGCGACGGCCGTTACCATCAGGGAGCGATGGGAGAGGAAGGCGCCGTCGAGCCGCGAGGCGACGAGGCCATCGGCGCCGCTGCGGGAGATCCAGAGCAGGCTGAGGCCGTAGCCGAGAAAGATCAGGATCAGGCTCAGACCGACGATATCGCGCCAAAAGGCGAAGGCGAGCGCTACGCCGATCGCCGGCAGGAGATGCGGCCATTGGCGCTTCAGCGGACGCGGCGTCTCCAGTGTCAGGTCGGCGAAGCTGGCGAAGGAAAGCGGTGCGACGAGTGCCGCCAGCACCGCCTGAAACGGCATGATGGCGAGCGTGTCATAGCCCCAGCGAAAGCCGATGAGGACGGATTGCAGGGCATAGGCGGCGATCAGCGCCAGAAACAGCCGGCGGCCGGGCGCATTCCATTCCTCCGTCCGCAGCATCCTGACGAGCAGGATGAGCAGCAGCAGTGCGACGACGAAGGGTAGCGGCACGAAAATCATGGTCGGCGTCCGGATGATTGCCTTGAGGATATGAGCACGAGAATGGCCTCGATCGCAATTGCGGGCGACCCGAAACACGATTGAGGTCTCCGGAAAACTGCACGAATTGCACCTTGGTCTCGCCGGACCTGCCGGCCTTATTCAAGGAGCAAACCGATGAGCCTCATCCTTTCCATTCCGCTTTTCTTCATGACCCTGCTGTCGGCCTTCGGCGGCTCGATCACGCCGGGCGAGACATTCGATATCACCGCGATCCGCTCGATCGTCATCCGCGGCGATTCCAGCTCGATCCGGATCACCACGGATGCCGGCAGGCCCTATGAGGCCGTGACGACGGGGCGGCGCATCGGCTGGTTCTCGTCCTGGTATTCGAACTGGTTCTTCAACGCCTGCAAGGATGAGAGCCGGGTGCAGATCGACGGGACGTCGATGACGATCGATGTCGCGGTTTCGGCCTGGAGCGATATCGGCGATTGCGCGCCTGATGTTTCCGCCAATGTACCGGCGGGGGCTGCCGTTAAGATCGACCAGCATGCCTTCATGGCGCGGCTCGACGGCAATTTCTCGAGCTTTCGCACATCGGGCAATGCCGCCGATATCACCCTCGACGGTCATGCGTCGGAGGTCGATATTTCCGGCACGGCTGTGCGGGCGAACCTCACCTATGCGTCCATCGCCAGGGACGAGAAGATCGGCATCGAGGCGACCTCGCTCGATGCCACGCTTGGGTTCGGTGCGGACGTGCCGGTCGACTACACGGTTACGGCCAAGGCATCGCTTGTCGATGCCGAGAAGCCGAGCGTGCCGGGTGCCAAGCCGCAGGTGACGATCCGGGGCGACTATGTCCGCGCCCGGATCCGCTGATCAGTAACCCTTGGCAGCGCCCTCGACGGCGCGGCTATCCATCGCGCCGTAGTAACGCGCGCCGCCGCCCTTCTCGATATGGGCAAGGCTCTTGCCGCCGACGAGAATGCCTGCCGCCTGGCCCCAGACCGGCGCGTCATTGCCGCCGTCGAATGTGTAGCCCATGGCAGCGAGCGTCTTTTCCGTGTCGGGCGAAAGCGCGTAGGGTTCGAGGAAGACCTTGTCCGGCTGCCACTGGTGGTGGATGCGCGGGGCGTTGACGGCCTGGCTGATATCCATGCCGAAATCGATGACGTTGAGGATCGCTTCCAGCGTGATGGTGATGATGCGCGAGCCGCCGGGGCTGCCGATCACCATGAAGGGCTTCCCGTCCTTGGAGATGATCGTCGGGCTCATCGAGGAGAGCGGCGTCTTCTTCGGCGCGATGGCGTTCGCCTCGCCCTGCACGAGACCATAGAGGTTCGGAACGCCGGGCTTGGAGGTGAAATCGTCCATCTCGTTATTGAGCAGGATGCCGGTGCCGGGTGCGACGACGCCGGCGCCGAAGGAGCCGTTCAGCGTATAGGTGACGGCGACCGCATTGCCCTCGTCGTCGATGATCGAATAATGCGTCGTCTCGGTGCTTTCCTTGCCGCCGAGCGGCTTTAGGTCGGCCGACTTGCCGGCCTTGTAGGGATCGATCTTTTCACGGATCTCGGTGGCATAGCCCTTGTCGAGCAGCTTGCTCACCGGGTTGTCGACGAAGTCGGGGTCGCCGAGTGCGGCGTTGCGGTCGACATAGGCGTAGCGCATGGCTTCCACCATGGCATGCACCGTCTCGGCCGAGCCATAGCCCAGATAGGAGAGCGGGTAGCCTTCGAGGACGTTGAGAATCTCGCAGATGATGACGCCGCCGGATGAGGGCGGGGGCGAGGAGACGATGTCGTAGCCGCGGTAATTGCACTCGATCGGCTTCAGCTCGCGGACGGAATATTGCTCGAAATCCTCCTTGGCGAGAATGCCGCCCTTCGACTGGCTGGCCTTGACGATCGCTTCGGCGGGCTCGCCCTTGTAGAAGGCCTCAGGCCCCTTCTCGGAGATTGCCTGGAGCACGGTACCGAGCTCCGGCTGAACAAGCTTTTCACCGGCGGTCAGCGGCTTGCCGTCCTTCAGGAAGATCTTGGCGGCAGCTTCGTCCTTGGCGAGGCGCTTGGCGCTGTCGGCGAGGATCGCGGCATCGCCCTGCTCGAAGGTGAAGCCGTCCTTGGCGAAGGCGATGGCAGGCGCGAGAAGATCGGCGCGCGACTTGGTGCCGTATTTCTCGCGGGCGGTTTCGAAGCCCATGACGGAGCCGGGGACACCGACGGCGAGATAGCCGTCCAGGCTGGCCCGCGGCACGATATCGCCCTTGGCGTCGAGATACATGGTCTTCGTCGCGGCAAGCGGCGCGCGCTCGCGGAAATCGAGGAAGGTGGTCTTGCCGTCCTTCATGCGGATGGTCATGAAGCCGCCGCCGCCGATATTGCCGGCGGTCGGATAGACGACGGCGAGCGCATAGCCGACGGCGACTGCGGCATCGACGGCATTGCCGCCATTCTTCAAAACCTCGACCCCGACATCGGTCGCCAGATGCTGGGCGGTCACCACCATGCCATGCTGCCCTTCGACGGGCGCGGGCGAGGCGGCGAAACTGGTGGAAAGCGGGCTGAGAAAGAAGGCGAAAGCGGTGAAAAGCGAAATGGTTCGGGCCTGAAGCCGGTCCATGAGATCCCCTCCAAAAGATAAATTATCGAGTGGATATGGTTCGGCTTTTCGCCGGTGCAAGGCTTCAGGCGGCAACTGCCGCTATCTCTCCGGCAAGGCGCGCTTCCGCTACGCGTGCGGCGGCCTGCAGATCGCGCGGAAGACCGGCGATCTTTTCGAGCGCGGCGATCGCTACATCGGTCGCGAGATAATCCGGCTTGTGGCCGACGCCGCGGATCTTCACCAGCTCGGAGCCGGCGATATCGCGGGCAAGACCCTGCGAATGAAGATGCTCCCAGACGATATCGTCGCTGTCTCCTGTTATGATCACCGTCGGCGCGGCAATCTCGGGGTAGCGGTGCGATTCCGCCTCAAGATAGGCGTGGAGACGTGTGAAGTCGGCGGCGTTGTTGTAGAAGGTATCGGGGCGCAGCACGAGGGACGGGCCGGTGCTGGCGATATAGTCCGATGGCCTGAGGTTCGGGCGGAAGACGTTCAGCGTGCCCTGTTCGAGACGCCGCAGACCCATCGGCACGACGAGGGCATGATTGAACAGCCAGCCGAGAACGGGTGCCGTCGCGACGTGATAATACCAGTCGATACCGCCGGGCCATGGATGCGTCGCAGGCGCCAGAAACAACAGGCCCGCCGTCTTTTCCGGATGATGGACGCCGAAGGCGGCGGCAATGGCGCCGCCGAAGGAATGGCCGACGATGATCGCTTTCTCGATCCCGCGCTTTTCCATCAGTAGGGCGATCGCAGCGGCCTGGCCGGAAGGGATGGCGTTTTCAGGTCCGCCGCGTTCGGAATAGCCGTGGCCCGGCCGGTCGACGAAGAGCATTTCGGCGCGGCCCTGCAGCGGACGCAGGAAGGCGCCGGTCTGGTCGAGCAGATTGCCGCTGGCGCCGTGAATAAAGACGACGGGCGGCAGATCGGCAGTCTCCGGGCGCGGGAGATGCAGCGAGTTCAGGCGATAGCCGCCGACATCGATGAGTTCACCGACGTTAGGATAGGCGCGTTCGAACTGGCGAGCCTTGTAGGAACTGTAACCGATCGCGGCGGCAATGGGGGCGAGGAGGGCGGAAACTTCGGCAAGCATGGTCGGACCGGGAAGGTGTATCACTTATCCCTAAGATTGGGTGCGGCGCGCCGCCGTCAAGATCAGGTCCGGCTGCCGGCGAGTTTTTCCGAAAGGGTGTTCACCTGCTCCTGCGCCGTGCGGTTGGCGGGGAAGACGTCGAGGAAGCGTTCCCAGGCCTTCAGCGTCAGCTGGTCGTTGCCGGTGTCGTTGAGAATCGCGGCCATGCCCGACAGCGCGCCGAAATGGCGGGGGTCGAGTTCGAGCACATGCTCGATATCGGACATCGACTTGCGATAATTGCCGGAAGCGTAGTTCAAAGTGGCGCGGCGATTCCAGCTCTCGGCATAGGTCGGCTTCAGCGCGATCGCCTCATCGAGGAAATCGAGGGCGGCGGCGCTGCGCTTGTCCTCGATCGCCTTGTCGGCCCATTGCATCAGGAGATTGACGGTGGCGCTACCGGAATCGTTCCATTCCATGCGGATCTCCTGGGCGATGCCGTTCGCCTTCTCGGGATCACGCTCGCGCTTCAGCTGCGCATAGAGATTGTCGAGCCGTTGTTTGGGGGAGGCATTGGCATCCGGCTGCTCGACAATAACGTCCTTTTCCGCAGCGGCGGCAGGAGCGATTGGAGCGAGGAGACCAAGGGTCAGCGGCAGGGCCGCGGAGAGCAAAGCAAAAAAGCGCATGGCGGACAATGTAGCCCGCCAACGCACAAGATCAAAGAAAATTTGACGTGACCACCGCAGCGACCCACCGGAAAGCATGGCAGCGGCACGAATGCCGCCCAGATGCTCCGGAACGCTAGATCAGCCCTGACGAGCCTTGTAGCGCGGGTTCAGCTTGTTGATGATGTAGATGCGGCCCTTGCGGCGAACCAGACGGTTGTCACGGTGACGAGCCTTGAGCGACTTGAGCGAATTCTTGATCTTCATTTTTCTGATCCGCGATCTCTGTGGGGGAATTTCACATTCGCCCGTATCTTTAAACATTCAAAAGCGCGCTCGTGGCGCGCCTTTAGGTTGGGCAGGCAGATAACCCGATGGCATTCCTGTGTCAACCACATGAAGGCCTTTTATCCGGCAAAATCCTAGGTTTTCGCCGTCAGCACCGTCACGTGGCCCATCTTGCGGCCCGGCCGGGACTCGGTCTTGCCATAGAGATGGACAAGGGCATCCTTGCGCTTCAGCCAGTCCGGAACGGTCAGGATGTCGTCGCCGATCAGGTTCTGCATCACGCAGTCCGAATGGCGCCCGGCATCGCCGAGCGGCAGGCCGCCGACAGCGCGAATGTGCTGCTCGAACTGGGAAACCACGCAGGCGGCCTCCGTCCAATGGCCGGAATTGTGGACGCGCGGCGCCATCTCGTTGGCAACCAGGCCGCCGTCGGCGAGCACGAAGAACTCGATGCCGATGACGCCGACATAGCCGAGCGAGGAGAGAATTTTCCCGGCAGCCTCGCGGGCGGCCTCGGCGGTGGCGTCCGAAATCGATGCCGGAATCGTCGAGGTATGGAGGATACCATTCCTGTGGACATTCTCGGCCGGATCGAAGGCAACGACGGTGCCGTCGGTCGAGCGGGCGGCAATGATCGAGACCTCACGCTCGAAGGCGACGAAGCTTTCGAGAATCAGCGGCACGCTGCCGAGCGCGGCATAGGCGCCCTCGGCGCTATCGGCCGGCGAGCGGAATACTTTCTGCCCCTTGCCGTCGTAGCCGAGGCGGCGGGTCTTGAGCACGCCCTGCCCACCGAAATCCTTGAGCGCGGCTTCCAGGTCTTCCTGGCTGTCGACGGCATGGAATTTCGCGGTCGGGATGCCGCAGTCATTGATGAAGCGCTTTTCGACCAGACGGTCCTGCGCGGCTTCCAGTGCCTTCGGCGGCGGATAGACCGGCACGCTTGCGGCGAGCGTTGCGGCGGCGGCAACGGGCACGTTCTCGAATTCGTAGGTGACGACGTCGCAGAGCCTGGCGAGCTCGGCAAGCGCTGCCGGGTCGTCATAAGCCGCGGTGATCTGGCGGTTGGACACCTGGGCGGCCGGAGAATCGGCCTGCGGCTCCAGGATGATCGTGCGGAAATTCAGCCGGGCTGCGGCCATGGCAAGCATGCGGCCGAGCTGGCCGCCGCCAATGATGCCGATCGTCTTTGCAGTCATCTGTCGTCCATCGGGTATTCGGCGATCGCGCCGCTCTGGCGTTCGCGCCATTCGTCGAGCCTGTCGGCGATATCTTCATCGGAAAGGGCGAGAACCGCGGCGGCGAGCAGCGCCGCATTGATGGCGCCTGCCTTGCCAATCGCCAGAGTGCCGACGGGAATGCCGCCCGGCATCTGCACGATCGAGAGAAGGCTGTCCTGGCCGGACATGGTTTTCGACTGAACCGGAACGCCGAAGACCGGGAGCGGCGTGAAGGCGGCCGTCATGCCCGGAAGGTGGGCTGCGCCACCGGCGCCGGCGATGATCACCTTGAAGCCTTCGTCACGCGCGTTCTTGGCGAAGTTGACCATCCGATCCGGCGTGCGGTGCGCAGAGATGATGCGCGCCTCGTAGGGAATTTCGAGCGCCTCGAGCGTGTCGGCGGCGTTCTTCATGGTTTCCCAGTCGGATTGGCTGCCCATGATGATGGCAACGGGTGGTCTGTCTGTCATCGTCAACGGCACGTCCCCTTCAGGCGATGATATCCGGGATAATCTGATCCTCGATCTTCGTCAGCTTGTCCTTGATCACAAGCTTCTTCTTCTTCATGCGCTGAACGCGCAGAGCATCGCAGCCGGTTGCAATCATGGCGTTGATCGCGGCGTCATAATCCTCGTGCTCCTGCCGCAGCCGAGCTGCGATGAGCCTGATTTCCGCCTGTTCCTGATCGGCCATTTGCATTCCCCATTACCGTCCTTGGACCTTGTCCGTTCTGCCGATGATTTCCGCAAGCTCCTATCACCAAATAGCGGTAACGGGAAGTTAGTGTTGATCATGAATTTGCCATCTAGGCACCACGTTTTCGCCTTCGACAAGCCTTCAAAAATATGTCACAGTCGAAAGGTTGACGCCTAGAACTCCAGCGATGGATGGCTGGGGAAGGCAAGAGGAAGGAAGGGTCAAATGACTGTTCAAGCTCATCTTGAGTCACTTGAGAAGAAGCATGGAGCTCTTGAGGAGGAGCTGCACGCGCTGATGACATCTCCCTCTAAGCGCGATGCAGACATTGCAGAGTGCAAGCGCAGAAAGCTGCGTATCAAGGACGAAATCCAACGTCTGAAATCTTCCGTTCACTAATGGAATAACTCGAGATCACCGGTCGATCACTTGCAGTCTTGAAGGACAAAAATCCAAACTTTAAATAGGTTTAGCAAGGGCCCGGTGGCTTTACAAAATCGTGCGTCAGTCCATTCAGTGCGGAGTTGGACTGGCGCATTTTCATTTGTAGCGGGTGCTTTACGCCCAGAACTGGTCCAGCCACAGATTGAGCCTGTCGAAGCCGCGGTTGTTGACCGCGTAGATCCGCCGCGTGCCCTCGGAGGTAACGGAGACGAGGTTCGAATCCAGAAGCGCCTTCAGGTGCTGCGAGACAGCCGGGCGGCTGATCGGAAGGGTTTCGGCGAGTTCGTTGACCGTCTTCGGCGCGCGCCTCAGCTGTTCCAGCAGGAACCGCCGGTTCGGATCTGATATCGCGGCGAAGGGGTCGATGTTCGACATGCCGAAACGCTACGTCAAAGACCGCTTTCCGGCAAGGAAATTGTGCGGTGCACCCAAGCTCGATTGTCTGCCGGTGAACGCCCGGATTTGCTGTAACGGCAGGCTTCGTTGTAAACCGTCAGCTCTCTTGGATGACGAGGAGATGCAGGATGGATCGCTTCACCGGTGGCTGCCTCTGCGGTAATGTCCGTTTTGCCGCGACGGGAGCGCCCTACCGCGTCGGCATTTGCCATTGTCTCGATTGCCGCAAGCATCACGGCGCCTTGTTTCATGCTTCGGCGATCTATCCTGAAGATGCGGTCGAGGTTCAAGGCGAGACGGGGAGCTATGCCGGCCGCTTCTTCTGCCCGCGCTGCGGGTCTCCGGTCTTTGGCCGTAGCGGCGATGAGGTCGAGCTGAACCTTGGTTCGCTCGACGAACCCAATCGGTTCAAGCCGACCTACGAGCTCTGGACGATCCGCCGCGAGGCTTGGCTGCCGGCATTTCCGTGGGCCCGGAGCTATGAACGCGACCGCGACGATGCCGGTCGATCGGAAGACTAGAAACCGAGACCTTCGCGCATGATGAGGAACGCGGCGATCATCGCCATGGCATACATGAACGGATAGAAAATCTCCGGCTTCATGCGGCGCACGCACCAGGCGCCGGCGATCGTCGCCAGCGGTGCGAAGGGCAGGAGGGTCATCGAGGTGACCAAGTTCTTGGTGTCGAGCTGCCCGAGCGCGAAGTAGGGGATCAGCTTCACGGCATTGAGGATGGCGAAGAAGCGAACGCTGGTGCCGGTGAATTCGCGCGGCGGCAGCTTCAGCGGCAGGGCATAGATCTGGAACGGTGCGCCGCCGGCATGGGCGACGAAGCTGCCATATCCCGACAGCGTTCCCCAGGCGCTCGCAAGGATCGGGCGCTGGCCGCGCGGCGGCACGACTTTTCCGGCGCCGGGGCCGAAATTGTTCCAGAAGTAGCGCAGGCAGAACAGCACGGTGACCGTGCCGATGACGATGCGCAGCGCATTGCCGGGAATGAGTGCGGATGTCGCCCAGCCGAGCGCGATGCCGAAGAGCGCGCCGGGAAGCATGATCTTCAGCGTCGTCCAGTCGCCATGCTGACGCCAGATGATCAGCGAGATGATGTCCATGAAAACGAGGATCGGCAACAGGATGGCGGCCGCTTCGACCGGCGAGACGACGAGGGCGAGGAAGGGGACGCCGATCAGCGAAAGGGCATCTCCCATGCCGCCTTTCGCGAGGCCAACGAGCAGGACAGCGGGCACTGCCGCATAAAAGAATGACAGTTCCGGCAGCATGCTTTTCAAGTCCTCCCCTTGCCAGCCCCGTCTATCGGAATTACTCACACAAAACGAGTGCGGATTTACCGCCTGCTGGCGGAATCGGCAGAAAATGGAAAGACTTCATGAGCACCGAACCGGAAAACCGCTGCCGCCTGGTCCTGATCGCGCCTGACATTGCAGACGCCGACGAGAGGGCGAAGATTGTTGGCGATGCGCTGAAAGGCGGAGACGTCGCCTCGGTGATCGTGCCGCAATACGGCCTCGACGACGGCGTTTTCCAGAAGCACGCCGAAAAGCTGGTGCCGATCATCCAGGACGCGGGCGCGGCTGCCCTGATCGCCGGCGACAGCCGCATCGTCGGCCGCGCGAAGGCCGATGGCCTGCATCTGACCGGCCCGGCTGCCGAGATCGCAGAAGCGATCGACAAATATGCCGACAAGCTGATCGTCGGCGGTGGCAATGCCACCGATCGCCACAATGCGCTGGAGATCGGCGAGGAACGTCCCGACTACATCTTCTTCGGCAAGCTCGACGGCGACATCAAGCCGGAAGCGCATCCGAAGAATGTCGCGCTCGGCGAATGGTGGGCGTCGATGATCGAAATTCCCTGCATGGTGATGGGAGGAACCGATCCCGCTTCGGCGCTCGTGGTTGCCGAATCCGGCGCCGAGTTCGTAGCGTTGCGGCTTGCCGTTTTTGCCGATCCGGCACAGGCGCCGGCGATCGTTGCGCAGGTCAACGCACTTCTTGACGAAAAAGCGCCACGGTTTGAGGATTGAAGTCGCGCTTATGCCGATCCGCGCCGTCCACATTCGCCGTCTGATTCTCGCCGCTGCCGCGTTTTCCGCGTCCATTCCCTATGCGGCGATGGCCCAGACGATCGACAATGTGGTGACACGGCCGGTCGGCGGCGATGCCGAACCGCTGAAGAAGGGACGCCCGCCGGAAGGCGTGCAGCCCTCGACCGGTCTCGGCGTTCTCGACCGCATGGGCGCGAAACTTCCCGACCTGCCGCCGGAGAAGGACTACAAGGGGCCGGTCGATGATGCCTATGGCGCCTATCAGCGCGGCTATTATCTGACGGCGATGCAGCTTGCACTGCCGCGCGCCCAGCTTGGCGATCCCGCCGCACAGACGCTGGTTGCCGAAATTCAGTATGCCGGTCTCGGTGTGCGCCGCGATCCGAAGAGCTCTGCTTTCTGGTACGGCAAGGCAGCCGAAGGCGGCGATGGCGCGGCGATGTTCAAATATGCGCTGATGCTGATGGCCGGCGAAGTCGTGCCGCGCGACAAGGCCAAGGCCGACGAATACATGAAGAAATCGGCTGATGCCGGCAATTCTTCCGCGCAGTTCAACTGGGGCCAGATCCTCACCTCCGACCATCCCGGCCAGGACGGACTGAAGCTCGCGCTGCCCTATTACGAGAAGTCGGCGGAGCAGGGCATTGCCGATGCGCAATATGCGGTAGCTGAACTCTATTCGACAATGCCCGATCTTCCGGAAGAGAAGCGCCGTCTTGCGCGGCCCTGGATGGCGCGTGCTGCCCATGCCGGTTTCGATACCGCGCAGGTCGATCTCGCCGTCTGGATGGTCAATGGCCAGAACGGCCCGCGTGACTTCGTGCACGGTTTCCAGTGGATGCAGCTTGCCGCCAACCGCGGCAACGTGGTGGCGCAGAACAAGCTCGCGCATCTCTACATCTACGCGCTCGGCACCAAGCCCGATCCGATCGAGGCGGCCAAATGGTATGTGCTGTCACGCCGGGCCGGCCTGCCCGATCCTGAGCTCGAGGATTTCTTCCTGGGGATCGAGGACGATCAGCAGAAGGCGGCCATCGACCGGGCGAACAAGTTCCGCCGCCTTCCGTAGGCTTTAAGTCCTAGAACAGCGCGTCGGCGAAGAGGTCTTCGTCGTCACCGGCAGCCGCGGGGGCTGCCGCAGCGGCCGGTGCCGCTTCTTCTTCGATGGCCGGAATGATGGCGCGGTGGACGTTGCGTTCCTGAACCATCGTGTAGAGCTTGAAGATCTTGCGGTCGAGCGGAGCGATCAACTCGGCGATATCGTCGATATTGGCGATTTCCATGCCGGCGACGTCTTCGAGAACGGTGGCGCAGCGCACCAGCGTTTCACCGAGATCGTGCTCGAAATCGAGCTTGCCGATCATCAGGGTGATCTTGCTTGCGACCTCGCGGCCGTGCTCGGCCAGAACCTTCAATTCCTCTTCCATCATGTCCGCGCCCAAACGGATGCTGCCGACGGCAGCCGTCAGGCTCTCGGCGAGACCGCCGGAATTGCCGCCTGCGGCAGGGGCCATGTTGCCTGCCGCTGCTTCGAGCGCCGGCAGGCCGTTGACGATCGCATCGGCGGAATCGTCGAGCTTGCCTGCGAAGATGCGAAGCTCCGCGGTCACGACGTTGATCGACTTGCCCTCTTCACCGAGACGGCTGCAGCGTAGGTTGGTATTCAGCGCCATGTAGTTGATGTCGGTCTTGACGGCGCGGATGTTGCCGATCGCTTCCAGAAGCTTGGCCGCGGTGCCGAGTGTCGACTGGCTGACCTGGTCGGCCTGGCGGCTGGAGGCATCCACCTGCTTGACGATCTCGTGGGCGGCCGAAACGCTGGATTCCAGGGCGCGCATGAAATTGCCTTCGCCGCCGCCAGCCATCTGGTCGCGGAGCTTCATGATCTCGTGCGTGTCGTGGCCGAAGCTCTTGATTGTCTGCACAACATTCTGCGAGTCGCGGCTGAAATCGGCGGACATTTCCGCCATCTGTGCCGCGGTCAAATGATTGATGACATTGCGCAGCCGCTCGCGCTGGTCGGCATTCAGTGCCTTGCCATCGCCATCGAGGAATTCGTCGAGCAGCGAGAAGGTGCTCTGGACGTGCTCGATGCGCTGACGGGTGATGTCGCCGATCTGCAGGGCCGAAAGGGTGGAGGCGACCTTGGACTGGACGCCGCGGGCGATCGCGCCGACTTCGCGGGCGATGACGCCGAGTTTCTGGCGGTGTTCGGCGATCTTCTGCGCATCCTGGCGCAGTGCGCCGGCAACGGCGGGCACGGTTTCCGAATAGCTCTTCGACAGATTGGCGCCGACACTCAGCGCCAGCTTTACTTCCTTTTGCAGGCTATCAAGGTGGCCGGCGAAGCGATTGACTTCCTCGGTGCCGGAATAGATGCGCTCAAGAATTTCCTGGGCGAAGCCAGCGAATTCCGGGAGACCGGCGCCGGTGATCTTTACCGTCACGGCGAAGGTGCGGAGATAACGCATGGTCT
This sequence comes from Rhizobium sp. BG4, assembly GCF_016864575.1. Lineage (NCBI taxonomy): Bacteria > Pseudomonadati > Pseudomonadota > Alphaproteobacteria > Hyphomicrobiales > Rhizobiaceae > Rhizobium > Rhizobium sp. BG4. Next base: position 2,551,613 of record NZ_CP044125.1, read on the forward strand.
CCTGCATCTCGGCGATATGCTTGTGCAGGCCGCTGCCGGTTTCGGCGAGCGTCGCAAGTGCCGTCTGGCGCGCCTGTTCGGTGACCGGCAGGGCGGTCAGGCTTTCGACGGTGGCGCGCAGATCAGCGTCGGCATTGCTCGACTCATTGTTGTCGAGAGCCTTGGTGATGTTATCGAGAGAATTCAGCAAACGGTTGAGAACGTCCATGACGGACAGCAGCACCGTGCCGCCTTCCAGGAAGCGTTCTTCGACTTGGCTGCGCGCGGTTTCGAGCGTCTGACTGACCTCCGTACCGGTGGTCAACTCTATCGCCTGTGCCGATCCTGCCCCGTTTGCCACGTTGTTCCCTTTACTTATTACTTCTGCAAAACTGATGCTATTTTTACGGGCAGGATGGAAATGAGGGGTAAACGCCGCCGACTCGCCTGCGTTGTGATTAACGATGCGTAAAAAATGCGGAGCCTTTCTCGTTAGAAAGCTCTCATGTTAATTTAACCATATGATTTTGCTTGTAAAAAATACCCATAAAAATTGCCGACTATAACTTATCTTGGGTAAGAATTTGGGAGTCGGGACTCGCGGCAATTGTAGATCGGTTACAACCACAGTTTACTCCCCGTTAAGCCTGTCGTGAGAGTCCTTTAGAGGAATAAAAGTATTTCTCATGCCTCGGGGGCTGTCTTGAGCGGCGATAATCAGCATCGCGATTCTATATCATTGCCTGAAGTTCTAAGTATCAGGAATGTATTGGATCTTAGCGCGACAATTTCTAGTGAAATCGAAAGTAAAGATCGAATTATACTGGAAATTCCATCGAGTGCGGAGGCCGATCTGAGCTTCGTGCAACTCGTGGAATCCGCGCGCCGCCAGGCCAAGCTGCAAGGCAAGACCCTGACGCTCTCGTCCCCTGTTGGCGAGCGTATTCTCAAGGTCCTCGAACGCGCCGGCTTCGTCGAAGCCTTCACCGCCGAGGACGCGAAGTTCTGGTTGCATAAAGAGGTTACAGCATGAGCGCCAATATCCTGACAGTCGACGATTCCGCCAGCATCCGGCTGACGACCAAGGTCACGCTGACCAATGCGGGCTATACCATCACCGAGGCGGTCAACGGTGCCGAAGGTCTGGCAACCGCGCAGACCGCGCAGTTCGACCTGATCGTCACCGATCTGAACATGCCTGTCATGGACGGCCTGACGATGATCGAGGAGCTGCGCAAGCTGCCGAGCCAGGCGGGCGTGCCGATCATCTTCCTCACCACCGAGTCCGATGCCGATCTCAAGGCCCGCGCCAAGGCGGCCGGTGCCACCGGCTGGCTGACCAAGCCGTTCGATCCTGAAAACCTCGTGAAGATCGTCAAGAAAGTTCTCGGCAGATGAGCACGCTCGATCCGGTCGCAGTGTTCCGCACGGAAGCCGCCGAATGCCTCGAGGCAATCGAGGCCGGGCTTCTCGATCTCACCCACCAGCTCGACGACAAGGGCCTCGTCGATGCCGTCTTCCGCGGCCTGCACACCCTCAAGGGTTCCGGCGCGATGTTCGGCTTCGAGGCGCTCGCAGCCTTCACGCATCACTGCGAGACGGCATTCGACCGCGTCCGCAAGGGCGAAGTTCCGGCAACCGCCGAACTGGTGGCGGCGGTACTGGCGGCGCAGGATCACATGCGCGCGCTCGTCGATCAGCCCGACGCCGACCACGGCGATACCGGGCAGAAACTGCTTGCCCAGCTGCAGGCCGCCGTCGGCGGTTCCGCAGCACCGAAGGAAGCGGCACCTGCTGTAGCGGCGCCCGCAGCCGTTGTGGCACCTGCTCCGCAGAAGAAGCTCAATCACTGGCGCATCCGCTTCAGCCTGCCGTCCAATGCGATGGCCAACGGCACCAACCCGCTCGGCCTGCTCGACGAGCTGCGCGAGCTCGGCGAATGCACGGTGCGCGCCAATACGGCCGGTATCCCGCCGCTTGGCGAATTCGTGGCGAACGAACTCTACATCTCCTGGGAAGTGACGCTGAAGAGCGAGCAGGACCGTTCGGCGATCGACGACGTCTTCATCTTCGTGATGGATGACATGGAGCTCGAAGTCGTCGATATCGATGACGCCGCCCCGGCGCCCGCGCCTGTCGCAGCCGAGCCGGTCAAGGCTGCCGAGCCCGCACCGGTCGCGGCGCCCGTTGCCGCACCGCAGGCTGCCGTCGCTCCGGCCTTCAAGCCGGTCGAGGCCGTTCCCGTCAAGCGCGATGCACCGGCCGCTGCCGCGGCCGACAGCCGCCAGGCCAAGGCACAGGAGAACGTCCGTGTTCCTGCCGAGCGCCTCGATGAACTGATGGACCGCGTCGGCGAGCTCGTCATCGCCCAGTCGCGCCTCAGCCAGCTGGCAAGCTCAAGCTCGGATATCGCACTGCGCTCCGTCTCCGAAGAGATCGAGCGCCTGTCGGGCGAGCTTCGCGACACGATGATGGTGCTGCGCATGGTGCCAGTCGCCACGCTCTTCTCGCGCTTCCGCCGCCTCGTTCACGATCTTGCCCGCGAAACCGGCAAGTCGATCGAGTTGATCACCGAGGGCGAAAGCACCGAAGTCGACAAGACGGTCATCGAACGCCTTGCCGATCCGCTCGTTCATCTCGTCCGCAACTCGATCGATCACGGCCTCGAAACCCCGGCCGACCGCCTTGCCGCCGGCAAGAGCGAAGCCGGTACCGTGACGCTGTCCGCCCGCCAGTCCGGTGGTGAAGTGATCATCTCGATCAAGGACGACGGCCGCGGCATCAACCGCGAACGGGTCCGCGCCAAGGCCGAATCCTCGGGTCTCATCGCGCCCGGCCAGCAGCTTTCCGATCAGGAACTGCTGCAGCTGATTTTCGCGCCGGGCTTTTCGACGGCTGCGACGATCACCAATCTCTCCGGCCGCGGCGTCGGCATGGATGTCGTCAAGAAGACGGTCGAGGCGCTGCGTGGCGCCATCGATATCGAGAGCCGTCCGGGTGAAGGTTCGGAAGTCTCGCTGCGCATCCCGCTGACGCTGGCGATCATCGACGGCCTTCTCGTTCGTGTCGGTTCCGGCCGCTACGTCATCCCGCTCTCGGCGGTCGAGGAATGCCTCGAACTGTCGCTGGAAGAGGATCTGCGTTCGCGCGGCCGCAGCTTCATCTCGCTGCGTGACAGCCTGGTACCGTTCCTGCGCCTTCGCGATCTCTTCCGCACCGGCACCAAGCCCGACGTGCATCAGAAGGTCGTGGTCATCTCGACCGGCACGGAGCGCGTCGGCCTCGTCGTCGATCAGATCATCGGCGACCACCAGACGGTCATCAAGTCGATGTCGAAGCTGCACAACGACGTGGTGACCTTCTCGGGCGCCACCATTCTCGGCGACGGCAGCGTCGCACTCATTCTCGACGTCGGCCATCTCGTGGCCGCCGGTCAGCAACAGGAAGCGCAGATGAGGGTCGCAGGATGAGCGCCGTAGCCGAACGTGTAGACCAGCATTGGGCCTATGCCGAAGAAGTCGAGGTCCTGACCTTCGACATGAACGGCGAGACCTTCGCTCTCGAGGCCGTCATGGTTCAGGAAATCCTGGACCTGCTGCCGGAGACTGCCGTGCCCGGCGCGCAGTCCTATGTGGCGAGCGTCATCAATTTCCGCGGCAAGGTCATCCCGCTCGCCGATCTACGCCTTGCCTTCGGCATGGAGGCGACGGAGGCGACGATCGACAGCCGCATCATCGTTATCGAAATCGACCTGCAGGGCGAGCGTACGCTCGTTGGCCTCAGGACGGACAAGGTGAATGAAGTCACCACGCTCGCAAAGACGGCGAGCGAACCACCGCCAAGTGTCGGCATGCGCTGGCGCGCCGACTACATCAATTGCCTCGTCAAGCGGGGAGGGGAGTTCATCATCATCCCCAATCTGCAGGCAATCTTCTCCGCCCGGCACGACAGCGCCGGCAACTCAAACTGAAACGCCGTTGATATCAGCTAGGGGGCTGGGACGATGCGACTGACAATTAAAGCCAAATTGGTGACAGCGTTCACCTTCATCATACTAATGCTTGTGGGCACGGCCGGTTACGGCATCATGAGCCTGGGTTCGCTCAACGACACGCTCGGCAACCTGCTCGCAGGCCCGGCCGCGCGTCTCGATCTTGCGCAGCAGATCAATATCGCGCAGCTCGAAGCGATCCGTCAGCAGAAGAACCTGCTCACGGCCCGCACGCCTGACGATATCGCATCTTCGATCCAGAAGGGCGATCAGGCCCGCAAGGACTTCACCGACGCGTTCAACGGCGTCGTCGCGATCGCCAGCGAAGAAGGCAAGCCGCGCTGGGCGCAGATTGCCGAGTTCTCGAAGGCATTCAACCAGTCCGACGACCAGATCCGCGACCTCATGAAGGCCGGCAACCTGGACGCCGCCAACAATATCTCGATCACCACGGCCCGCGACTCTGCCAACAAGATCGATGCGGCTCTTGACGATATTCTGGCGCTTGAAAAGCAGCGCATGCAGGATGCCGACGACAGCGCCGACCAGCAGTATGCCTCGACCCGCACAGTCATGATCGGCGTTGCCGGTGCTGCGCTGGTTCTGGCCGCCATTGTCGCCTTCTGGATCGCCAACACGATCTCCAAGGGTCTCGCCCGCGCCAACACCGTCGTTCGCGAAGTCTCCGAAGGTGACCTGACGAAGACCGCCGAAATCACTAACCGCGACGAAATCGGCGAATTGCTCGGCAACGTCAACGTGATGATCGAGCGTCTGCGCGGCGTCGTTGCCGATGCTCTCTCGGCCGCTGACAACGTCTCCTCGGGCAGCCAGGAACTCTCGGCTTCCTCCGAGCAGGTTTCGCAGGGCGCGACCGAGCAGGCAGCATCTGCCGAAGAAGCATCCGCCTCGATGGAAGAGATGGCTGCCAATATCAAGCAGAACGCCGACAACGCCGCCCAGACGGAAAAGATCGCCCGCCAGTCGGCAAAGGATGCCGAGGCTTCCGGCGATGCCGTCAACCGCGCTGTCGATGCGATGCGCACGATCGCCGAGAAGATCGGCATCGTTCAGGAAATCGCCCGCCAGACGGACCTGCTCGCTCTGAACGCCGCCGTTGAAGCGGCCCGTGCAGGCGAACATGGCAAGGGCTTTGCGGTCGTTGCTTCGGAAGTCCGCAAGCTTGCCGAACGCAGCCAGTCTGCCGCCGCCGAAATCAGCTCGATGTCGAGCGATACGGTCAAGGCTGCCCGCGACGCCGGCGAAATGCTCGGACGCCTGGTGCCGGATATCCGCAAGACCGCCGAACTCGTCTCCGAGATCAGCGCTGCTTGCCGCGAGCAGGATATCGGCGCCTCGCAGATCAACGAAGCGATCCAGCAGCTCGACAAGGTGACCCAGCAGAACGCCGGCGCATCGGAAGAAATGTCGGCAACGTCGGAAGAGCTTGCTGCACAGGCAGAAGAGCTGCAGGCCTCGATCGCCTTCTTCAAGGTCGATACCGCAGGTGCGGCCCGCTCCAGCGCGCAGCGCACGCCGGTCAAGGCCGTGACCAAGGTCGTCAAGGCTTCGGCTCCGGTTCGCAAGCCCGCCAGCGATCACTCGCACTTCAGCCATAGCAGCCAGTCGGTGTCGGCCCAGCAGGCCCGTGCCAAGGGCTTCGCACTCGACATGTCGATGGGCGGTCCGGACTCGCACGACGACGACTTCCGCGAAAGCGCCTGATCGATAGATGAACAAGTGCCGCGGGCTGAGAAGTCCGCGGCATGAAATGCCCGGCGTGTGTATGCGCCGGTGTCGATCGGCCCAGGCCACCGCAGGATGCGGACCGGCTTGAAGGCTCTCCGAGGGAGAAGCATCCGTGGCTGGCGCTCAGCGGTTTGCTGCCGATCGTGAAAAGGCCGGTACAAAACGGTGCCGGTGACGCGACGATGATTTTGGAACCAGCAAGACATTTCGAACGACTGCCGTTTGGGCGGCGCGGAAAGCCGCGCGTTCAGCCGGATCAACCAGAACATCTCTAGCGAGGAATGCCCCCATGACTACCGGCCGCAAAAAGGGAATCTTCCGTTCCATCGGCGCCAAAATTCTTGCAATCCAGATCTCGTCCAGCATCGCTATCGCCAGCGTTATCGGCGGTGGCGCCTATTACGGCATGAACGCCATGACGGAATCGATGAAGTCGATCTATGATGATCGCGTCGTTCCGCTGCAGCAGCTCAAGCTGGTGTCGGACGCCTATGCCGTCAGCATCGTCGATACGACGCACAAGCTGCATGCCGAAAAGCTCGACTGGCAGCAGGCCGCCTCCAATATCGAAGGCGCCAAGCATGTCATCTCCGATCAGTGGTCGGCCTGTCTCGCCACCCAGCTGACGCCTGAAGAAAGCGTGATCGCCGAGAAGGTGAAGTCCGACATGGCGCGCTCCGACGTCAAGGTCGCCGAGCTTCAGGATATTCTCCAGACGCGCGACACCGCCAAGCTCGATACATTCGCCAAGAACGACCTTTATCCTGCGATCGACCCGACGACCGACGGCATCAGCAAGCTGACCGAATATCAGCTGAAGGCCGCCAAGGATCTGCGCGAGCAGGGCATTGCTCTTTTCCACTCGCTGATCCAGATGACCGTGACGATGGGTCTGCTGATCACGCTCGCCGCGATCGGTGTCGTGATCTTCGTGACCCGCGCCATCAAGCGGAACCTTTCGGCAGCCACCGATCTCGCAAGTGCCGTCGCACGCGGCGATGTCTCGGCAACCGCGACCGTCAATTCCAACGATGAAGTCCGCGACCTCGTCGATGCCCTCAACACCATGACGGCCAATCTTCGCGATACGGCAAGCATTGCCGACAAGATCGCCAATGGCGACCTGACCGTCACGCCGAAGCCGCTGTCCGACAAGGACGTGCTTGGACTCTCGCTGGAAAGCATGGTCGAGCGTCTGCGTGGCGTCGTTGCCGATGCTCTCTCGGCCGCCGACAACGTTTCTTCCGGCAGCCAGGAACTCTCGGCCAGCGCCGAGCAGGTTTCGCAGGGCGCGACCGAGCAGGCAGCATCGGCCGAAGAGGCGTCTGCCTCGATGGAAGAGATGGCCGCCAACATCAAGCAGAACGCCGATAACGCCGCCCAGACGGAAAAGATCGCCCGTCAGTCCGCCAAGGATGCTGAAACCAGCGGCGAGGCCGTGGCACGCGCGGTCGAGGCTATGCGCACCATCGCCCAGAAGATCGGCATCGTTCAGGAAATCGCCCGTCAGACCGACCTTCTCGCTCTGAACGCCGCCGTCGAAGCGGCTCGTGCCGGCGAACACGGCAAGGGCTTTGCTGTTGTCGCATCGGAAGTCCGCAAGCTGGCCGAACGCAGCCAGTCTGCTGCTGCCGAGATCAGCTCGATGTCGACCGACACAGTCAAGGCAGCACAGGATGCCGGCGACATGCTTGGCCGCCTGGTGCCGGATATCCGCAAGACCGCAGAGCTCGTCTCCGAGATCAGCGCCGCCTGCCGCGAGCAGGATATCGGTGCGGCCCAGATCAACGAAGCGATCCAGCAGCTCGACAAGGTGACCCAGCAGAACTCCGGCGCATCGGAAGAGATGTCGGCAACCTCGGAAGAGCTCGCCACCCAGGCCGAGGAACTGCAGGCCTCGATCGCCTTCTTCAAGGTCGAAACCTCGGGCCATGCCCGCACGACAGCTGCCCGGATGAGCGCCCGCCCCGCCGCTTCGCCGCGCAAGCCCGTCAAGGCGGTTGCGGCAGCCAACAGCGTCGCCAGCCAGCAGGCCCGTGCGAAAGGTTTTGCCCTGGACATGTCAATGGGTGGTCCCGACGACGGTGACGCCGAATTCAAGGAAAGCGCATAATCATGGCCTCGACATCCCTGGAAGCTCAATTCGTGACCTTCAGCCTCGGCGATGAAATCTTCGCCGTTCCGGTGGAGGTGGTGCGGGAAATTCTGGACTATGCGGAAGCTTTCAAGATTCCGAACGGTCCCGACTATCTGCTCGGCCTTCGCGACGTGCGCGGCCAGGGTGTTCCGACCATCGATCTGCGCCTGAAACTCGGTATGTCGAAGACCGTGCCCACGCCGCATACGCGTGTGCTCGTTCTCGACATACCGATGGAAAGCCGGGTGCTGACGCTCGGCCTCGTCGCCGACCGGGTCTTCGAGGTGACGCCCTTCCGGCAGGACCAGATCGAGGCGGCGCCGGATATCGGTACCCGCTGGCGTTCCGATTACATCGCTGGCGTCGTGCGCCGTGAAAACGGCTTCGTCGTCATCGTCGACCTGGCGCGGCTGCTGTCGCGCGAGGACGCTTCGGCATTGCAATCGGCAGCTTAGGCTGCCGACTTTTGGGGGTTTTGAGTTATGAGTATGGCAGCAGTGGAAGCCCAATTGCCGGGCGACCGGATCAGCAAGCGCAATTTCGACAAGCTTTCCCGGTTCATCTACGACTACAGCGGCATCAAGATGCCGCCGTCGAAGCTGACGATGCTGGAGGGCCGGCTGCGCCGCCGCCTTCGCGCCACCAACCATTCGACATTCGACGACTATTGCGATTTCCTGTTCGATGAAGGCGGCCTGGATCAGGAAACGGTCTATCTGATCGATGTCGTCACCACCAACAAGACGGACTTCTTCCGCGAAGCCAAGCATTTCGAGTATATGCAGATGACGGCGCTGCCGGCGCTGGTTTCGAGCGGCGTGCGCAAGATCCGCACCTGGAGCTCGGCCTGCTCGACGGGCGCCGAGCCTTACACGATGGCGATGGTGCTTTCCGAATTCGTGGAAGAGAATGCCGGTCTTTCCTACAGCGTGCTGGCGACCGACCTCAGCACCGATGTGCTGCAGACGGCGCGCCGCGGCATCTATGCGCAGGATCTGGTGCAGCCGGTGCCTTACGATCTGCAGCGCAAATATGTAATGACCGCCAAGCAGGCCGGGCGCCGCGAAGTGCGCATCTCGCCAAAGCTGCGCAGCAAGATCGGCTTTGCGCGCATGAACCTGATGGACGACAAATATCCGGTCGGCGAGCCGATGCAGATCATCTTCTGCCGCAATGTGCTGATCTATTTCGACAAGCCGACGCAGCAATCCGTGCTGACGCGGCTCTGCGACTGCCTTGCCGATGGCGGCTACATGTTCATCGGCCACTCGGAATCGATCACCGGATTCGACCTGCCGCTGAAGCAGGTTTCCAACACGGTGTTCCAGAAGAAGTAGAGCAGGAAAGAGATGGGAAAGAAGGTTCGCGTTCTCGTCATCGATGACTCCGCCAGCGTTCGTCAGACGCTGGTGCGCATTCTCGAGGAAGATCCCGATATTGAAGTCATGGGGGTGGCGACAGATCCCTTCATGGCCGCCCGCAAGCTGCAGGAAGACGTCCCTGATGTCATCACGCTGGATGTCGAGATGCCGCGCATGGATGGCATCACCTTCCTGCGCAAGCTGATGTCGCAGCATCCGATCCCGGTCGTCATGTGCTCGTCGCTGACGGAAGCAGGTTCCGAAACGCTGATCCAGGCGTTGGAAGCCGGCGCGGTGGATATCATTCTCAAGCAGAAGATCGGTGCGGCCGACAGTCTGGCCGACGACGCGATCCGCATTCGCGAGGTGGTGAAGGGTGCGGCTCATGCGCGCCTTCCCTCCGCTCGCCGTGTGGCGGGTGCGGCGCGTTCAGCCTCGGCCGACGGTCCGGCCAAGAAGCTGACGGCTGACGCAATGCTGCCGCCGCCGACGGGTCGCGCCATGGCGAAGACCACCGAGATGGTCGTCTGTGTCGGCGCCTCGACGGGCGGAACGGAAGCGCTGCGCGAATTTCTGGAAGGATTGCCTGCGAATGCTCCAGGCATGGTCATCGTTCAGCACATGCCGGAGAAGTTCACCGCCGCCTTCGCCAAGCGCCTCAACGGCCTCTGCGAAGTCGAGGTCAAGGAAGCGGCCGATGGCGACGCTGTTCTGCGCGGCCACGTGCTGATTGCGCCGGGCGACCGGCACATGCTGCTGGAGCGCCAGGGGGCTCGCTACTATGTCTCGGTGAAGACAGGTCCGCTGGTTTCCCGCCACCGCCCGTCTGTCGATGTGCTCTTCCGCTCGGCGGCGCGCGCTGCCGGCTCGAACGCGATGGGCATCATCATGACCGGGATGGGCGACGACGGCGCCCGCGGCATGCTCGAGATGCACCAGGCCGGCGCCTATACGGTGGCGCAGGACGAAGCGAGCTGCGTCGTCTTCGGCATGCCGAAGGAAGCGATCGCCAAGGGCGGCGTCAGCCGCATCCTGCCGCTCGACCAGATCGCCCGCGAAGTGCTTCTGACACAGCAGAAATTCTAGGAAAGCCGGCGGCCTTGGCCGCCGGTTCTGTTTTCAGGCGAGATAACCGCCGTCGATCGTCAGGCTAGCGCCGGTGACGAAGGATGCATCGGGGCTGGCGAGATAGGCGGCAAGGCTGGCAATCTCGCGGTCCTCGCCGAGACGGCCGAGCGCCATCAGCCCTTGCAGCATCTCATGCGAACCCGGATCCGAGTTCATGTCCGTCGCCGTCGGGCCGGGCTGGATGGCGTTGACGGTGATGCCGCGTGGACCGAGATCGCGGGCAAGGCCGCGGGTCATGGCGGCGACAGCGCCTTTCGTCATGCTGTAGACCGATGCGCCGGGAAAGCCGCTGCGCTCGGCAGTGACGCTGCCGACGGTGATGATCCGGCCGCCGCTCTGCATGTGCCGTGCAGCCGCCTGCGTCCCGGCAAAGACCGCTTTGACGTTGATGGCGAACATGCGATCGAAATCGTCGAGCGAAAAGGTGTCGATCGGGCTGCGCATCAGGATCCCGGCATTGTTGACCAAAATATCGAGCCCGCCGAAATGGCGGGCGGCCTGATCGATTGCCGCCTGCAGTGCGGCCGCATCGGCGCTATCGGCTTGGATGGCGATTGCCTTGCCGCCCTCGGCCTCGATCCGGGCCGTTAGAGCCTCGGCCTTTTCCTTCGAATTTGCATAGGTGAAGGCTACCGCCGCGCCGTCCCCGGCAAGACGGCGGACGATTGCTGCGCCGATGCCGCGGGAGCCGCCGGTCACCAGTGCGGTCTTTCCATCAAGAGGTTTCGTCATGTCATGTCTCCTTATTTGGACTGTTTAGTCTAGAATTGGATATGCAAAGGCGCGCTCGGCCAACCCTCTTGTTAGCGAAGGCTGCGGATGGCGAGGCGGGCGATTGTTCTGAGTATGTCCGGCGTGGCGCCGTTGCGGGCGCTGACCTTCATGCCGGATAGCGTTGCGCCAAGAAATTGTACGGCGGCATCCGGATCGATCTCGGCGCTGATCTCGCCGCTTGCCAGGCCGCCTTCGATCAGCCTGGTGATTGCCCGGCCGAGAGTGGCCGAAGCGCTGTCTGTCAGCGTCGCGACGTCATTGTCGGTCCTGCCGAACTCGCAGACGGCGCTGACGCCCATGCAGCCGAGCGATGCCTCGGCAGTGGGACGCGAGGCGAAGGCGACAAGGGCAGCTTCCAATGCGTCGAGCGCAGAGCCGTTCCCCTTCATATCATCAATGATGCGCGAGACGCTGTCAGTGTTGTAGCGCTTCAGCGCCTCCAGATAGAGGCTGCGCTTGTCGCCAAAGGTATCGTACATGCTTTGCCGGCTGATCTTCATCGCCGTTAGCAGCGCATCGGTCGAGCTCCCCTCATAGCCATGCTGGGAGAAGATGCCGATAGCGGCGCCGAGAGCCTTGTCCCGGTCGAATTCCTTGTGACGTGCCATGACTCTCAGATAGGGTTTTCGGACTGATGTGTCCAGAATAATTTTAACCTCTCCGGCGCTCGCTGAAGCCGCTCGGCGCCTCTCCCCTTGAAATTTCCGTGATTTTGTGGTCTTGAGGCCGCCAATCTTATAAAGCGCTGCCTTTTCCGGCGATCAGGGACCTTTCCCGCCCTGACAGCGACCCCGTACCAGTTCCAAGGAAATTGCCAACATGGCCCGTTCTGCTCTTCTCAATGTCATGGTTCAGGCTGCCATCAAGGCAGGCAAGTCGCTGGGGCGTGATTTCGGGGAAGTTCAGAACCTGCAGGTTTCGGTCAAGGGACCGGGTGACTTCGTTTCCAACGCTGATCGCAAGGCCGAGAAGATCGTCAAGGACGAGCTTCTGAAGGCTCGCCCGACCTACGGTTTCCTCGGCGAGGAAAGCGAAGAGATCAAAGGCACCGACGGCGCGCATCGCTGGATCGTCGATCCGCTCGACGGCACCACCAACTTCCTGCACGGCATTCCGATGTTTGCCGTTTCGATCGCTCTGGAGCGCAACGGCGAAATCGTCGCCGGCGTCGTCTTCAACCCGGCGACCGATGAGCTCTACACCGCCGAGCGTGGCGGTGGCGCCTTCCTCAACGATCGCCGCCTGCGCGTCGGCGCCCGCCGCGTCCTGTCGGATGCCGTCGTTGCCTGCGGCGTGCCGCATCTCGGCCGCGGCAATCACGGCAAGTTCCTCGTCGAGCTGCGCCATGTGATGGGCGAAGTTGCCGGCGTGCGCCGCATGGGTTCGGCGTCGCTCGATCTCGCCTACGTCGCTGCCGGCCGGTTCGACGGCTTCTGGGAAAACGGTCTCTCGGCCTGGGATATCGCTGCCGGCATCCTGCTGATCCGCGAAGCAGGCGGCTACGCAACCGATTGGGATGGTGGAGCAAACGTCGTTGAAGGTGGCGCAGTGGTCGCCGGCAACGAGTACATCCACAAAGCGCTTATGGAAGTCATCAAGCGCCCTATCCCTTCGAAGTAGGACCTCATCAAAACCGACTGTTGTAAACACACGGTTTTCTGTCCCGGCATACTTCAATTCGGCACAATGTTGCTCTAGTCTCCCGATGCTAGCAATCCGGAGGCTGCGAGACCATGGAAAATGTGAATGCGGCGGAGTTCGGCTCGACCGAAAAACCGAGCGGTACCTATACGTACAAACTCTCCAGCCCGATGTCCTTCCTCTGGACGATGCTCCTGTTCCTGGTGATCGTCGGCTTCATCGCCGCGATCCTTTTCAGGCAGACGCAGACGGCGTTCATGCACAATCCCGGCCTCAACGGGCTGATCCTCGGCGTTCTCGCCGTCGGCATCATTCTGGTTTTCAATCATGTTCTGGCGCTGCGCCCGGAAGTGCGCTGGTTCAATTCGTTCCGCGCCGCAGGCAGCGCCGACAAGGTGAACCGCAATCCGCGGCTGCTGGCGCCGATGCGGGCGCTGATCGGTAACCGCAAATCGACGGCGACGCTGTCGACGACGGCGCTGCGCTCGATCCTCGATTCGATCGCCACACGCCTCGATGAATCCCGCGACACCTCGCGCTATCTCATCGGCCTGCTCGTCTTCCTCGGTCTGCTCGGCACCTTCTGGGGCCTGATCGGCACGATCGGCTCGATCAGCAACGTCATCCAGTCGCTCGATGCCGGTTCGAACGGTTCCGGCGATGTTCTCGCCACCCTGAAGGAAGGCCTGTCGACTCCGCTGTCGGGCATGGGCCAGGCCTTCTCGTCCTCGTTGCTCGGCCTTTCCGGCTCGCTGATCCTCGGCTTCCTCGACCTGCAGGCCGGCCGCGCGCAGAACCGCTTCTATATGGAGCTGGAAAACGCACTGTCCTCGGTCACAGACGTCGGCTCCGATGTTCCCGTTGCCGCCGCGCTCGATGCGCCTGCCGGATCGTCCGAAGATGTCCGTGCGCTTTCTGATTATCTGAAGAAGGTTTCGGAAGAAGGGGGTGCGGGCAACCAGCGCTCGGTCGCCGCGATGGCGAGCCTCGCCGAAGGCATTCAGGGCCTCGTCAAGAACATGCGCAACGAGCAGCAGATGCTGCGCGACTGGATAGAGGCGCAGCAGGACGAGGCGAAGGCGATGCGCCGCACCCTCGACAGGCTTGCCGAGCGCATCGGCGGCCAGGAGCGCACCAGCTACCGCAGCAGCCAGACCGAAAAGAGCGAGGGCAAATAAGCCATGGCTCTTGCCAAGAACCGCCGCCGCGAGCGTACGGTCGACTATTGGCCGGGTTTCGTTGACGCGCTGTCGACGCTGCTGATCGCCATCATGTTCCTGCTGACGGTCTTCGTCGTCGGCCAGTTTATTCTCAGCCGCGAGATTTCCGGCCGTGACGAGGTGCTGAACCGCCTCAACAGCCAGATCAACGAGCTGACGCAGCTTCTGGCCCTTGAGAAGGGCAGCAAGCAGGATCTGGAAGATTCCGTTGCCAATCTGCAGGCTTCGCTTGCGGGTGCCGAGAGCGAGCGTTCGCGGCTGCAGGCGCTGCTCGATGCCGGTTCCGGCGGGCAGGAAGCAGCGCAGCAGAAGATTGGCGGCCTGACCAAGGAACTCGACGAGCAGAAGCAGGTCAGCGAGCGGGCGATGAGCCAGGTCGAACTGCTCAACCAGCAGATATCGGCGCTGCGCAGCCAGATCGCCGCCGTCGAAGCGGCGCTGCAGGCATCCGAGCAGAAGGACCAGACCTCGCAGACCAAGATCGCCGATCTTGGCCGCCGCCTGAATGTGGCGCTGGCACAGCGCGTGCAGGAGCTCAACCGCTATCGTTCGGACTTCTTCGGCCGCCTGCGCGAAATCCTCTCTGACCGCGAAAACATTCGCATCGTCGGCGACCGTTTCGTGTTCCAGTCGGAAGTGCTGTTCCCATCGGGCAGCTCGGATCTGAATCCCGACGGCACGGCCGAGATGGGCAAGCTCGCCGCCGCACTTCTCGATCTCGCGAAGGAAATTCCGCCGGAGATCAACTGGGTGCTGCGTGTCGACGGTCACACGGATAATGTCGCGCTCTCCGGCAACGGCCGCTACCGCGACAACTGGGAGCTTTCCTCAGCGCGCGCGATTTCCGTCGTCAAATACCTGATCTCACAGGGTGTTCCTGCCGACCGCCTGGTGGCCGCCGGCTTCGGCGAGTTCCAGCCGATCGCGCCGGGCGATACGCCGGAAGCGCGGGCGACGAACCGCCGTATCGAGCTCAAGCTCACCGAGAAATAAGTGTGGGGTGGCGTTTCGCCGCCCTGCCATCGCCCCAAATTTCAGAGAGTGAAATCCAGCAGTTGCGGCTGACGCTGCCACTGCATAACCTTGGATTCGTGAATGCGGGGGAGGCGTTCGGGATGGAATGTGATGTGCTCGTCATCGGCGCAGGCCTGGCGGGATTGGTGGCGGCGGCCGAGGCTGCCGATCGTGGACACAAGGTCTGCATCGTCGATCAGGAAGGGGAGCAGAGCCTCGGGGGCAGGCTTTCTGGTCTCTCGGCGGGCTGTTCTTCGTCAATAGCCCCGAACAGCGGCGGCTGGGCATCCGTGACAATATCGATCTGGCGCGGCAGGACTGGTCTGGATCTGCAGGTTTCGACCGGCCGGAGGATTACTGGCCGCGGCTTTGGGCCGAAGCCTATCTCGAATTTGCCGCGGGCGAAAAGCGGTCCTGGCTGCATCAGCAGGGCATGCGCTGGTTTCCCGTTGTCGGGTGGGCCGAACGCGGCGGCGGCATGGCGCATGGTCATGGCAATTCGGTGCCGCGCTTTCACCTGACCTGGGGAACGGGGCCGGCGGTTCTGGAGCCGTTCATTCGCCGTGTGCGCGCAGCGGAAGAAGAGGGCAAGATCACCTTCGCCTTCCGCCATCGCGTCGACGACCTGATCGTCGAGAACGGCACTGTCGTCGGGGCCTTCGGCACCGTGCTGGTGCCCGACAATGCCCCGCGCGGCAAGCCGACAGCGCGGATGATCTCCGGCACCTTCCAGATCCGGGCCGGTGCTATCATCGTCACGTCCGGCGGTATCGGCGGCAATCACGATCTCGTCCGGCGCAACTGGCCGCAGCAGCGGCTCGGACCTCCACCGGCTTCCATGGTCGCGGGCGTGCCCGCGCATGTCGATGGCCGCATGCTGGAGATCGGCGAGCGAGCGGGCGCCCGTGTCATCAATGGCGATCGCATGTGGCACTATACCGAGGGCCTGAAAAATTGGGATCCGGTCTGGGCGAACCACGGCATCCGCATCCTGCCCGGGCCGTCGTCCTTCTGGTGCGATGCGCGCGGCAACCGGTTTGCCGCCCCTGCCATGCCGGGCTTCGATACGTTGGGGACGCTGAAGGCGATCAGACAGACCGGCTACGACTACAGCTGGTTCATCCTCACTAAGGCGATCATCAAGAAAGAATTCGCGCTCTCCGGCTCCGAGCAGAACCCGGATCTGACCGGCAAGGATATCAAGCTGCTGCTGCAGCGGCTTGGCAGCGAGCCGCCGGGGCCGGTGAAGGCCTTCATGGACAAGGGCGAGGATTTCATCGTCCGCAACACGCTGGAGCAACTGGTCGATGGCATGAATGCGCTGACCGGCGAGCGGCTGCTCGACGTGTCGCATATCCGCCATCAGATCGAGGCGCGCGACCGCGAGATAGAAAACAGCTTCTCCAAGGATGCGCAGGTGACGGCGATCCGCGGCGCCCGCAGCTATATCGGCGACAAGCTGCTCAGAACCGCGCGGCCGCACAGGTTGCTCGATCCTGCGAAGGGTCCGCTGATTGCTGTCAAGCTGCACATCCTGACGCGCAAGTCGCTCGGTGGGCTGGAAACGGATTTGTCGGCCCGGGTAATCGGTCCGGGTGGAAATGCGGTGCCTGGTCTCTATGCAGCGGGCGAGGTCGCCGGCTTCGGCGGTGGCGGCATGCATGGTTACAACGCGCTGGAAGGGACCTTCCTCGGCGGTTGTATTTTTTCCGGCCGCGTGGCCGGACGAGCTGTATGAGAAAAGGCGGCAACCTTATCGGGTGCCGCCTTTGTCAGGATCAAGCCGTGGGCTTGGTCTGATCGTCAACTGTTGCGCCGGGCGCATTCTTCTTGATGGATTCAATGGCGCTCAGCGCGGATGCCTTGGCCTTGTAACCTTCCGAGCCGAACATCTGCTCGCCGTTAGACGCCTTGAAGCGGAAACGGAATTCGCCGGCCTTGTCTTTGTACACTTCAAACTTATACATCGAATGTCTCCCAAAATCAGGAAGTTGCCCCGGTAACAGGCGATAATCTAGAGCAAAAGTTGAGACTATTCCATCTGGATATTTGCGCCTTTTACGATTGGCTCCCACTTCGCCAATTCGGCCTTCACATGGGCGCCAAGCTCGTCCGGCGTCGAGCCGACGATGGTGGCGCTGAACTCCTTCATGCGGCCTGCGACAGCCGGATCCTTGAGCGCCTTGTTGGCCGACTCGTTCAGCTTGGCGACGACATCGGTCGGCGTATTTGCCGGGGCGAAAAGCGCGTTCCAGGTATAGGTCTCGTAGCCCGGAACACCTGATTCAGCGACCGTCGGAATGTCAGGGAAAGAGGGCGCGCGCTGGGCCGTCGTGACCGCCAGCGCCCGAAGCTTGCCGCTCTTGATATGGCCGGACGAGGAGGGGAGGTTGTCGAACATGATCGACACCTGATTGCCGAGAAGATCGGTCAGCGCCGGTCCGGCACCCTTGTAGGGGATGTGCTGCATCTTGGTGCCGGCCATGGCATTGAAGAGCTCGCCGGAGAGATGCAGCGGCGTGCCGTTACCCGAAGAGGCGTAGCTCCACTTGTCCGGCTCGGCCTTCAAAAGCGCGATCAGTTCCTGCACGTTCTTGGCGGGCAGCTCCGGATTGACGACCAGCACGTTTGGCACGATGACGAGAAGCGAGACCGGCGAGAAATCCTTCTGCGGGTCATAGGGCGTCGATTTCAGGATCAGCGGGTTCAGCGCGTGGGTGGCGACGGTGCCCATCAGGATGGTGTAGCCATCCGGTTCGGCGCGGGCGACATTATCGGCGCCAAGATTGCCGCCGGCACCGGCAACGTTCTGCACGATCACCTGCTGGCCGAGGTCCTCCGACATCTTCTCGGCGATGATGCGGGCCACCACGTCGGTCGATCCGCCGGCCGCGAAAGGCACGACCATCGTGATCGTGCGATCCGGAAAGCCTTCCGCCATCGCCGTGCCGGCGCTGAGCGTGGCAAACAGCCCAAGGCCGAGCGCCAGGCTTGCCCGGCGGGTGAAATTGAAAAGCGCCATTCGATTCTCCTCCCAGAATTCAACAGCTATGCACCCGGCTGCGTCTGACCGGGCAGGAGGAGGTTAGGGCAGCGGGCTTTAAAGGCAACCACGGATGGTGCCGAAGCGAATTCGACTTTAGTCGCCTTGGAATGGGGATTGATATTACATTTGCTCCTCCGATAACCATCTAGGGATAAAGCAAGTCTTCTGCCGCTCGCCCCGCGGGTGGCCCTCATGAGGTTTTGATATGCATCCGTCCCCCGATGCTCTTTCCATCTCCACTGCTGCCGAAGACGGCGCCTGGCCGCTGCGCCGCCGCCGTATCCTCGATTGGCTCGTCAACGAAACCCGCAGCGAACGCTTCATCGACAATATCTTCGTCGAGATGAACGAGCGGCTGATCGAGGCGGGCGTGCCGCTCGGCCGGGCTACGCTGCACTTCCGTACGCTGCATCCGCAATGGATGGGTGCGCGGGTTCTGTGGCGGCCGGGCATGAAGGAAGCGAAAATCACCACCTTCGGCTATGGTGTCGAAAACACGCCGCAGTTTCTCAGCAGCCCGATGAACGAGATCTTCAGCGGCGCTTCGGAAGTGCGCCAGGACCTCGAAGGCGAGATCCGCAGCGACTATGCGCTCTATGAGGAGCTGCGCGGCGAGGGGCTGACCGATTACATCGCCTGGCCGCTGGAGCACACGCTCGGCAAACGGCATGTGGTGACCTTCTCCAGCAATGTAGCCGGCGGCTTCACCGCCGATCAGATCGCTTTCCTGCGCGATCTTCTTCCGGCGCTGACGCTGGTCAGTGAAATCCGGGTGAAAAATATCCTGGCGCGCACCCTGCTGCAGACCTATGTCGGCCCGCATGCGAGCGAGCAGATCCTGGCCGGCGCCACCACCCGCGGCAGCGGGAGCACCGTAGGCGCCGCCATCCTGATCTGCGATCTGCGCGACTTCACGACGATCTCGGACATGTGGCCGCGCGACGACGTGATCGAGCTGCTCAACGCCTATTTCGACGCGATGTCGGAGCCGATCGAGCGGCATGGCGGCGAGATCCTGAAATTCATGGGCGACGGGCTGCTCGCGATCTTCCCGCTCAGCAATCCCGATGCCTGCCGCAATCTGCTGACGTCGCTCAAGGAAGCCCGCAAGGCGATCAACGACCTCAACACGTTCAACGCCGAACGCGGCGTCGTAGAGCTCCGCTACGGCGTCGGCGTCCATGTCGGCGATGTGATGTACGGTAATATCGGCTCGCGCAAACGCCTCGACTTCACCGTCATCGGCCCGGCCGTCAACGTCGCCTCGCGGCTGGAAACCCTGACCAAGGACGTCGGCCAGCCGGTGCTGATCTCGAAAGCCTTCGTCGACATGGCCAAATGCGGCGCCGAACTGAAACCTGTCGGCACCTTCCCGCTGCGCGGTCTCGGCGAGCCGGTCGATGTCTTCACGTTTCCGGAGGGGTGAGGCTTACTTCCGCGATGCTACTTTTGGAGGCGTCGACTTGTCGGTTTCGGTGTCAACGACACCGCTCTTGAAGGCTTCGATGACCTGTATCGCGGCTTCCTTGCTTTGGTATGCCTCAGACACCAACAATATGTTTCCGGTTCCATCTCGAAGGCGGAAGCGAAATTTGCCGTCTTGATCTAAGAAGATCTGAAACCGTGCGGAGTCCTGTTCGACAAAATCAAAACGGACCATGCGCCGGTTCGTCCGTAGGTCGAATTGGCTCAGGTCTGCCTCATCGACGAAACGCTCAGCTTCTTCGTCGGTTTCAAATTCCGGTAGCGGTTTGTTTTCAAACTTGCTCAAAACGCTGGACCTCGCTCCCGTGCATATATCGGGCACTGATCGGACGGATCAATGTTACACCGTTTCGTTGACGCAGGCAAAATACGACAAATGCGTAGCGCCCCGCGCTGGTCTTACCGATAGCGCGCTGCCGCTTTTCGGTAGTCGCGGCATGCGGGTCCTCAAACGTCGCAAAGTCGCCCCGGAAGATGAACTCAATATCGCTCCGGCTTAGACCATGCTTGCCGCATTTCGGCCAATTGCCTTCATCCCAATCGAAACCACCGATGCTCATGCCATCCCACCCTTGGGTGGAATGCTAAAGCATCGAACACGTCAATACAATCAGAGGTAGCTTACTTCGCCGCCGCCAGAAACTCTTCAGCCCCTGCATCGAATTGGAGCTTGGCGAGCTTGGCGTAGATGCCGCCGTGGCGGATGAGGGTTTGGTGGGTGCCTTCCTCGATGACGCGGCCCTGGTCCATGACGAGGATGCGGTCGGCCTTGAGGACGGTTGCGAGGCGGTGGGCGATGACCAGTGTCGTGCGGCCCTGCATCAGGCCGTCGAGAGCCTTCTGGACCAGCGTTTCGCTTTCGGCATCGAGAGCCGATGTCGCTTCGTCGAGGAGCAGGATCGGGGCATTCTTCAGGATGGCGCGGGCAATGGCGATGCGCTGGCGCTGGCCGCCTGAAAGCGTGATGCCGCGTTCGCCGACCTCGGTATCGTAACCATTCGAAAGACGGGCGATGAACTCGTCGGCCTGCGCGGCGATCGCCGCGGCGCGCACCTCTTCGCGGCTGGCGCCGGGGCGGCCGAAGGCGATGTTGTCGTGGATCGAAGCGGCGAAGATCGTCACGTCCTGCGGCACGATCGCCATACGCTCGCGCAGATCGTCAGGCGAGACGCTGCGGGCATCGAGACCATCGACGCTGATGCCGCCGAGTTGCGGATCGTAGAAGCGCAGCAGTAGCGAGAAGACCGTGCTCTTGCCTGCGCCCGACGGACCGACGATCGCCACGGTTTCACCGGGCACGACGTTAAAGGTCAGGCCGTGCAGGGCAGATTTGTCCGGCCGCGAGGGATAGGCGAAATGGACATCGGCAAATTCGACCCTGCCACGAGCGGGCATCGGCAGCGTTTCTGGCTTGGCCGGGGCTGAGATCGGGGAGACTTCGTCCAGCAGCTCGGTCAGGCGGTCGGCGGCGCCGGCGGCCTGCGAGAGTTCGCCCCAGACTTCCGAGAGCGCGCCGAGCGAGCCGGCGGCGATCACCGAATAGAGCAGGAACTGGCCGAGCGTGCCGGCAGACAGCGTGCCGGTCAGAACGTTGTGGGCGCCGACCCAGAGAACGGCGACGACGCTGCCGAAGATCAGGGTGATGGCGATGCCGGTCAGGAGCGCGCGCGAACGGATGGCTGAACGCGCGGCCTGATAGGCGGATTCGACGGCGGAAGCATAACGGCCGGAAGCGGCATCCTCGCCGTTGAAGGCCTGTACGGTGCGGGTGGCGGCAATCGTCTCGTTGGCGAAGGCGGAGGCTTGCGCCAGCGTGTCCTGCGCGGCACGCGAGCGTTTGCGCACCGAGCGGCCGAAGGCGACGAGCGGGAAGACGATCAGCGGGATTGCGCCGAGCGCCAGGCTTGCGAGCTTCGGCGATGTCACGACCATCATGCCCATCGCGCCGAAACAGAGGATCAGATTGCGCAGCGCCACCGAGGCGGTCGCGCCGACGGCGGACTTGATCTGCGTCGTATCGGCCGTCAGCCGCGAGACGATCTCGCCGGACTGGTTGACGTCGAAGAAGGAGGGGGAGAGGCGGGTGACATGCGCGAACACATCCTGGCGCAGATCCGAGACAATGCGCTCGCCGAGCGTGATGACGAAATAGTAGCGCAGCGCGCTGGCGATCGCGAGCACGACGGCCATCCCCATCAGCATGGCGAAGTAGCTGTTGATGAAGGTGCCGTCAGGCTGGGTGAAGCCGTGATCGATCATCCGACGGACGGCGAGCGGCAGGGCGAGCGAGGTGACGGCGGCGAGTGCGAGCGCGACGAGAGCTCCGGCGACCATGCCGCGATAGCGCATGATATAAGGCGTCAACCGTCCGAGAGGCTTCAGCGACCGCGACTTCTTTTCCCCGCCCTGCACTGCGTCTGTCAAATCATCTCCAATCGCCTTCAAACCGTTGATCACCAGCTTGTTGGCACTTGTTATCCGGATGGCCTTCATGTATAGGCACCGCATCCGAATGGGAAGCCGTAGCCTTCGCGACTGCGGCTTCATTTATTCAATCGGTTCTCTTGCCGCAATGACATGCGTCAAATTGGACCCTGGCATCGCAGGAAGATTGTTATGAAGGCTGATATCCATCCCGACTACCACACCATCAAGGTGGTCATGACTGACGGTACCGAATACGAAACCCGCTCGACCTGGGGTTCGGAAGGCGCTGTCATGAACCTCGAAATCGATTCCAAGTCCCATCCGGCATGGACGGGCGGCAACCAGCAGCTCATGGACCGCGGTGGCCGCGTTTCCAAGTTCAACAAGCGCTTCGGCGGCCTCGGCCTCTAATCGCTTCTGCGGTACTACGGAATTTGAAAAGAGCCCGGTTTCGACCGGGCTTTTTTATTGTCCGGATTCTGGATTTCGGCAGGAAATGAAAAGGCCGACTGTGCAGGGAACACAGCCGGCCGGTCTTTAAAGTATGGCAGTAGAAACTTAGTTGTTGCCGAACGCCGTCTGCAGCAGGCTGAGCTGCGCCTGGACGCTGTTCTGGTTGTCATGCACGATCGGTGCTTCCGACGGACGGTAGATTTCGCGATCGAGCAGGGCGATGCGGTTCTGCAGGCGCAGCGAGCGCTCGACGAGATCGCGGAAGGATTCCGGCAGGTCGCCCCAGCCCGGAGCGTTGCGGTCGACGTTGAAGCCGTCGAGGCGAACCTTGTTCTTTTCAGCGAGAACCTGATCGCGGGACATCTCGCCGTTGTTGACGGCGCGCTGCAGGAGCAGCCAGGATGCCATCTGCATCAGGCGGGTGGTGAGGCGCATGGATTCTGCTGCGTAGAGGACGGATGCCATGCGGGGCAGGACCTTCGAAGCGGCGCGGCCGTTACCATCGAGGTAGGCTGCGGTTTCTTCGACCAGCGACATGCCTTCTGCATAAAGCGTCTTGAACTGCGACGATGCGGCGGCGCGTCCTGCGAAGCTGATCGTATTCAAACCAAGTTCCGACATTCCAATGGTCCCTGTTGCACGCGTCTACATATGGTCAGGTAACGCCAGCCGGAAGTAAAAGTTTCAGCGGCGGGTCTTTATGTCTTTAAGATGGTATCATTACCCTAAATGCGCAAGGCGTTTCTTAAGAAAGGGTTAACTTCCACAGATTCGTGGTGAACGGCCGCGCAGGCAAAAAGAAGAGCCGCAAAAGCGGCTCTCAAGGTAAAACAGGGAGAAAAATCAGACCAATTCACCGCATGGAAAACTGTCTGAGATCCAGACGAAATCTGGATGCGTTAAGTAATAGCTCGTAAAGCTTAATTGTATGTTAATACTGTTCTTGATTGAGACTTGCCGCGGCGCGTTTTGCGCTTGCCTGTGACTTTTTTCGGGCTTTTACGAGCGGAACAGGCCTTCGGCCGCAGCGCGCCCGGAAGCCTTCTTCGCCGACTCGGCTTCGAGTCTTGCGATCTCGCTTTTCAGGAGCTCGACGCGCTCTTTGAGCTCGCCGACGGACAGCAGCGACAGATCCTGGCCGATCTCGTGCGCTGTCTTCTTCTGTGGCCGTTCCTCGTCAAAGAAGCTCATGGGGCAACCCTCCTGCGTTGGCTTTTCAGCCGTACTTTACAGCAGGATCGCCGCTTTCGGGAGCCTTGCTGGAACCGCGGTCGGCAAGGGTCATGCTCTCGGGCGTGATCATCGGCGAGGTTGCCGTCGGGATCGTCGTATAGGCGTCGCGTTCGCTCGGATGGATGGCGGCGCGCAGGCGGCTGCGGATGATCGCGTAGGCGGCGATCAGGATATGCGCGATGGCAGTCACCAGGAACAGCGCGTGCGGGCTGACGACGGACATGACCGGGCCGCCGATGGTCGGGCCGATTACCGTGCCGATGCCATAGAGCAGCAGCAGACCGCCCGAGACCTTTACGAAATCCTCGGAGGAGGCGAAGTCGTTCGCATGGGCGACGGCGATCGGATAGAGCGTGTTGGCGACCGCGCCGTAGAAGACGACGAGGCCGATCACCCAGAAGGGATCCGACGGACTGAAGACGACGATGAGGATGCCGGCGAGGGCGGCAAGCGCAGACATGGCGGCCAGCACATAGCGGCGGTCGATACGGTCGGAGAGGCGGCCGGCCGGGAACTGCATGACGGCACCGGCGAAGATCGTGGCGCTCATCATGATGGCGATGCTGGTATCGGAAAGGCCGGCACCGGCGCCGAAAACCGCGCCCAGCGTACCATAGGCGCCATTGGCGATGCCGACGAGCAGGATGCCGAGGCAGGAAACCGGCGAATTGCGGTAGAGCGCCGGCAGATCGAGCCTGACCGCCTTCAGCGGCTGCGGCGAGGCTGCGGTCGAGAGTGTGGTCGGCAGCATGGCGACGCAATAGAAGACGCCGCAGATCATGAAGAGAACGGGCGTGCGCACATCTTCGAGCGGGATCATCATCTGGCCGCCGACGACGCCGAAAAGGGTGATGGCGATATAGAGCGAGAAGATCGCGCCGCGGCTCTCATTGGTCGCCCGCTCGTTCAGCCAGCTTTCGATGATCATCGAGGTGCCGGCGGTGGAGAAGCCGGTGACGGCGCGCAGCGCGATCCACCAGAAGGGATCGATGATGATGCCGCTGAAGAGAGCGGAGATGGCGATGATCGAGATGAAGCCGGAGAAGGCGCGCACATGGCCGACACGGCGCACCATGTTCGGCGCCACGAGGCAGCCGACGACGAAGCCCGCGGCCCAGGATGTGCCGAGCAGGCCGAGCGTGGTTGTGGCATAGCCCTCGAGATTGCCGCGGACGGGAAGCAGGATGCCCTGCAGGCCGTTGCCCATGAAGAGGAAAAGCGTTCCGAAAAGCAGCGCGGCGACGGACAGCAGATTTCTTCTCATATCCCCACTCTCGAAGAGTTCTGTGTTGAAAAGACATAAGACGAGACGCTGTCCCGCCTAGCCCCTATGGTGTTGATTGTGCCCCGGAATGCCGTTACGGCATGAAGAAATCTTGTGTTCGCGCGGAATAATGTCCGTCCTGTGACATTCTGATAATGTTGGAAAAATAAAACTATGACCAAGCTGCTCGCATTGCTGCTCATCCTGGCCATGGTCGTACACATCATCAAGCCGTTGGGGCTGCCCGGTTTGCGACGCCGGATGGACTTCTGGAAGATTGCGCTGGTCGCTTTCGCGATCTGGTCGGTGGCGCTGATCGCCCGCGAGTTCGTCGGCTAGGCCAGGATCTCGCCGCGCATGACGAAGACGCAGCTGCCGGAGATCCGGACATCGGTGACCGTGTCGCCGTTTTTCGTCACATCAACCTCGATGATGCTGCGGCGGCCCATCTCGACACCCTGCTCGATGGTGACGCGTTGCTGGCCGTCGGTTCCGGGCGCGCGGGAAACCAGATAGGCCGAGAGGGCAGCCGAGGCGCTGCCGGTCGCCGGGTCTTCGGCGACGTTGTCGAGCGGTGCAAACATGCGCGCGCGAAGGTGCCAGGGGTTCTCCTTCGAGCGCACATAGAGGAACAGCGAGAAGTCGTGATTGTTTTCGCTGCGGTTGCCAGCGGCTTCACGGAACAGGGCAGGGTTCGGCACCGCCGCGGCAAGCGCCTCCAGACTGTCGAGCTCGGCGACGGCAAATTCGAGGCCGACGGAGACGAAGAGCGGGCGGTGGAGCGCGGTGGCGATCTGGTCCGGCCGGATGGCGATGCAGCGGGCGATATCGGCTTCCGGGATCGTTGCGCCCGTCTGCAGCGGCTTCGGTGCGCGGATGGTCGCGGCGGTCACCTGCCCGTTGCTGCGGCGCAGGTCGACGTCGACGATGCCCGCGGCCTCCTCGAAACGCAGGCGATCGCCGACCGGCTTGCCGAAGATCTCGCTCTGCTGGCCGATGAAATAGGCGGTGCCGACATTCGGATGGCCGGCGAAGGGCACTTCCATGGTCGGCGTGAAGATACGGACATGCGCGGTGTTGGCCGGATCCTTCGGCGGCAGGACGAAGGTGATTTCGGAATAGCCGAACTCGGCGGCGATCTTCTGCATCGTGCCGGTATCGAGCGCTTCGGCGCCGGTGATGACGGCGAGCGGATTGCCTTCGAAACGCGTGGAGGTGAAGACGTCGAGTGTTGTGTAGGAGAGATTGGGCACGGCTGGCTCCCGTTCGGCTTTCCCAGATGTTTAGCCGGGAGCGCCTGTGACAGAAGGGGCAAACTTGTCGCCGTGACAAAGAAAAATGGGCGGCCCGGGCCGCCCATTGTTGGTCAGACGAGGGCGCTCTCGCGCGCCGGAGACTTGTCGACGCTTGCCGCATAGATCTGGGCGATCGTTGCGGTCAGGCTTGCGTCGAATTCCGCGTCGCTCATCGAAACGCGCAGATTTTCCGCCAGTGCGCGCGAGAAGCTTGCGATCATGCCATGGTTATGGCTGAGCTTTTCGCAGGCGTCTTCGGTGTTGTATCCGCCGGAAAGGGCGACGACGCGGATCACCGACTTGTGGGCGATCAACGGCGCATAGAAATCGGCAACCGTCGGGATCGTCAGCTTGATCATGACGTTGTCGCCTGCGGGAAGCCTGTCCAGTTCCTTGAGGATCTCGTCGCGCAGGATGGCTTCTGCTTCCTGCTTCGTCGGGCTGTCGATCGAGACTTCCGGCTCGATGATCGGGACGAGGCCGTGGCCGATGATCTGACGCGCGACTTCGAACTGCTGCTTCACGACGGCGGCGATGCCTGCCTTGTCGGCATGGGCGATGACCGAGCGCATCTTCGTGCCGAATATTCCCTTTTCCCGGGCGCGGATCAGCAGCGCGTCGAGATCCGGCATCGGCTTCATCACCTGAGCGCCGTTTGCCTCAGCCTCAAGACCCTTGTCGACCTTCAGGAAGGGGACGACGCCGCGCTTTTCCCAGAGGTAGGACGGAACCGGCTGGCCGTTGACATCGCCATCCATGGTGCGCTCGAAAAGGATCGCGCCGATGACCTTGTCGCCCGAAAAGCTGGGCGCGCTCATGATGCGGACGCGCATGGCATGCACCAGGCGAAACATCTCGTCGTCGCCGGAGTAATCGGATTCATTCACGCCATAGAGACGCAATGCCTTGGGCGTCGAGCCACCGCTCTGGTCCAGCGCTGCAATGAAGCCCGGTGCAGAGCTCATCTTATTCAACATCTTCGCGTCTACCATACTGCTCCTATCCCCAAAGTTTGCGCACTACGCGCCTCAAGGCTCGCTGGCCGTCATTCGCGGATAACAGATGTTTATGGACGGGAGAATGGAAGGCTAAATCATTGAAACGATTGAATTCGTTTCAATCGTTTGAAAGTTTGGGCAGTTTTAGTCACGCTGAGCAAAAGACCGCGGAAGCGATGTGCCTCCGCGGTCCTATCCACATGTAAAAATTGTCAAATCAGCGTTTGCTGATTACTTGGCGGTGAGCACGGCAACGCCCGGAAGCACCTTGCCTTCCATCCATTCCAGGAAGGCGCCGCCTGCCGTCGAGACGTAGCTGAAATCGTCGGCAACGCCGGCGTGGTTCAGTGCCGAAACGGTGTCACCACCGCCGGCAACGGAGGTCAGCTTGCCGGCCTTGGTGCGCTCGGCAGCGTATTTCGCAGCCGCCACGGTCGACTTGTCGAAGGGCTCGATTTCGAAGGCGCCGAGCGGGCCGTTCCAGACCAGCGTCTGGGCGCGTTCGATCCAGGACTTGACGGCTTCGACCGACTTCGGGCCGACGTCGAGAACCATGGCATCGGCCGGGATCGCGTCGATGGCGACGATCTCGTTGGCCGCACCTGCCTTGAATTCGCGGGCGACGACGCCGTCCTCAGGCAGGATGATGGCGCAGCCGGCAGCGGCGGCTTCGATCATGATCTGCTTTGCGGTCTCGGCGAGGTCGTGCTCGCAGAGCGACTTGCCGACATTGGTGCCGCGGGCGGCGATGAAGGTGTTGGCCATGCCGCCGCCGATGACGAGGGCGTCGACCTTCTTCACGAGGTTCATCAACAGGTCGATCTTGGTCGAGACCTTGGCGCCGCCGACGATGGCAACGACCGGACGGGCCGGATTGCCGAGGCCCTTTTCCAGCGCTTCCAGCTCGGCCTGCATGGTACGGCCGGCATAGGCGGGCAGGACCTGGGCGAGGCCCTCGGTGGAGGAATGGGCGCGGTGGGCGGCCGAGAAGGCGTCGTTGACGAAGATGTCGCCGTTGGCGGCGAGCGCCTTGGTGTGATCGGCATCGTTCTTCTCTTCGCCCTTGTAGAAGCGGGTGTTCTCGAGAAGCAGGATGTCGCCATCCTTCATCTTGGCAACGGCAGCGGCAGCGTCGTCGCCGATGGAGTCGGTCGCGGTCGCGACCGGCTTGCCGAGCACCTTGGAAACGTCAGGGGCGATCAGCGACAGCGACAGGTCAGCCGACGGGCCATCCTTCGGGCGGCCGAAATGGGCGAGCAGGATGACCTTTGCACCCTTTTCGGAAAGTTCGAGGATCGTCGGAGCCACACGCTCGATACGGGTCGCGTCGGTAACCTTGCCGTCCTTGACGGGAACGTTGAGGTCGACGCGGACGAGGACGCGCTTGCCGGCAATGCCGTTGAGGTCGTCGAGGGTCTTGAAAGCTGGCATGGGACTATCCGTTCGTTAGTGCCTTGGAAGGTGGCCGACCATACCAAGGATGCCCCACGACGCAAGGTGTTCAGCCGTGCTTTTCGCGTGCGTTTTCGTCGCTGTCGGCGGTGGATCCGCCATGCGCGGTAACGGCCATGTGACGGCCCTTCAGCCGGTCGCGAACACGCTGGATGATATCGCGCATATTGATGAAGATCGGCAGGGTGATCACCGGTTCGACGGCTTCCAGCGACATGCCGACCGAGCTGATGTGGTCCTGGTCGTCGAGATCGCGGACGATCAGGATGATCGAGCCGAGACGGACGCGATCGGCATAATCCGCCTTGCCACCGAGACGCTGCCGCATCAGCTCGGCGATCGTCAGACCCTTCTCGGATTCGTTCAGCAGGCCGGGTCCGTAGGCGGCGTCGAGATCGGCCGCCGGGCGCACCGGGGAGAGCGCGAAGGCGCCGAAGAAATCGGCATCGTCCTCGTCGACCGGCGCCTTGCTGGCGAAGAGACGGTCGAGCAGGCGGGCGTAGCTCGGCACGATGAAGAGGTAGACGAGGTCATTCTCGCGCAGGCGCCCCGCATATTGATAGCGCAGCGACTTGCCGTCGCGGATGACGAGCGAGGGCGTTGCCCAGCGCGGGATGCGCTCGCCGCGCAGAACAGGGCTGTCCTTGATGACGCGGTAGGCGAGCAGCTCGTGATTGGCGCTGCCGGGCAGATCGATCTCGACCTTGTCGACGGCGCCCATGCGCGGGGGAATGATGAGGCCGAGTTTCTTCGCCACCGGCTTGATCGTCCAGCCCTGCACCAGCAGCGAGACGAGCACGATGATGAACGCGACGTTGAAATAGACATGGCCGTTCGGCAGGCCGCCGAGGATCGGCATGATGGCGAGCAGGATCGAGACGGCGCCGCGCAGGCCGACCCAGGCGACGAAGCCGATCTCCTGCTGGGTGTAGTCGAAGGGCAGCAGCGACAGCCAGATCGCCAGCGGGCGGGCGACGAAGATCAGGAAAAGCGCGAGCGCCACGGCAGGCAGGATGATCGCCGGAAACTGCGAGGGTGTGGCCAGCAGGCCGAGCACCAGGAACATGATGATCTGCGCCAGCCAGGTCATGCCGTCCTGAAAGCGCTTGATGGCGGCAAGGCCCGGAAGCTTGCGGTTACCGGCATAGATGCCCGCGACATAGACGGCGAGGAAGCCGCTGCCGCCGACGGCGCCGGTGAAGGCGAAGACCAGCATGGCAAGACCGAGCACGAAGATCGGGGTGAGGCCGCGGTCGGTGTCGAGGCGGCTCACCACCTGGGCGATCATCATGCCGCCGAGCATGCCGAGAATGACGCCGAGCCCCATTTCCTCGATGAAGAGGGCGAGCATGGAGAGGTTGATACCGGAATAGCCTTCGCCGCTGGCCAGCAGCTCGACGAGCACGATCGTCAGGAAGATCGCCATCGGGTCGTTGGTGCCGGATTCGACTTCCAGCGTCGAGCGCACCTTGTCGCGGATATTGATGCCGCCGATGCGCAAGAGTAAGAAGACGGCGGCGGCATCGGTCGAGGCGACGATCGAGCCGAGCAGCATGCCTTCCAGCCAGCTGAAATTGAGAAGCCAGGTCGCCGCAAAGCCGACGAGGGCCGCGGTCATCAGCACGCCGACGGAGGCCAGCGTCAGCGACGGGATCGCCGCGAGCTTGAAGGCCTGGATCGGTGTGCCGAAACCGGAATCGAAGAGAATGACGGCGAGCGCGATGGAGCCGAGGATATAGGCGAGATAGTTGTTGCTGAACTCGATGCCGAGGCCATCGACGCCGGCGAGCAGGCCGATCGCCAGGAAGAGCAGCAGCAGGGGGGCGCCGAAGCGGAAGGCGAGCAGGCTGGAGAAGGCCGCAAGAAGCACCAGCGCCGTCGAAACCAGCACGACGATATAGAATGCTTCCACGTCCATCCCCTTTCACATCCGCGCTGCGATCCGCCCCCGGAAACGCAGCCATCTCTCAAACCTCGTCCGTTGCTTGCCTTCAGCCAGTAAACGGCAAAACAGGCCGGAAGGGTAGGCCTTGCGGCTTAACCTTGCTTACCTGCGGCGTCATGCTGCTGAACGATGAACCGGACGGATCACCGCGCTGAATGCTACGGGAGAGATTCTCTATAAAGAATGTATAGGCAAATCGGGCGAGAGCAGGGCAGGAGCAAATAAGCTTGCCGTTTTTGTCAAAGAAGTGCGGGCACTTACGCTGAGGCGACCCGATAGCGCTTGTTGATGCGGTCGACTGGCGTCCCATCGCGCAGCGGCACATCCTTCGTGGTGCTGTAGGTCTCGAAGCCGATCTTGCCGTAATAGGCGAGACCGCCGGTATTGTCGGCGCGGATCGTCGCGTTGATGAACTCTATATCGAGCGACCGGGCGGCCGTAAGTGTTGCCGCAAACAGCGCGGTGCCGACGCCGGGGATCTTGGGGCGTATGCGGGAAAACGTGCCGATGTCGGCCCATCCCTCGGGGAGGTCTCCGTAGCGGCTGATCTCCTGGAAACCGGCAAGGCGGCCTTCAGTTTCGGCGACATGGCAGGCAAAGATGGATGGTCCGTCGATGAACCATTCCCTGAACTCTGCGGGCGAAAGGGCAACCTCCATGGCGGTTGTGCCGCCAGCGGCGATGATCTCGTTGAGGAGCGCGGTGAGTTCTTCGGCGTCTGCCGCGCGTGCTTTTCGAATTCCGAGATCCACCATGATGCCGTTCTCCCCTTTTCGGCCGTCATTTAAAACAAAACGGCCCGGTTTCCCGGGCCGTTCTCTCGATCTGCTTTTCGCGAAAGCGAAGCTTAGATGAGCTTGGCGAAGGCGACTGCGGTGTCCGACATGCGGCTCGAGAAGCCCCATTCGTTGTCGTACCAGGACAGAACGCGCACGAAGTTGCCTTCCATGACCTTGGTCTGGTCGGTCGCGAAGATCGACGAGTGGCTGTCATGGTTGAAGTCGCGGGAAACCAGCGGCTCGTCGGTGTAGCCGAGGATGCCCTTCAGCTTGCCGTTCGACGCAGCCTTGATGGCTTCGTTGATTTCGCCGACGGTCGTAGCCTTCTTGGAAACGAACTTGAAGTCGACGACCGAGACATTCGGGGTCGGGACGCGGATCGACGTGCCGTCGAGCTTGCCCTTGAGGTGCGGCATGACGAGGCCGACGGCCTTGGCAGCGCCCGTGGACGTCGGGATCATGGACAGGGCTGCAGCGCGGGCGCGATACAGGTCCTTGTGCATAGTGTCGAGCGTCGGCTGGTCACCCGTGTAGGAGTGGATGGTCGTCATGAAGCCGTGGTCGATGCCGACGGCGTCGTCGAGAACCTTCACGACCGGCACCAGGCAGTTCGTCGTGCAGGAAGCGTTGGAGATGACCAGGTGTTCCTTGGTCAGCTGGTCGTGGTTGACGCCGAAGACGACGGTCAGGTCGGCACCGTCGGCAGGAGCCGAAACGATGACGCGCTTGGCGCCGGCCGTCAGGTGGGCAGCGGCCTTGTCGCGGGCGGTGAAGATGCCGGTGCATTCCATCGCGATGTCGACGCCGAGTTCCTTGTGCGGCAGCTGTGCCGGATCACGAACGGCGGTCACCTTGATCGGTTTGCCGCCGCCAACGGTGATCGTGTCGCCTTCGACCTTCACTTCGGCCGGGAACTTGCCGTGGATGGAATCGTAGCGCAGCAGGTGAGCGTTGGTCTCGACCGGGCCGAGATCGTTGATCGCGACGACTTCGATGTCGGTGCGGCCGGATTCGACGATAGCGCGGAGAACGTTGCGGCCGATGCGGCCGAAGCCGTTGATGGCAACCTTTACAGTCATGTGCATTCACTCCCTAGAGATGGGGCTTGCGGATAAGGTGGAGGAGCGCTTGCGCGCTCCCCTTAAAGCTTGGCTTCTGCAGCTGCGACGACGGCGTCGGCCGTGATGCCGAAATGCTTGAAGACGTCCTTGGCCGGGCCGGAAGCGCCGAAGCTCTTCATGCCGATGAAGGTGCCTTCCGGACCGATGAACGCATCCCAGCCTTCGCGAACGGCGGCTTCGACGGCGATCTTGACCGGCGAGTTGCCGAGTACTTCCTTGCGGTATGCGTCCGGCTGCTCGAAGAACAGCTCGGTGCAGGGGACCGAAACGACGCGGACGGAAACGCCCTTGGCTTCCAGCGTGGCGCGGGCAGCAACGGCGAGTTCGACTTCAGAGCCCGATGCGAAGATCGTGACCTTGGCGTCGGCCTTGCCGGCCAGCGTGTAGGCGCCCTTGGTGGTCAGGTTCTCTTCCGAATATTCGGTGCGAACCGTCGTCAGGTTCTGACGGGTCAGCGCCAGAGCGGTCGGGCGGTTCTTGGTCTTCAGCGCGATCTGCCAGGCTTCCGCCGTCTCGGTGACGTCTGCCGGACGGAAGACCAGCAGGTTCGGTACGGCGCGCAGGCTCGGGACCTGTTCGACCGGCTGGTGGGTCGGGCCGTCTTCGCCGACACCGATCGAGTCATGCGTCAGCACGTGGACGACACGGATGCCCATCAGGGCGGCGAGGCGGATCGGCGGGCGGCAATAGTCCGAGAAGATCATGAAGCCGCCGCCGTAGGGGATCAGACCGCCGTGCAGGGCGATACCGTTCATGGCAGAGGCCATGCCGTGCTCGCGGATGCCCCAGTGCATGTAGCGGCCGGCGAAATCCGTCGGGGTGATCGAGACCATCTGGCTGGTCTTGGTGTTGTTCGAGGGCGTCAGGTCGGCGGAGCCGCCGAGCGTTTCCGGCAG